>JAFLTA010000071.1 GCA_022510685.1 Lachnospiraceae bacterium | reverse complement strand
CTGCAGTTGTATGGAAGTTTCTTTTGTAATGACCTGAACGGTAGCCCTGGCGTTCGCTGGAACGTTCGTATTTTTGATCGTTTACCAGTTCATCCGCTTCCTTATCGAGTAAGGCATTGAGAGTTTCTTCCACGCTGTTGCGGACAAGATCTTTCAAATCGTGCTTTATTAAGTCCTCGTTTAGTAGTATAATGTTATCAGACATGGTTTTGCCTCTTTTAGTAAAATTTTGTGTGGTAGCTTAATTCTACCAAACGGCATAGACCATGTCTATTTTTATATAAAACTGATTTTGCGAAATCTATTATACGATATCATCCAAAAACGTAAGTAATAAATTAATACATCATACCGGCAAGTAACACTTTTGGATAGGATAGTAAACGAAGAACTAGAAAAATTGTCAAGTTGTAAGAGTCAGTTGTAAAGTGTGATTCAGTGCCTGCTTCAGTTTCTTATCAAATAAATGACCTCCTGCAAATGATAAAATAATTATACCATACAGGAGGTCATATTTTTTAGTTTGCCAACAGATTCACCATGGAATACTTTTTCTGTTTAATAATCATTTAAATGAGTTTAGCAGCCCTTTTTTCAATCGCCCTTTGTAATTAGTTTAGTTTGAAAGTTAACATAGTCCCTACCTAGATAGATTAACTGTATAGTGCTGTGCTATGAATTTCTATCTTATCAAAATATGAGCATTTTCCTCTTGGCAATGAAATACAAGTTTGTGAATTTAGCTCTATATTTCTTTTCTTCTGCGCATAACCTCTTTGGGGCATAAAAAGATGGTACATATTATTTACGCAATAGGAACTCTTATTGCCTTTATAGATTAGGGAATCACAGTGGTGAGAAATAATGCTGCTAAATCCCACATCTACGGGCAGAATCCAATTCTTTTTCAAACCAATATAAACATGTTTTACAACCGTTTTTATCATGCTATTCAAAAGTTGACTGATAGCACACAATATATCAATTATAAAAGTAATCTCAGAATAGTCTCTTTTCCGAGAAATGGTCAAAGCTGGAAGAAACAACCTATTTACCCAAATAAAAGAAATATCGTTTTTATCATTAAAAGAAGGTAATGGTTTTGCCTCTTCTATTATGAAATAATTGATTATTTGTTCTGGTTTATCTGCTTTTACGAGTACAATACGTCCTTTCATATAATTCACTCCTTTCATAAAATCCACCATATCATAGTTTGGAAATTTTTCTTAGTATTTCCATCAATAGTTTTTGGTAAGGCAAGTGTTTATGAGAATAGCTTTTAAAAAAATAATTAAGTGTATCTTCCGAAATTTCTAAACCGATACTATATCGTTTAATAATCTTTTCTGATGGGGTTTTAACTCCTTTCTCTATTTCTGTGATATAGGATTTAGAAATATTCGTTTTTTCTGATAATTCTGAAATTGAAAGGTCATAAGAAATTCTCAATAGCCTTAAAATTTCACCAATGCTATCCCATGCGATTTCTTTTTCCATTTTACATTTATTACCTCCTTTCTATATATTATAAAAATGAGTTTGTATCCTGATTTGATTTATGGATTATAATGCCAGCCACCTATCAAAAACAGACAGCTGGCCAATCCATCTTTGTTCTGTCAGTGTGTCAAGAAATAATTAATCAGCTTTACAAGTAGAAGAACCACTCTGTCTATTATAGGGTGATTTTCAACCCACTTCAAGAAACTGGCTAACTTAGTCCAACACTTGAGCAGAAACTTTTTCAAACCAGAAACTCTTTTCATATTTTTTCTCCTTTCTTAAAATTATTAGCGAAATATTTTCGCTGCGTATAATACTGATTATATTTAAGATCGAGAAAAATGTCAAGAATAATATTATAGTTATAATGGGATATTTGTATATTGTTTTAGTCATAATGTTATCTAATCGTAGCTTATCAATTTAATAATTATATATTAAGGATATATTAATATAGGATTATTAAATTGATAATACAGATTCTACACCATAGAACAGATAGTCCTATTCTTAATGGCTAGCATAGGCATTTAAGTAATTAAAAAAATGAAGAAAAAGTCAAATATGAGAAATGTAGCTATTATCGCACTATGAATGCATTGAGGAGGAAGCTAACAGGAATTATATATGAAACTGTAGAGAAGTATAACAGTATGTGACTTGAGTGAAACGGAAGGAATGGCAAAAGCTAAGAACGATATGAAAAATTGCAAATCATCTCCTTTTTCGGTAGGTAATTATGCCAAAGTTTACTCTGGAACACAAGCAATAAATCAATACACAATACCAGCAAGCAACGCATTTGGATAGCCATACCCTCTCGCAGAGAGGTGGCAATCCAAATGCAGCTTGTTAGGGGAAAAATCATCCCCTAATACCCCTTTGGCAATTAAAGAGTGCGGAAAAGGAAGCAAACAAAAATAGTAATGAGCTGGTACAGATATGTTTATATCTTGACAAAATTCCGACAAAGTTTTGCCACAATAAAAAATGAAAAAATTAAAATTTAAGACTACACTTTTGGTGAATAAGTGAGTAAATAAGTAAGAAGAAATTTTTTTGCCTCACTTGTTTACTTTTTTTATTTGGGAGAAATGAGCGTACTTTTCAAAAGGTCAATAACTCGTTCGACTATAGAAACAGAAGATATTTTGAAAAATTTTTAATTTAGGACTTAACTTTTGGCAAATTAGTGAGCAAACAAGTGAGAAGGTAAAATTTTTTCAGTCCAAAGAAAGAAATTTCAAAAAAGGGTTTCGGGTTTTGCCAGATAAGTGAGGAAACATATAAGAGGATATTTTTCTCATCTGTTTCCCATGACCGGCAAACAGAACATTAACAATTGAATACACATTCATTAGCTACATTCCTTTTGCCATTGTGATGAGCATGAGCCACGATAGCAAGGTGCCATGATTTGTGTGGCAAGTACAGCAAATAATAAATAAGCAACCATATCACTTGCCTGATTTTCCAGCTACTTCGTTAGATTTTCTAGCCGTAGTCACCGCTACGTCGTCGAAAATCTGCCTTGCAGCTGAAAAATAATTCTGCGTGATATGGCAGAGACTTATTATTTGCTGCACTCGGAAAGCAGGACTGATTCGAAAGAAAAGTCTGCGCCTTTCGCTACACAGGGAGCGGTACAACTTCAGCTATGACAGGCGGGTGGCTCCCGTCTGGGAGATGACAAGCAAAGGGCATAATGATGCTCCCGTCCAGCCATAAGGTCGTGCGCAGAGAATAGTTTTGCTTTATAACAAATGATTTCGGGGTGTAAGCGACTAATAGAAATCAAGTAGGTGGATTTAAAAGCTAGCCTTCAATAGAGAAAAGAAGGGGGTTGCCCCACACCAGCCAACCCCCAAAAGATAGCATCAGGATAAAACTATTTATTAACCAAAAAATCAACAGATTAATACAACCAACAAATCAACACACTGTCACAACACACATCTTAACAAGACTTCTTATCACTCTTAATCTGCGGATTAAACGCATAGAAGTTCCGGGAATCTCTTTCTTCCTGTACTTTGCGAAGTGCTTCGCCGAAACGTTGGAAATGAACAATTTCACGCTCTCTCAAGAAACGGATAGGATCAGCAATTTCAGGGTCTTTGACCAGACGCAGGATATTGTCGTAGGTCAGGCGTGCTTTCTGCTCAGCCGCCATATCTTCGTACAGATCTGTGATGGTATCACCTGTGCTCTGGAACTGCAATGAGCTAAATTCCTGACCACCGGCAGACATCGGCCAGATTGCCAATGTATGGTCGATATAATATTTATCAAAACCGGAAGCCTTGATTTCTTCAGGGCTCAGGTCTCTCGTCAGTTGATGGATGATGGTAGCCACCATCTCCAGGTGGGCTAATTCCTCGGTACCGATATCCGTCAGTGTACCTGCAGCAATTCTATTTTCCATTGAGTATCTCTGGGAAAGATAGCGCATGGATGCACCAATCTCACCGTCAGGACCGCCGTACTGTGACATGATTACCATGGCAGCTTTTGGATCACAGCGGGTAATCTTCACAGGATATTCCAATCTTTTTTCATAATTCCACATAATTCATTTTCCTTTCCTTAATATCTATGAGGATTACTTATTCCCAAGGGAGAGGCATAGCACCCCAGTCCCAATTACACCCGTCACCGGAATTGTCTAAGAGCAGAGGACCAAACTTGCGGGCATATATATCCATAGCTGCTTTGCGTTTGTTGCGCATTGTCTGGAAATATTCCAGTGCGCAATTGTCCGTTGGATGAGTGTCCAGATAAAGAGTTGCATCATACATTGCAAAACTAACCTGGCTAAGCCACAGTAACAACTGTTGCTCGGACATATTCATCAACTGCTGCGACAACTGCAGCATAGAGGAATCACAGGAAGATGTATTCCCGCAGCCATTATTATTCTGGGAACCTTGATGATTGCCACAACCGGAACCGTTATTCTGAGAACCTCCGTTGCTGCCGCATCCACAGCCATTATTATTCTGGGAACCCCAGTTGTTACCGCAGCCACAACCGTTGCTATTCCCGGAACCATTATTCTGAGAGCCCCCATTATTACCACATCCACAACCATTGTTTGATGAGGACTTTCCTGAGGAAGAGTTTCCTCTGCCACCGGAACATGCCCCGTTATTCATCTGCGAGCCACGATTGCCGGCATTTCCGTTATTTGTTCGTGCATCACGGTTATTACCGCATCCGTTATTTCCCTGCATGTTTCTGTTGTTGCCGCAAAAAAAACCACCGCTCTGCATTCTGCCGTTATTGCCGCAGCCGTTATTCATCATATTTCCGTTCATGAAATCCCTCCTTTACGATAGCAAAATCCCTTTGGAACACAACCACAGAAGGGGAGATCCAATGGAGGGAAAATGGTACCTTGAAATAATCCCTTATCCGGGCTATACGTTTCACCCCATTCCTGCATAGGAACATATCCGATACCCAAAGGCATACCGCGCAGCGGATCATCAATTGCATGAGGGTCGCAGCAGGTGTTCATTCCGTTTCTGTTATTCATTTCAAACATCCTTTCTAAGATAATTGACGGAATAAAATCCGTGATAATCCATATATATGTAGACTTGTGAAAATGGTGAGAGTTGCAAGGTGCCGCACGATTGTTATAAAATAATCCGGTGGGGTGTAATACCCGTCATCGGACAAATTGACGGTTCATCAAAATCGGAGGAAGCAATACTTATCATAAAATGAAAATTCGGACATAAATTGGTTAGGACAGGGGATATTTGTTGGTTGATGTTTTGTTTAAGGGGGAGGCGCTATGGAATACTATCGAAGCAGAAAAAAACAGCGGCAACGTATGTGGGTATTATTGCGCCTTTTGGTCCTTGCCGTTTTAGTAGGTACTGTAGGGGTATTTGTGTGGCAGAATAGCCAGAATAAAAACGGGCTTTCCCATCCCAAGGTGCAGGATGGCAGGAGCAAGGAAAAAGCACAGGCGGATTTTGATGCACTTATGTTAGAGATTTTTCGAGATGAAGTTACCAGTGACAGTGTCACCTTAAACTATACATTAAAAAATCCTGAAAAATATAATATCCAGGATATGGAGCCCACATTAGGTCATTATTCCATGGAGGAAATGCAGAGTCATATGGCGGTTTCCGAAAATCAACTGGCAGCCATAGAAAGTTACGATTATGACAAGCTTCGTGAGGACCAGCAGCTGACTTACGACATTGTACATACAGTCTTGAAACAAAATTTAGAGGCATCCGGAATGCAGGAATATTCCGAGCCATTAAGTCCTACAACCGGACTCCAGACTCAACTTCCGGTAATTTTGGTGGAGTACCATTTTTGGGACAAGAGTGATGTGGAAATTTATTTAAAACTGCTTGGTTTATTACCGGAATATTTTCAGGAAATTCTCACCTTTGAGGAACAGAAATCCCAGGATGGATTGTTCATGGGGGAGCGCACGGCGAAAGCCATTATCAACCAGTGTAAGCAGTTCATTGAAAAGCCGGAAAAAAATCTGATGATTACGACGTTTTCTCCTCGTCTGGATAGCTTGAAGCTGTCGGACAGTGAAAAGCAAAAGTATATATCTGCGAATAAAGATGCGGTATTAAATTCGGTCATTCCGGCATATCAGACTTTAATTGACGGAATGGAAAAACTGCAGTCAACGGGTAAAAATCAGAATGGACTTTGCGGACTGGAACAGGGCAAGGAATATTATCAGTATCTGGTGCGCTCCAAGACGGGAACCAATCGCAGCATAAAGGATATCCGAAAGCTTCTGGATGAGACCATCGATGAAAATAAAAAACGGATGTCAAAAATTTTGGTGAAGAATGATAGAGCCTATGAGCAGGCATTGAACGCTACATATCCAAGCAAGGCACCGGAGGAAACGCTTTCGTATCTCCAAAAAGAATGTGTGAAAGATTTCCCGGAGCTGCCGGAGGGAATCAAATGTGAAATGAAATATGTGGATTCCTCTCTGGAGGAAAGTATCAGTCCGGCATTTTATCTGACGGCAGCGATTGATGATTACAAAAATAATGTGGTATATCTGAATGGAAGTAAGGAGTACGATTTGTCCAAGGCGTTTACAACTATAGCGCATGAAAGCTATCCGGGACATTTGTATCAGAGCTGCTATTTCCAGTCGCTGGAGCAGGCGCCCATCCGCAGTGTGATAGATATCGGTGGCTATTCTGAGGGCTGGGGTACTTATGCGGAATTATACAGTTATTCTTTGGCAGGTCTGGAGGATGACGTAGCAGAGCTGCTTCGGGTAAATACGTTACTCACTTTGGCGATTTACGGTAAAGTGGATTTAGAAGTGAATTATAACGGTTGGGATTACAAAAAAACGCAAACCTATTTGAATGATTTCGGCTTCGGAAAAACCACCGGCAGAGTGATTTTTGATGCGGTAGTGGCAGAGCCGGCAGGATATATGCAGTACACGTTAGGGTACTTGGAAATCGAAGATTTGCGGGGGCAGGCACAGAAAGCATTGGGAGAAAAATACAGCTTAAAGGGGTTTCATGAATTCTTTCTGTCTACCGGTGAAGCTCCCTTCATCGTGCTGCAGGACAGACTGGAACAGTGGATTGCAGCAGAAAAGGGAATAGAAACCATTGACCACAGTAAAGAAAAAGGATAAGATAGTAAGAGGAATTGTAAACATTTATTTTAATTAAATATTGGCAGAAATATAATTTGTAATCCGGTATAAAAATAGTAATTAGAATGAATGGAATGTACGAGAGGAATGGGGATAAATCATGAGCAAAAAAAAATACTTTGCAGCAATTGTTTTATTTAGCTTGGCGTTTATAGTGGGCAAGGTCGTGACGGAGCAAAAGGTATATGCCGGACCGGAGATAGAGTCTGAGGAAACAGCGATGCCATCGGAGACGAATCCGACGGAGCAGACGATGAAGCCGGTTCCTACACCGACACCGACTGCCGCTGTGACGGTGTCTTTTAGCAAGACGAGCTATGTGGTGCCATATGACGGACAGAAAAAAATCACAGCCAAGGTAAAGGTCAAGAAAGGGAAAAAACCGAAACTGGTGTATCGTTCTTCTAATAAGAAGGTTGCCAAGGTGAATAATAAAGGTGAGGTAAAGGGTATTTCTGTCGGAACAGCTGTCATCAAGGCGGAGGCAAAAGGCGTCGAGGAAGCACAGGCATATTATGTCGTGCAGGTGCGCAAGGAGAGCAAAGGGTGGCACAAGGATTCTTCCAAAAAGAAATATTATGTGAATAAAAAGGGAAAGCGTCTGAGAGGGTATAAAAAGATAAGCGGAACCTATTATTATTTTAACGAAAAGACCACCTATGCGGTACGAAATAAGTGGAAATATGTGAAAATCAAAGGAAAGAAATATAAAGTTTATTTCGGCAATAACGGAAAGCAGGTAAAAGATCCTTCAACGGTTTTGGGCAGTGATGCCAGATATTATATTTATGTGAGTCTGAAGGATAATATGGTGACGATTTATGCCAAAGACGGCGACAAGGGTTACATCATCCCGGTGAAGGCAATGGTATGCTCGGTGGGGATGCGTGGACATGAGACTCGTATGGGCACATACTCCCTGAGACCTACCGGGCGTTGGCATGTATTGCGCTACAATTCCAATGGTCAGTACGCCACCAGATATTCCGGACCGTATATGTTCCATTCGGTCACTTACGACCGCCTGGGAGACCGGTATTCCCTGCAGGTGGCAGAGTACAAGAAGCTGGGGAAGGCAGCGTCCCATGGATGCATTCGCTTACAGGTGGCAGACGCCAAGTGGATTTATGACCATGCTTACCGCTCCACGGTTACCATACAGGAGAAAGTGGCGAAGGGACCGTTCCGCAAGCCGAAGCCGAAAAAAGTCAAAAAGAGCGCTGCGGGCTATTATGACCCGACGGATCCATCGGTTTAGAAAAGTCAGAAATTTACAGGATAATTGTTGATTTTTGCCAACTCATCATGTATAATGCTTGTGGGAGATTAGGTATTTTCCAATATTTACCTATCCCAAAAATATTAAAGAAAAGAGGTATTGTAAAGTGGCAAACATTGATTTAAGCAAATACGGAATCACCGGAACCAAAGAAATCGTTTACAACCCTTCTTATGATTTGTTATTTCAGGAGGAGACAAAGTCTGATTTAGAGGGCTTTGAAAAGGGACAGGAGAGTGAACTGGGAGCTGTTAATGTAATGACAGGTATCTATACAGGACGTTCTCCGCAGGACAAGTTCATCGTTATGGATGAGAATTCCAAGGACACTGTTTGGTGGACTTCCGATGAGTACAAGAATGATAACCATCCTGTTTCAGAGGAAGCATGGGGCACATTAAAAGAGATTGCGATCAAAGAGCTTTCTAATAAGAGACTTTTCGTAGTAGATGCTTTCTGTGGTGCTAACAAGGATACGAGAATGGCAATCCGCTTTATCGTTGAGGTTGCATGGCAGGCTCACTTCGTTAAAAACATGTTCATTCAGC
>JAFLTA010000070.1 GCA_022510685.1 Lachnospiraceae bacterium | reverse complement strand
ATCAATGATGACCACCACATCCGGATTCGCTTCTATCACTTTACGCAAAAAATCTTCATCCTGTTTCATTCCCGTAGGGGCATTCGGATTCGCAATGACAATCCCGCCGTTATCCTGCATATAATCTTCCAGGCAAAGTTCAAAATTACTGTCTAATGCCGGACGCTCATAGGGAATCTGAAATAACTCAGCCCACACATCATAAAAAGAATATGTAATATCCGGAAACAAAATCGGCTTGCCGGAATTGAAAAATGTGAGAAAGGCAATCGCCAGCACATCATCAGAGCCCACCCCCGTATATACCTGGAAAGGCTGTACATGATATTTTTCTGCCAGAGCATCCACTAATACGCCGGAAGCCGGGTCGGGATACAGCCGCAGAGTTTCCACATCAAAATTCTTTAATGCCTCTGACACCTTTGGCGAAGGCGGATAGGGATTCTCATTGGTATTCAACTTGATCATATCAGGCAAATCCGGCTGTTCCCCCGGAACATAAGGCTCTACCTGACGGAAATTTAATTCCAACTTATTCATAGACTATCTCCTGATTCACATTTTACTTATAATACAGATGCCGCATCACAGAAAATAGCATCCGCTTAAACAAATATAAAAATGTTACTCATAACACTTTGCCAACTTTTCAAATGCAGGCAGAGAGCGTTTAATCATCTCATGGTCAACACAGTATGCAATGCGCACATATCCCGGACACATAAATGCACTTCCCGGCACCATTAAAATGTGGAATTCTTTTGCCTTAGCCACGAATGCCGCATCATCCTCTTTTGCCTTCACCCATAAGTAGAAAGCTCCCTCCGGCTTGGCACACTCAAACCCATAGCCCGTCAGTGCATCATAAAGCAGACGGCGGTTCGCATCATAAGCAGCCACATCCGTCGTGGCATCCAGACATTTGGACACGGCAAGCTGTAATAAAGATGGGGCATTGACAAATCCCAGAATCCGGTTTGCCACATTTGCCGCACATATGACATTTTCAAAATCATCCACTTCATCCGGAATCACCAGATAACCGATTCTCTCTCCCGGCAGAGACAAGGACTTACTATAAGAATATCCCACAATCGTATTTGCATAATATTTTGGCAGATACGGTACTGAAACACCATCGTACGCCAATTCCCGATACGGCTCGTCAGCAATCAGATAAATAGCAGTTCCGAATTCTTTTTGTTTTTCCTCTAATACTGCTGCCAGTTTTTTGATCGTTTCCTCCGAATAAACCACACCCGTAGGGTTATTGGGGTTATTTACGATGACCGCTTTGGTCTTCGGTGTGATTTTTGCGGCAAAACTGTCTAAATCCAATTGGAAAGACGGTACATCTGCCGGAACGACAACCATCACGCCGTCAAAATTTGCCACATAGTTATTGTACTCGCCAAAATATGGCGCAAATGCGATGACCTCATCTCCCGGGTCAAGCAGGGACTTCAATGCCACATTCAATCCCCCTGCAGCACCAACCGTCATGACAATATTTTTCTGAGAAAAATGTGTATCAAAACGACTGTTTAAGGACTGGGCAATCCGTTCACGCACCTCCTCATAACCGGAATTATTCATATATCCATGCACAAAGTTAGGCGCATCCTCCTCCAGCGTCCGGATAATCGCTTCCTTTACCTGCTTTGGCGGCTCTACGCTGGGATTTCCCAGACTGAAGTCATAAACATTTTCCGCACCGACTTCGGCTGCCATTTTCTTGCCTTCCTCAAACATCGCTCTGGTGACAGAACTTCCTTCCACAAATTTTACCATCTTTTTTGCAATCATAATTGTTACCTCTTTTCCAATTTTTTTATTCCCAAGCCTTTCCTGTACGCTGGTTCTATATAAATCAAATAAACCTGCAGAAAATAAAACCAAATTTAAGATACTTCCATGACAGCACTAAAACTCCATGCATGAATGTTTATCTCAACTACCGGAGTTCCACAGTATTCACACACCTTAGCTCCCAATGCCTTCAAAGGTGCCCCGCAATTGGGACAGTTCACACCGAGGGCATTGTCAAGCTCCTTTTCCACCAAATCACGGTTCTGAATATAAATTAAATCCACATTGTATCTGGTCTGATACATATAATCCTTACTTCCCTCCACCAGAGAGTGGGTGTCCTCCGATTCCACATAATGCATGTATTCCACAGAGGACTGAAAGGTGATGATACATCGTCCACCCTCTTTCCGATACTGAGTAATCTCTGTGCGATGGATCCGGAATTTTTCGTGCCGCTCATACAAGCCTTGAGCTTTTAGTGCTTCCACCTTGTTTTCTAACTGCTGTTTCAATTCTGCGTTTCCGTCTTTTAACGTGCCCACCCTCCGCTCTGACACACCCCGGATGTATTCTGTGAGCACCATATCGGAACGGCTTTTCATCTCATCATAATTAAAATCCGGAAAATCGCTTACAATCTGCGGCAAAATTATACTTGTCATTGCTGAAATGGATTTCGGTGTAGATGCATACTCTGCACGCAAAGCCTTTGCACTCTGCGAAATATTGTCGGATTCAAAAAATGTATGATACAGCCGTTTCAGCTTATAGGAAACATAAAAAACGGTTCCCGCTATACCAATGACAATGAGTAAGATTAAAACCAGTATGATAATCCCTTTCATGGATATTGTTTTCCTCCTAATGCCATCATTCCCGTCTGACGGTGCCAAATTTAGGACAATACAAAATAATAGAGCAATCCTAATGCAATCAGCACACCTAACACGGTAAGCACAACCTTCGGTATCGAAATCGGTATCTTGCCATGTACTTTTCCCGTCTGTCCATTTACCATGAAATGATACACTTTATCCTTATATATAAAATGAGACATCCAGATAGGCAGCAAAAGATATTTAAATGTGACTGCATCAAATTGCGGCGAAAAATTTAAGCTTCTCACATGGTCTGCTCTGTGCTCTGTGCGTATCTTAGAGCTAATCTCATTGTTCATCTTTTTCCGGATAGATTTTTGGGCATCTCCCCATGCATCCTTGATTCCTAAAGAATATCTCTCTGCCACAAATCCGGCAATATACTCCGGCTTGTAGGCTTTGTTGTTTTCCGTATCAAATGGCTCAATACCGTGCAGCATTTTACTGTCGTGCTGATTCGATGCCAGCACAAGTTCATCATTATAAAAACGCTCATAGTATCCACTGGTGTTGTGCCAATTGGTCTCTACGCGGGTTTCTCCCTTGCTGTTTGTGTGTGTATGGTCAATGCCGTACTGAGCCGTATAATGGGCAGAGCCTTCTGTATCAAAGGTCCAATACGGAAGATAAATTCCTTTAAATCGCTTCGCCTTGGCACTGTCTTTTGCAAGCCTCGGACAAAACCATTTCTTCCTAATCCATTGCTTAAACCGCTCTGATGCATCCTTATCGCTAATGGAAAACGGAACAACTCCTCCCGGTGCCATCGTGTTTTTCTCATTTGCCTCCATCACCTGATTGGAGCCACAAAACGGGCAGACTGCCGCCGTCTCCATTGCATCATAGACGGATTCCGCACCACAGGCTTTACAAAGCACGGTCTTCGTGGCAACACCCCAGTCACAGTTTTCTGTAAACTCCGCAGAAGCAAAATCCAGCTCTGCTGCCTTCTTAGGCTTGTCAGACTCTTTCACTGGCTTTTCAATCGCCTGCTCGTAATCACAATACGGGCATTTCAGTCCTCCTGTGGCGGGATTGAAATCCATTACACCGCCACATTGAGGGCATTTTTTATCGGTTTCCTCTATAGTATCTACCACATTCATCTCATTAAAATCAGCCATATCAACCTCGCTTTGCACTGTCAATGTACCTTATCTGAATTACGAATTAGTGATGTCGTTCTCGTCAAATACATCTCCACACTCCGGACAGAATTTCGGTGGATTGTGTGGGTCTTCCGGCTCCCAGCCGCACTTATCACAGCGGTATAACGGTGCGCCCTCCGGTTTCTTTGCCCCACACTCTGTACAGAACTTACCGAGATTCACTGCACCACAACTGCAGGTCCATCCTTTCTGCTCCTCAGGTTTTGGCTGTCCGCATTCCATGCAGAACTTGCCGGTATTACCTGCATGTCCGCAACTGCAGGTCCATGTATCCGCCGATGCCGGCTGTGCTGTAGCTTGTGGCTGTGGTGCCGCTTGAGGTGCAGGTTGCGCTGTAGCCGCTGCCTGCTGTGCCGCTCCCATCTCAAACAACTGCTGCGCATTCATTCCTCCGGCATTAGTCGCCATGTTCATTCCCGCAAATGCCATCATCGGTCCTGTAGATGTATTGGAAGCCGCAGACTTCATTGCCTCCGCCTGTGCTCCGACTAATGTGGCTGCCGCCATATTCGGATTGCGAAGCACAGCCGATTTCTGCAGATCCTTGATCATCTGTTCATCCTCTTCGGATGCCTTAATCGTATTTACTCCGAAAGCAACTATCTTGATGCCACGCAGTCCGCCCCATTTTTCGGACAGCACTTTATTCAAAGCGTCTGCCACCTCCATGGTATGTCCCGGAACGGCACTGTAGCGGATTCCCATTGCAGAAATCTCCGCAAAAGCCGGCTGCAGGGCAGTCATTAACTCGGATTTGAGCTGGCTGTCAATCTCATCTCGTGTATATTCATCTGTTACGTTCCCGCAAACATTCGTATAAAATAAAATCGGGTCAATGATTTTATAGGAATACTCTCCGTTACAACGAACGGAAATATCCACATCCAGTCCGATATTGGCATCTACCACCCGGAATGGAATCGGATTGGCAGTACCGTATTTGTTGCCCATGATTTCCTTCGTATTAAAAAAGTAAACTCTCTGGTCTTTACCGGTATCCCCGCCAAAGGTGATACGTTTTCCAATCGTGGCAAACGTCTTGCCGATATTTTCCCCTAAGTCACCGTAAAACAAACTGGGCTCACTGGAAGTATCGTACATAAACTCTCCCGCTTCCGCACAAATATCTACAACCTTTCCCTGGTCAACAATGATCATGCACTGTCCTTCGTTCACCGCTACCACAGAGCCATTGGAAATAATATTATCGCTGCCATGTTTATTGGAAGATTTTCCACCGATGCGCTTTCTTCCCTTTGTCACCAAAACATCAGCATCTAATGAATCACAGTAAAAATACTCTTTCCACTGGTCCCCCATTACACCATTAATCGCTCCGCCAATCGCTTTAATCAATCCCATATGTATTCTCCTTCTTTCGTTGTCTTGTAAACACTACTGTCCACATTTTACCACACTCTGTATTCTTTTACTATAGACAATTCTTAAAGAAAATTTAAAGTTTTTCCACATTGAATTTTAAAGGATATTTTTTTACAATAGCTTTAGAAAGATTCATGAATCAACAGAAAAGAGGGCTATGTGTTGAAAAATTTTGTTTTTCAACTTGCAAGTTTATGCTGAGCAAAAACTTGAGCCATTAGCTGCTCTTGAAACCAACCGCAGCATGGAGGCTATTATGTACCACATACTGATATGCGACGATGAGAAAGACATCGTATCTGCACTGGAAATTTATCTGCGCTCTGACGATTACAAACTATTCAAAGCGTATACCGGAAAAGAAGCACTAAATATCATGCACCGGGAGGAAGTCCATTTAGTGCTTATGGATATTATGATGCCGGAGATGGACGGCATTCAGGCAATGGTCAAAATACGGGAGTTTAGTAATGTACCTATCATTTTACTCACTGCCAAAGGCGAGGACACGGATAAGGTGTTGGGGCTTACCGTAGGCGCAGATGACTATATTACCAAACCTTTTAACCCGGTGGAGCTGCAGGCACGGGTGAAATCTCAATTGCGCCGCTATATGCAGCTGGGAAGCGGACAAAAGAACCCTGACGTGTATACTGTGGGCGGTATCGAAGTGAATTCCCGGACGGGAGATGTTACCTTAGATTCCGAACCGGTTTCCCTGACGCGCATTGAATACAATATTTTATTATTTCTGATGCAGCACCCCGGTCAATCCTTTACTCCCAAGGAAATCTATCAGAACGTCTGGCAGGAAGACCCCTATGGAGAGGAAAATACCGTCGCGGTACATATACGCCATCTCCGCGAGAAACTGGAGTATGACCCCGCCAACCCACGATATCTGAAAGCGGTCTGGGGCAGGGGATATAAATTGGAGGACAATCTATGAAACCAAAAAATAATAACCATATTCTGCGTAAGATTGCTATTATTTTGGCTATTGTTACCGGGGTCGCTTCTGTGGCAGGTAGCGTTGCCAGTGTGATATGTTATCAAACCGGGATGTATAGCAATAATTCCTATCAGGGAATTCTGGATCAAGTGTACAACCAGATTCAGGAGCATTACGAAATGTCCGTTATAGATAACCTGGATAACCCGGAATTTGAGGGACTGGATAATACAAATTTAGATTACTTTATATATAAGGAAAATGATACGTCCTATAAAGATAGTGCTGGCTCGGATTATTATAAAGACGCAAAATATTTTAGACAAAACGACTATACCAATAATCTCTATTCCACGGCAGATTTCTATGCGCATACGGATGGAATCATTGCAAATCTGCTATATCGGAACCGCATTATTGAAGACGCAAATGACGAATCAAGCGATACCTTTGCGGTACAAAGCATTGTGTACAATCCCACCAATGGTGTGTTTTACTACAGAACCTATAACGATACCTACTACCCGGTTCGTAAGATTCTCGTTGATGCCCGTTGGGGGGAGCTTCGCTCCGGCGAATCGGGTTCGGGTACATCTTCTTTGGTCTATCATTTGAATGAAGATGCAAATATCTATGTTTGTATGCATCAAAACTATGCTCCTTTGAAAACAGAAAATTATCTTGATTGGATTTACGCATCTGTGGACGGATGTAAAATTTATACACCTTACATTGACGAGCGGAACTTTGAACCGGAGTCAACGCATGCCAATTCCTTTTTCTATGATTTCACACTTAATCTGGATTCGGATTTGGCAAGCGACGAACTATACGTTATCTCCGACGATATCATTCCCAGCTCTATTAAAACGAGCCTGGGAAAATATTACCTATTTCCCGCATCTCCATCCATAGAGGTATCCAAAAAAAATACTAATTACCTTATCGTTTCCCATGTAGCTTCTCCGCTGGATACTAACAAGCGGGACCTATTTGTGCAGTGTACTGAGGTCGTTGACATTCTGTATCCATACCGCACTTTTATATTGCTTGGAGCTTTTTTCATGGCAGGCATGTTTGTTTTGCTGGTGATATATATCTGTCGGACTACACTGCAATTAAGATGCGAGGAGGAAGATGGCAAAGGCAGACCCGGACGGCTCGCACGAATCCCTCTGCTGCCATTTTTGATCGTAACCGGAGGAATGCTCGCCTTCTGCATTGTATCTTTTGTGGAGGTCTTTAACCCGTGGATTTATTCCACTGACAGTGTGCTAAACAGAGAACTGGCTCTGCTGTCAATAATCGTCATAGCCGGTTTTGCCATAGTGATAATGATACTGCTCAATATATGCGAGCGGATTCGTACTAAGACTCTGCTGCACAACACAATTTTATATCACATTATCGGGTGGCTAAAAAACCAATTCAAAAAACTGCAAGGCACAATGGAGCACTTGAAGGAATTTATTATAGAGCATACCACTCTCTTTATCGGTACCGTCATCGTCTATGGTATACTAAGTCTCTCCGAGCTGTTTGTCATAGGGGTTACGGAGTACCATCTGACTTTGGAATTTTGCCTGTTTGTAATATATAAAATACCGGAAGCTGCTTTTTTGTTCTTCTGTGTCAGTCAGTTTAATCATATTTCAAAAGGCAGCCGGCAATTGGCGAAAGGGAATTTGTCCAATAAATTGGACACACAAAGATTATTCGGCGTCTTCAAGAGACATGCCGAACATCTAAACCAAATTGGTGACGGGATGCAGATTGCCGTGCAGGAACGCCTAAAGAGTGAACACTTTAAGACGGAATTAATTACTAATGTTACCCATGACATTAAGACTCCGCTTACCTCCATCATTAACTATGTAGATTTGCTAAAGCAGGAGGGACTCACACCGGAGGAACATGACCAGTACCTTGAGGTGCTTGACCGGCAGTCCGCGCGCCTGAAAAAGCTTATCGAGGATTTGATTGAAGCATCCAAGGCGTCTACCGGAAATCTTACCGTTGAGTATGAAACATGCAACTTAGATATATTACTTACTCAGACTTTGGGTGAATTTGAGGAGAAGCTGTTGTCGAATCAATTGGAACTGATTATCCGAAATTCGACAAACGCAGGAACTAAAATCAAAAATGACGGTACCGTTGCTGAAACTTCACCAATAAGCAACGATATTGTAATAGAGGCTGACAGCCGCCATCTGTGGCGCATCTTCGACAATTTGATGAACAATATATGCAAGTATGCGCAACCAAATACACGAGTCTATATTGATTTGGAAGCAGATACCGATGAGGTGAGGATCATTTTCCGAAATACATCCCGGTATCAGTTGGATAGTGATGGGGATGCTCTCCTTGAGCGGTTTGTACGCGGGGATAGCTCACGCAGTGCAGAGGGGAATGGTCTGGGATTATCCATCGCCAAAAGCCTCGCAGAATTGATGAAAGGGCATTTAAGCCTTTCTGTGGACGGGGATTTGTTCAAAGTAACTATCACCTTTCCACTATATAAATAAGCGTTTCGCTTGCGAAGCATTTTTCTTTGTAGGAACGTATCATTTCCTATAAAGAAAAGTCCCGAGGAGTAGGGACTTGAGGGGGGTATGCCCCGGCAGGATGTGATGACACGTTTTTGCCGGGGCATCGTTTTTTTACGTTAAAACTACTGCTGAAACATTTTTTTAAAAAATGCTTGCATTTTGTAAATCTCTCTGCTATAATTGGTTCTGTTGTCACGTGCGACAAAATATGCACATGCGCGATTAGCTCAGCTGGCAGAGCACCTGACTCTTAATCAGGGTGTCCAGGGTTCGAACCCCTGAT
>JAFLTA010000007.1 GCA_022510685.1 Lachnospiraceae bacterium | reverse complement strand
CAAAAGTGATATAACCTTTATCAAATAATTTATCATGGTTAGGACACATCAAAAAACCATTATCGTCATCTAATTTTTCTTTTGCTTCACTTTTTGCCCAAGGTTTGATATGACTCGCTATCAGTAGTTCATGATTTTCCACACCACACAGACAACATTTGTTATATCTCTTTAGCAGTAAATCCCTGAATATTCCTTGATTAACTCTGGCATTTATAATTGCTTTTTTTGATGCACCTTCTACATTTAAAGAACTAATTTCTTCTTCTATTTTTTGTGCTTTTTCAATTACTGCATTATTACAGATTTCTTCTTTGTTTGGCACACAATTAAAATATTTTATAGGATTTTGACATGTAGATATGTTTGCTATTGATTTCCCTATGTACTTATCTCGGATTTCTTTATCTGCAATCTTACCCTTAAATTCATATCTTCCCTCTGGAACTTCTGCATCTGGAAGAGTTGTTCTTGGAATGGTTCCTGCTGGCAGCCATTTTTCAATTTTATATACTTCTTTTATAGTATCTTTATAGACACTCATGGCATAATCAACATATTGAGCCCTTTTAATGTTTATTCTCCAGTATCCTCTTGTAATATCATATAGTTCGGTTTCTGTCATATTTTCATTATAGGAACGGCTTACTTTTAAAGCAATTATATTTTCTGTTATATCTTCATCCTTCAAAACATTACTATTCATAGAAAAATCTCCTATCCTAAACTTTATACAACTATTTGATTATTGAGAAAAATAAATTTTCATTGTAACCAAAAATTATAAGTAATATTTGTCGTTCTCAACAACACAGATAGTATATCATATCATTCCATATACTTCTACATCTTATCAACAGATACATTTTTTGAGCAATATACATAGGGTCGCAAGGGTCGATTTTTCAAAAAAGCATTTTTCTCCCCTCCGGCATCCCTGATACTTTTCCGTCAAGTATACTTCCCCTTTCCATTATAGACATATACTACTAAACATTATAAAAGGGCTTCCTGCCAGAATTATTCTGGCAAGAAACCCTGATATTAAGCTATATTCTACTAATTAAGCGGTAATATGCCTAATCATTCAATCACTACTTATTGCTTATTGCCGCCTGTGCGGTGGCTAGCGTTACTCTTGCATCTAAATATTATAAATATCTCAAGAACTTTTTAATAATAAATTCTATAAAATAAAATTGTAAAAAACCGCCTAAGCCATTATAATGCATCTGTTAATCCCTATTTCACATCAAAACATAATTTCCTATTTCTGCAAGACGCTCTATCTACTTAACCTCGCTCACTTTGAAAGTAATTTATATTTCATTTTCTTGCGGCGTACCACGCCCTGCTTTAGCAAGTCTGCCATGGTCTCAATCAAAAAAGACATCTTAAAATACCAGCCTAGATTACCGCCATCGGCAGTAATACATCCTTCTGCCTTTTTTTCTGCACTTAACACTGCTTCCGGCAAATAATTTTTCTTTTTTAAATATTCGTATATATCGCTTTCATCCTTCGGACCATGAAGGAGTGCCTCCTCTATTTTTGATGGAAGATCAACTATAGTAGAAAGACGTTTTGCTAGATTATCTATTTCTACTTTCTTTGCTTCTTCCTTTTCTGTGCTTATCTTTTCTTGCTCTGTAAGCAACCTATATGTAATACTTTCGCGACATACCACCTTCTGTTCTTCCAAATCAGATAAGGTTCTATGCAAAAAAGACAGCTTAAAAGACCAACCTAGATTGCGGCCATCGGCAGTGATACATCCCTCTGCCTTTTTTTCTGCACTTAGCACTTCTTCCGGCAAATAATTATTCTCCTTTAAATATTCAAAAATATTTTCAATTTTCATGGGCCTGAGCGTAAGTGCCTCCTCTATTTTTGACGAAAGATCAATTGTAGAAGAAAGCCTTTTCGCCAGATCTTCTAGATCTTCTATCTCTTCTATCCCTAGTACTTTCTTCTCCTCCTCGGTTTTATACTCCTTAAACTTTGGGTAGGATCTCGATGTTATTTCATGTAAATAGCCACACTTAGGACATTGTGCAGATATTCGGTATGAATATTCTCCTTCTTTAGTTGTATAGCCATGTGTCTTTTTTCCATTGACACCAGCCAAAGCACCTATTGGTCCCAACAAAGCAGCCCCTGCCAGTCCTTTTCCAACACTATATTCTTTTTTCCCAGAATGGTATACTTTTGTGGGCCTTGATATCATCTCATGATGAACATAATTCCATTTAACATAGGATTCATTACAGCCGGGACAATTATCCGGAAATGCTAAAATAAGAGCATAGCTGTCATCGTTATATACAAATGCCATAACCAGTCTCCCTCCTCATATCAATTGTTTTCTTCGTATAATTCATCGTGACACACACCAACAATCTTCTTAAAATATAACTTGTCGGAATTTAAATACGGAAATTCCGTATGTCAACTCGAATGATCTTTCAAACATTTTTCGCAAGGTCGCCCCTTTTTTCCTTTACCTTCAAAATAATTCATAGCGTCTGATAATTTATCAAATTCTTTTTTGTTGAAATCAGCAGCCGTTTTTCCCTGATGACACGGATTTTTTCCATCATGTATGACACCAGAATTGATATTCAATAAATATTTTTTCATTTGCCTTTCTCCTTCTCATTCATATTTTGAAATATCATCTCATATACATTTCAAAGTGACAAAACGCAACAGGAACTATTCTTCCTGCAATTCTACCATTATACTTCCTATTTGTCAACGAAAATAGGAAGTATAATTCCTGTATAACTTCAAAAGGAGGAACAAAAGTGCTGATTTTTGATTTTAAAGCAATAGGAAATAAATTACTGACAATACGCAAGAAGACAGGTATGACGCAAAGTGAAGTTGCCGAGGCGGCAGGTCTTTCTGATAGAACTTATGCGGATATAGAGCGTGGCTCTGTCAATATGAGAATAGAAACTATATTACGCATATGCAAAGCATTACAAATTACACCGGATGATATTTTAACAGAAGAAAACTACACATTATCTGAGCAACAAGAGGCATTAATAGAACAATTAAATGCCTGCTCTCCAAAAGAACGCGAAACAGCCTTACTTCTGTTATCTGTGTATTTGCGCTCATTAAAATGATTTTACACTATTTTAAATTAAGTGAGTATTCCGGCTTTCGTGGAATATTCATTAAGGAAGCAAACCCTTATACAATTTGGTTAATCAATACGAAAAGAATCATAAGACAGAAAGCAATTAATGAGCAAAGAAATCAATTAAATAAGGAACTTGAGATATAGCCACATTGATCTACGAAGTCTGAACAAAGAAAAAAAAGATATCCTAAATATACATTGAGATGTTTAGGGTATCCACATTCTGGTAAGGCAATGGTGAGTGTAAGTAAAAGGAAAACCCCATTTATCTTTTATCATAATTTATCTCCCTTTTCTGCATATAGCTAAAAAGATGTTGTGAGCTTCTATGACAGAATATTTCATCCATTATTATCAATCCGCTCTAATAATATCTGCAGATATTTCTCTCCAATATACCTGCCGGAATTACGGAGTATCTCAACACAGTCTTTTATCTCATTCGCAGTGAGGATACCAGCCTGATAGGACGCCAGCAATAAACCGATTGTCCCCATAATCTTAATTCCCATCTGTTCAGCCACTTCTCTTCCCTTCGCCTCATCCATGAGCAACAAGTCAGCATGTAAACTATCCGATAATACGATAGCTTCACTCTCTCCTAAATCCAGACCAGTAGCCCTACGAATGAGAACAACCGATTTTGCATCATCAACAGTTACAACGTTGATAAATGAGCAATGTCTAATTTGTTCAGCTTCCTCTGCAAACCTTGGATTTGATGTCAATTCTGCAAACACGGCTTTTGGAATCTGAATTTCTCCAAAGTAGCTTTGCAGAATATCTAAATGCCCTGTTTTCATCAGTGAAATCAGAGGCGTAGTATCTGAAACAACGATCATGGTGTCACCTCATTTAAGCCTAATTCTTTGAACGTCTGTAAATCTTTATCTAATTTGTCCATTGTCTGATCCAGATAACAAAAACCCATTTGTGCGTATATATCAATCAAATCTAATTTCGGGATTCCTAAAATTTCTGCCGCCTTACCGTGAGATATCCTTTTGTTTAATACATGCGGATACAACAATAATGCATTTCTGCGTAGTACATCGTCCACGTTGTCTATTTCAATGTATGGCTTCATTTCTTCAGGAATTTCAATTTCAACGGTAGTATATGACATATCTGATATTCTTTCTTTCATAAATAGAACACTTCCTATACAATCTATTTCTGTTGATATTACTAATTCATTTTGATAAGAAATATCCTGGCAGGATTTAAATCCTGCCAGGATATTTTAATTTCTAATACCCTTATAAAATAAGGCTTTGCACATCAAATAATCATTAGATGTACTACTTATTTGCGATAGAAGCCTGTGCTGCCGCAAGACGTGCAATTGGTACACGGAATGGTGAACAGGATACATAATCCAGACCAATCTTATGGCAGAACTCTACGGAAGATGGGTCTCCACCGTGCTCTCCACAGATACCGCAGTGTAAGCTGGAGCGAACTTTCTTACCTTTCTCTACAGCCATCTCCATAAGCTGTCCAACACCTGTCTGGTCCAACTTAGCAAACGGATCGTTCTCGAAAATCTTAGCATCATAGTAAGCATCTAAGAACTTACCTGCATCATCACGGGAGAATCCGAATGTCATCTGTGTCAAGTCGTTTGTACCGAAGCAGAAGAACTCAGCCTCAGATGCGATTTCATCAGCAGTCAGTGCTGCACGAGGAATCTCGATCATGGTACCTACTTCATACTTCATATCGGAACCTGCTGCAGCAATCTCAGCGTCAGCAGTCTCAACTACTACATTCTTAACCACCTTAAGCTCTTTGATATCTCCAACGAGCGGAATCATGATTTCAGGCTCAACATTCCAATCCGGATGTTTCTTCTTTACGTTGATTGCTGCGCGGATAACTGCTGTTGTCTGCATCTTAGCAATCTCCGGATAGGTTACAGCCAAACGGCATCCACGATGACCCATCATTGGGTTGAACTCGTGTAAGGAATCAATGATTGCCTTAATCTCATCTACGCTCTTGCCCTTAGCGTCTGCCAGCTTCTTGATATCAGCATCCTCTGTAGGAACGAACTCATGAAGTGGAGGATCCAGGAAACGGATAGTAACCGGATTTCCTTCCAGTGCCTCATAAAGAGCTTCAAAGTCACTCTGCTGATAAGGAAGAATCTTACCAAGTGCCTCCTCGCGCTCCTCCGGAGTATCAGAACAGATCATCTCACGGAATGCTGCGATTCTGTCTTCCTCGAAGAACATGTGCTCTGTACGACAAAGACCGATACCCTCAGCACCAAGCTCACGAGCCTTCTTAGCATCTGCAGGAGTATCTGCATTTGTACGAACCTTGAGAGTTCTGTACTTATCAGCCCATGCCATGATACGACCAAACTCACCGGCGATTGTAGCATCTACTGTCGGGATGATTCCATCGTAGATGTTACCTGTTGTACCATCGATAGAAATCTCAGATCCCTCTGTATAAGTCTTGCCGGCTAACTCAAACTTCTTATTTTCTTCATCCATAACGATGTCACCACAACCGGAAACACAGCATGTACCCATACCACGTGCAACTACGGCTGCATGAGATGTCATACCACCACGAACAGTCAGGATACCCTGTGCACTCTTCATACCGGTAATATCTTCCGGAGATGTCTCAAGACGAACAAGTACAACCTTCTCGCCACGAGCAGCCCACTCAACAGCATCATCTGCTGTAAATACAACCTTACCGCAAGCAGCTCCCGGTGAAGCACCCAGTGCCTTTGCAACCGGTGTAGCAGCCTTCAGTGCAGCAGCATCAAACTGTGGGTGAAGGAGAGTATCTAAGTTACGAGGATCGATCATGGCAACTGCCTCTTCCTCACTTCTCATACCCTCATCTACTAAATCACATGCAATCTTAAGAGCAGCCTGAGCGGTTCTCTTACCATTACGTGTCTGCAGCATATACAGCTTTCTGTCCTCTACGGTGAACTCCATATCCTGCATGTCTCTATAATGATTCTCTAATGTCTGGCATACATCCTTGAACTGTGCAAATGCCTCCGGGAACTCCTGCTCCATCTGAGCGATTGGCATCGGAGTACGAACACCTGCAACCACGTCCTCACCCTGAGCGTTCTTTAAGAACTCACCCATGAGCTTCTTCTCACCGGTAGCCGGGTCACGTGTAAATGCAACACCGGTACCACAGTTATCACCCATGTTACCGAATGCCATGGACTGAACGTTTACTGCAGTTCCCCAAGAATATGGGATGTCGTTGTCACGACGATATACGTTTGCACGAGGGTTGTCCCATGAACGGAATACAGCCTTTACAGCTCCCATCAACTGCTCCTTAGGATCATCCGGGAAGTCGTTTCCGATTTTCTCCTTATACTCAGCCTTAAACTGTGAAGCAAGTGTCTGCAGATCTTCAGCAGTCAAGTCAACGTCCTGCTGAACACCTTTTTCTGCTTTCATCTTGTCGATAAGTTCCTCGAAGTACTTCTTACCAACTTCCATAACTACGTCAGAATACATCTGGATGAAACGACGATAGCAGTCCCAAGCCCAACGTGGATTGCCGGATTTCTCTGCAATCGTGTTTACTACTGTCTCATTCAAACCGAGGTTCAAAATAGTATCCATCATACCCGGCATAGAAGCACGTGCACCGGAACGAACAGATACCAAAAGAGGATTCTCCTTGTCACCGAACTTCTTACCGGTAATCTCCTCCATTTTGCCGATGTACTCATTAATCTGTCCCTGAATCTCATCATTGATTTCACGACCGTCCTCATAATACTGAGTACAAGCCTCTGTCGTAATGGTAAAACCCTGTGGTACCGGAAGACCCATGCTGGTCATCTCTGCAAGGTTTGCACCCTTACCACCGAGAAGCTCACGCATATCTGCGTTACCCTCACTGAACAAATAAACCCATTTTCTTGCCATTAAAGTTACCTCCTAAAATAAATTAGTTTTTGCAGGTGAGCATAATCGCCCACTGTCGATTTCATCGCTAACACACAGTATACCATATATCCCACTGCTGTGAAAAGAGTTTTTTGGGAAAAACATCCATTTTTTTCGTAAAGAGTTACTGGTAGTATTTTTTTATTATCTCTACAACCTCATCATCTTTTTCAATGATCTTAAATTGTTTTGGATTTTTCATCTTCTCTGACTGAACAGTGACATACTGCAACTTATTCTCTCCCTCTGACCATTGACCTGCGAAGGAAAAAGTTTGTTCTGCTTTCGTATAAATTCCGTCTATGCAGACTAAAACATCTTTTTCCAAAAATGCATCCTCCGCATATCGGTACACGAGAGCGGCTCTAATCCCTGCAAGCAACATAACAATTGTCAGAATAAAAAATACCGGTGTAGAGCGTCGAAATGCCGGATTAATAATACCAATATACGCTTGGAACCCAAGACATACGGTAACGACAATATCGCAAATCGTCAAAATCAACAAATTTTTTTTACTATCAACATACTCTGTATTTATCAGCCTGATAGCAGTAGCAGAATTTGACATAATCTGCCTGAGTCTATGGGAATACGTCAAAATTTTTTTTAGGAATTTAATTTCTTTATATACAAGAAAACACACCCAGCAAAAAAACACTGTAATAATAATATCATACGTTTGTCTGCTCATAACCACCTCTCTCCTTCCATCCTGGGTATTTTTTAATCGTCAGCTTCCAATTCCTCACCCATAAACTCACGACCTGTTACCCGCTTTTTATCTCGATTTTCCTCAACCAACTGGGAAAGCTGTTCCTTCACTGCTATCGGATTTTTAATGTTAATCAGATCAAAATTACCCAGTGTCTTATCTGCAGAAGAAATCGAAATCGTCCCCATCCCAAATATCTTCTGTGATAATGTGCGCGTCAGGGAAAGGTCCATAATCCGATAAAGCCGAACCTCATCTTCGACTGTTTTTAACAGCCCCTTTGTGACAAATAATCGATCCTCGTTAAATGCATACTTTGTAAATGTCCATGGCAGCCCCAACGCATTACGCTTTCTCGCCTGCCAAATATACTCTCTCGTACTTTCCGTTGCCATAATCTCCTCCATTCCGGTATAAAACCTCTTTGATATAATAATCTCTTTATGCGTTCAGTATATCTTATTTCGACACTATCCTCAACTCTCCCGGAGAAATGAAACCTTCCGCTTCCACGATGAGCTTTGCCATTCCGCTCTCTTTCGATGATTCCATATTGAAATCAATAGAAATTTTCTTCATCTCCGCCGGCATTCCCCTGTAATGCCGACAGGCTGCCTTTTCCCCGTTGCCTTTACCCTCATCATGCACAGACCCCTCATCATTCATCGAAGCCCCTGCAGACGGTGCAGACTTTGCCGTGCCATACATACATTTCCCCAGTCGTGCAGACAGATTCCACGCTCCCTCCTCACGGAAGGAAACTTCCAGAGAAATCTTTTTCTCCTCATTTTCCCCGTCAGGAATTTCCACGCAATCATACATAAGGCGCAATGTTTTTCCCTCTTTTGGTTTCACCAAGGTGAGCCCGTCAGGAATCCATCCGTTGTTTTCCACCAGAAGCCCGTTTTCACACCGGTCAAATGACGTCACGCGAAACGCTTTCCCTGCTTTTCGACATCCCCGCCCTTCTCCCTTCAGCAAAATCGTTCTGTCAAGGGGCAGAGCCTCACTGGAACCCCCAGCCATGATTTTGTATTGTCCATCTTCCAAAATCATTTTTTCCTGAATGACTTCGTAGTAGTAAAGCCTCTCTACAGGTACACACATCGTCACTTCCCGACACTCTCCCGGCTGGATATCTTTTACCCGTACAAAATCCAACAGTTGCTTTTCCGGTCGTTTCAATGCAGACCCCATCTTGTGTCCGTAAAGTTGGACAACTTCATCGGTAATATGTGTACCTTTATTTTGCAGGGATACCGTGACTTGCAGAGCAGTCTCCAAACCATTCTCACCTTGTATCTCCACTGTCATCTCGTCGTACTGAATATCTCCGTAAGTGAGTCCGTGTCCGAATGGATAAAGCGGTTTGCCCCGAAAATACTGATAGGTTCGCTCCCCCTGTATGATATCATAGTCGTCCATATCCGGCAGCACTTCTTCCTCGGAATACCAGGTCATGGGCAAACGACCTGCCGGACTTACTTTTCCTGTAAGCACATCTGCCAATGCATTACCCAGTTCCATTCCCCCTGTTGCCGATACCAATATCGCCGGGATATGGTCTTTTGCCCAGTCAATCCCAAATGGTACACTGCTCACGAGCACCAATACGATATTTGCGTTTACTTTGTATACTTCCTGCATTAGCCTGCTTTGATATACCGGCAGACATAAATTCTTTCTGTCAATTTCCTCTTTACATGTGATAACCGGATTAGCCCCCAGGAAAAGCACTACCGTATCTGCCTCCGCAGCAATATCTTTTGCAGCAGCAATTCCATCCCTCACAATCTCCGGATAAATCGGCAGACCACCGGTTTCTGTCTCACCATCATTTCCCGTAAACTCATCTTTTTCCACCACACATAATCTGCCCTGCCCGTCAATCCGAAATACCGCATCATTCCACGCGCACAAAAGCGCATCCTCGCATAGACCATCTTCCGTTGTAATGGCACTCGCTCCCGTTTCACGATTCCGAATGTGGAACACCTCTCTGACAAACCAACCGTATGCCTCCTCCTTTGTGGCTGTGACATAGCCTTTCTGCCCTTTATTAAAGTCATCTTCTACCGTCAATAACTTGCCGTTTTTCATGGAACGCAATGTTACCTGTTCTCCGTCCCAGCAATCCATTTCAAATATTTCGGCATGCTGCGCATCACAGCGATATACTCTGCCTTCCTCGTCTAATCCCATATATACATCGTCTTCCAACCGAATACGTACCTGCATGACCGCCGTTTCTGCCTCCCCACCGTCATACACCATCTTTAATCCCTGCAACGGTGTCACATGATAGGGTGGAAGACCTGTATACCAGTCCTTATACCACTTATCTGCAAGCGGTCCGATTACCGCAATTTTTTTCGATAAATCTAAGGGCAGTAGTTTTTCCCCTGCCTGCTGTGTCTCCTGCCCACCAGATGATACACTATCAAGTTCTGTTCTTACGCACTCCGATATTGCTCTATTCTGCAAAAGCACAATCCCCTCCGTCGACACTTTTCTGGCAATGTCATGATGCTCCTTTGTGCCGACCTGCTCCATCGTAATACGTGCATAGGGATTTTCCTCTGCCCCATCAAACAGCCCCAATCGAAAAAGGGTGCTAAAATGACAGCGCAGCGCCCTGTCTATATCTTCTTCCGTAATTTTGTCCTGTTCCAATGCAGTTCTCACAGCATCTGTTACCATCTCCAATTCATCGGTAAAGCAATCAATACCTGCTGCCAGTCCTGCCGCAATAGTATCTGCATGGTTATCGTAATAATGATGCTGCTCCACAGTCTGTGAAACATCAGCACCATCACAGACAACATGGCGCAGCCCCCACTCATCTTTCAGAAGCCTCTGTACCTCCGGATTCAGCATGGCGGGCACACCGTTAATCTCATTATAGGATGTCATCACCGCTTCTGCGCCATGCTCCGTGATGATTTGTCGAAAAGGTTCCAGATAGTATTCCCATTTATTCCTCTCATCAATGGAGGATGATTTCCAGACACGTCCTTCCTCCACATTGTTGGCATAAAAATGTTTCAACGTGGCAGCTGTACGCAGATAAAATGCATCGTCTCCCTGCAGCCCCTCCACATATGCGCCTGCCATTTTTCCGGTGAGCAGAGGATCCTCTCCATAGGCTTCTTCCGTGCGTCCCCAGCGCGGATCTCTCTCCATGTCTACCGTGGGTGCCCACATGCTAAGACAGCCTTCCTGTTTTCTGGAAAAAAGTCCTCTCGCCTCCGTGCTGACCACTTCTCCTGCCTGTCTGATAAGTGCTTCGTCCCATGTGGCACTCATACCGATAGGGTTAGGAAATATCGTCGTAAAATCCGGCGTTCCTAAATCAAACTCCTGGTCATGCCGCGCCTGTACACCGTGAGCCGCCTCTCCGCCCACATGGAATGCAGGCACACCTAAACGGGAAATTTCCGGATTCCCCGTTCCCATACAGGCTATCTTTTCCTCCAAAGTCAGTTCTCCCAACAAAAAATCCAACCGTTCCTCCAGAGATAACGCATTATCCCAAAGCGGAGTCTCTCGAAAACCTTTCTCCATCCTTCTCCTCCTATTCCCAATCCACAAAACATCTTTATCAAAACAAGCCTTCTGCATGCTAGCATGATGGCGTCTATCTGAACCCTGTTTCAGATAGACAACGTTATGCTACACAAAAGGCTTGCCAATCAATGATATACTGGTTTGGTTGCGCGAAGGATAATATTTTTATATTTCGTCATTTTGCTCTAAAACCAGAAATATTGTAATGCCAATAAAAGGACTTCACATTTGGGACTGCTGAACAACGTTGGTGCTTAAGTCTGGTTTTATCAGACTTTATGCACCATTACGCTGTTCACCAAGCGAGAGCGCGTCCCAAAGTGAAACTTTTTATTGGTATTACAATTCATAAATTATATGCAAAATGACAGACAAATGAAAACAACACCCTCGCGCAACCAAACCAGCCATTATTTTATCCTAGAAATCAAACTTGCCTTCAAAGTATGCCGGCAAATCTTCGATTTTGATGCGCTCCTGCTCCATACTGTCACGGTCACGCACTGTCACTGCACCGTCCTCCTCAGAGTCGAAGTCATAAGTGACACAGAAAGGTGTCCCGATTTCATCCTGACGGCGGTAACGCTTACCGATGTTTCCGCGATCATCAAATTCGCAGTTATATTTTTTACACAAATCCGTATAAATCTTCATCGCCGGCTCACTGAGCTTCTTGGACAGTGGCAGGACACCAATCTTAACCGGTGCCAATGCCGGATGGAAATGCAAAACAGTACGTATATCCGGTTTTTCTTCTGTTCCGATATTTTCTTCATCATAAGCACCGCATAAAAATGCCAGCAATACACGACCTACACCCAATGATGGCTCGATCACATAAGGAACATATTTCTCATTTTTTGTATCATCAAAATAAGACAAATCTTCTTTGGACACATTTTGATGCTGTGTCAGATCGTAATCTGTACGGTCTGCAATTCCCCAAAGCTCACCCCAGCCAAACGGGAAAAGAAATTCAATATCTGTCGTTGCCTTACTATAGAAGGATAGTTCTTCTTTATCATGGTCACGGACACGCATATCCTCATCCTTCATGCCCAGGGATTTCAACCAGTTAATACAGAATTCTTTCCAGTAAGCAAACCACTCCAAATCAGTACCCGGCTCACAGAAAAATTCCAGTTCCATCTGCTCAAACTCACGGGTACGGAAAATAAAATTACCCGGTGTAATCTCGTTTCGGAAAGATTTTCCGATCTGACCGATACCAAAAGGAATCTTTTTGCGGGATGTACGCTGTACGTTTTTAAAGTTTACGAAAATACCCTGTGCCGTCTCCGGACGAAGATATACAGTATTTTTCGCATCTTCCGTAACACCCTGAAATGTCTTAAACATCAAATTAAACTGTCGGATTGGCGTGAAATTTTTCTTTCCGCAGCTCGGACAGCAAATGCCTTTCTCCTCAATAAAGTTTTCCATTTCCTCGTTAGACCATGCATCCACACTGCCTTCCATGGTCATACCGTTTTCTTTCATATAATCTTCAATGATATTGTCTGCACGGAAACGCTCATGGCATTCCTTACAATCCATCAGAGGGTCGGAAAAGCTGCCAAGATGACCGGATGCCTCCCATGTCTGGGTATTCATCAAAATAGCGCAGTCCAATCCTACGTTATAAGGATTCTCCCGAATGAACTTTTGCCACCATGCCTGCGTAATATTATTTTTGAACTCCACACCCAGATTTCCATAGTCCCATGTATTGGCGATTCCACCATAAATCTCAGAACCGGGATAAATAAATCCACGCGCCTTCGCCAATGCCACAATTTTATCCATACTCTTTTCCATACTAATCCTCCATTCAGTCACTTTTCTATATTCTCTGCCGGTAGCCAGCAAAATCTCTGACAGAACACTTGGCATACTGCACCCCGGCACTCTAATTCAAAAATATACCATTATAAGACAATTATTGCAAGTTCTGACTGATTTTCTTCACTCAATAAAATCCAAGGTCTTAAACCGCACCGGCAGATAGCGACCCAAGTATCGTTTCATAAAATGGGTTAGCTCCTTCTGAACTTCTTCCGAAACCGTAAACGCATATAAACGGTTTAGCTCACTGGTCAATATGTATTGCAGTGTATATAATGCATCTCCACTTAGCACAATGGGATAGGCATCACGAAGAGTCTCCTCTTTCTTTGCACACTTCTCACAGACGAGACCGCCTGCCTGTAAATATACGGTATTGACATCGTTTTCTCCACATTGCAGACATTCAAACAGCTCCAGCATTTCTCCCTGAATCATCATCATGCGCATCTCGAAAATCACACGCACCAATTCAAAGGAGACCTTTCCGCCCATCACCGCTCGCGCAGTGACATACATAAGCAACAGTTCTTCCGGTGCCTCCATATTTTCTCGGGTAAAATGCCTGGTAAATTCCGCAAAGTAAGAGCAGTAACAAAGTGCATCATAGTCTGCCGCCAATTCCTCGAATTGATTTTGTATCGTCCCACTCTGCAAATGATAGGCATCTCTCCCCTCGTACAGTTGAAATTGTCCGAACGTAAAAAGAATGGTACATGCAGAAAGGGCGGAGTTTGGTCTTCTCGCGCCCTGTGCAAATGCCGATATTCTTCCACGTTCTTTCGTGAGGATTTCTACTCGTCTATCGTACTCTTTCAGAGGAGAGCTCTGTAAGATCATCCCCGTCACTGTTATCGTCTCCCGCATTTTCAACTACCTCCCGGGGTTCCACGGCACCGCCCCACATCACGTTGCCTGCCAATGCCATTCCCATGGTACTGCCCTCTGCCATATTATTTGTAGAAGTGATTTGTCCTGCATGCTGACAGTATGCCAGATAATCTGCCACCCGTCCTGTATCCGTAAACTGCTCCCAGCGATCTTTTTTATCCATACTCTTACCATGCCTTTCTTCATAATGTCTTTTACAAAAAGTTTTAAAGAAAACTTTTCTAAGGAAAAATCCCTGCACATATTTGAGATTTTTTCTTCATGTGCCTTTAAGATTAGCATGGCAAAAACAAATTTTCATTATGCTGGTATGTTCTGTAAATCAAAGTCGATGTACATTATAAAATGATTTTTTACACCTTAGATATACACTCTCTCATCCCTCATAATCCGACTTCTGGTACCCGAAATTTTTAATTAAAAAATCACTGTCTCTCCAGTCTTTCTTTACCTTTACCCACAGTTTTAAATTCACCTTGCAGTCCAAAAGTGCCTCAATATCTCTCCGCGCCTCTGAACCGATTTTTTTCAGCATAGCCCCCTGCTTGCCGATGACGATTCCCTTATGGGAATTGCGCTCACAGACAATCGTGGCATCAATATCAATCAAACTGCCACCGGGGCGTTCTTTCATCTGCTCCACGGCAACTGCAATGCCATGGGGAATCTCATCATTCAGATTCCGCAGAGCCTTTTCCCTGACAATTTCTGCCACAATTTGTCGTTCCGGCTGGTCGGTAATCGTATCCTCATCATAATACTGTGGTCCCTGCGGAAGATAGCGCATCATGGCAGACAGCAAGTCATCCGTATTCTCTCCCTTTAAAGCAGACACCGGAATAATCTCCGCAAAATCCACCACATCTTTATATGCATCAATAAATTTTAATATTTCAGCCTTTTCCACCGTATCGATTTTATTGATAATCAAAAATACCGGTGTACTTACCCTGCGAAGCTGTTCGGCAATGTGACGCTCTCCCGCACCGATAAAAGTGCTCGGCTCCACGAGCCACAAAACAACATCCACTTCCTTTAGCGTCCGCTCCGCTACAGATACCATGTATTCACCCAGTTTATTTTTCGCCTTATGAATACCGGGTGTATCCAGAAAAATAATCTGCCCTTCCTCACAGGTATATACGGTCTGTATCCGGTTTCGCGTTGTCTGTGGCTTGTTGGATGTAATGGCAATTTTTTGTCCGATCAGCCTGTTCATTAAGGTAGACTTTCCCACATTCGGTCTCCCGATTAATGTCACAAAACCCGATTTATAATTTCTCATACGTATCCTTTCTACTGCAATGGTGCTGTCACATCAAACAATTCCTGTTCGCTGCGGATGTGATTCTCATTTCCGATAACGCAAACCGTTCCCTGTTCCGCCACCTTTCTCACGATATCGGCGGTACTGCGAATGTCCTCCACATCACAGGCAAGAACCTGTTCTCTCTCTTTCTGCAGTGTATCAATAGATACACCGGTTAAATGCGCAGATAGAGAACGTTTCCCTTTCATATATGGCGTAAGCGGAGCATCCAGTCCGCTAATCGTACCGATAATGGTTTTCGTAATCTCTCTCTCGTCCGCATCATACCCGACAAGGTAATCTGCCGCCTGACGATACACATCCAGAGTACCTTTTAAATTAGGGTCTCTGTAAGATGTAAAATATCCCTCCAGCTCCCTGTTAAACCGGCATCCCACTCCGTACGCACCACCAAGGACACGAACCTGATTCCATAGATAGTCGTAATTTAACAAGTGGCGCACCACCTGCAACGCTCCAAAGTTAATATTAGAAATTCCATCAAAAGTTCCGGCAGTTGCCACATACTGAATTTCAGCCGGAGTGGTAAAGCCTTCTTTCAAATTTTGATGCTCCGGAGCAAACACTTCCAACACTTCCGAAGGTGCCTCCGCTTTCTCAAAACAATCCAGACGCTCCAAAAATTCCGGCATCACTTCCTCAAGTGCCTGATACTCCCCGTCTTTTCCGGTACAGGAAACTAAGAGTCCCTCTTTACGGAACAATTTGTGTAATAGTTCCACGCAGCCATTTATCAGCCTCTCTTTTTCCTCGTCAAAATGCTCATCCAACTGCACCAGATACTGATAATACCCCATTCCTACAGAGCGGTCATTCTGCCATGCACTTTCGGAAACCATAGCCAGTGCTCTGCCTGCTGCTGCCTGATGTCCTGATGACATAAGGCGCACCTTCAGACGGGAACGGCTCTCTGCCACCACTTCCCGCAAATGTTTCTCATCGGTAAATTTTGTCTCAAACATCATTTCCGCCACGAGACGCATCGCCTCTTTTAACCGGTTTCGCAGCACCTTGGTGCTCACTACAAATTTGAGACTATACTTATCATATTTTCCTGTCTCACAATAAATCCCCGTATCTGCCCCGATTCCTCCGGTATAGAAATTTGTCTCTGTGTCAAACTCCCGGTATCCGCGCTGCTCCGTATCCATATATCCAAGCAGGGTAGAAAGAAAACTCATCTGAGGCACATAATCTTTCAGACCATCTGCATCAAATACCAAACGCAGATATACAATGTCGTTGGTAGACACTTCATGATGCAATGCCTTCACACCACACAACGTTTTCTCTGTATTGTAGAAAGGCTGCACCTTCTTCCCGATATCCTCTCTGGAAAGCATGGGGATCATCTCCAGCACTTCTTTCGGTGAAGGCTCCTCCTGATATTTCTTGAGCGCCTTCGTATCGGCAATGATTTTGTCAATTTCCTCTTTGCTGAGAGATTCTTTATACTCCTGTAACTTCTTTTGCGTCTCCTGTTCTGTACGAATCGCCATGCCCGGCTCCGGAATCATTTCCACCAATACGGCATGCGGATTCTCTAACAAATATTTCCGAATCAGTTCCTCATAATACTCCGTGGAAAGCTTCTCCCTTAAAAATGCATAACAGTCTTCATATTTCAACGCATCGTACGGCATGTCATCATCATAAAGCCATGTGCGCATCAGTTTCATTCCATACAGAAGTCCTTTGGGATAGGAACCAAAATCCGCTTCTCTCTCCCTAAATTCCATGCCGTTAATGGCAGCCTCCAAATCCTTGCGGTTAATCCCCTTCTTCACCTGGGATTCCAATGTTTCACGCAGTATTTTCTGGAATTTATCCCGCAAACCGGGCTTTGCATTTTTCGTGAAAATCGTAAACATGCTTTGGCGCAGGATATCACAAAAATCCACATCTACATCCGTTCCGATTCCGGCATCCAATAATGCCTGCTTCAATGGAGCCCCCGGCTGTTCTGCGAGTACATAGGACAACACTTCAAAAGCTTTACAAACATTGATGTCCAACGTGATATCCATAGCTGTTCCAAATGCATAGTAAGTTTTTTCACTGCAATCCGCATCCTGAGCTACTGCATATTTCTTCTCTAATACCTTCTGTCCGTCAAAAGGCTTTTGCAGTGGAATTACAGAATCCAGCGTAATCGCCGGAAAATCCTTTAAATAATTTTCATCCATCCAAACCAGACGCTCCTCCACATCCATATCCCCATACAGATAAATATAGCTGTTTGTCGGATGATAAAATTTTCTGTGAAATTCCAAATAATCCTCATACGTTAAATCCGGAATATTTCGCGGGTCACCACCGGATTCATGCCCATAAGTATTATCCGGGAACAAACTGTTCATCAAAAAGCGTTCCAAAACGCTCTCCTCCGAAGAAAATGCACCCTTCATCTCGTTGTAAACAACACCGTTGTAAGTGAGAGAATCTTCCGGGCTTTCCAGCTCATAATGCCAGCCCTCCTGTCTGAAAATTTTCTCCTCCGTATATATATTGGGATAAAATACCGCATCCATATATACATGCATTAAATTCTGAAAATCCTTATCGTTACAACTTGCCACCGGATATAATGTCTTGTCCGGATACGTGGTCGCATTGAGAAATGTATTGAGCGAACCTTTGACAAGCTCCACGAAAGGATCTTTTGCCGGAAAATGTTTGGAGCCACATAATACGGTATGCTCGATAATATGCGGAACTCCCGTGGAATCCATAGGCGGTGTGCGGAATCCGATGCTAAACACCTTATTATCATCCTCATTGCTGAGAATCAATACCCTCGCCCCACTGAGCTTATGTTTTAATACCAGCGCAAAGCTTTCTAATTCCTTCACATACTCTCCCTTATCCAAAGTATACGCCTCCGGAATGGTTACCTCATTTAATGCTTTAATTTTCGATGCCATAATTCCTCCATTTATTTCTCATATAAATTTTCAAATCGTCCATATGCCTCTGCCCATGCATCAGCATCCTGCGGCTCATAAGTAGCCGTATCAAACGATGCCCCCAGGATATTACATTTTTCCTGTGCCGTCTCATAACAGCCAAGCGCTTTTAACTGTGCCATGACATTTCCCACTGCAGTTGCCTCACTCGCTCCGGTAATCACAGGAATTCCAAGTGCATTAGCCGTAAACTGATTCAGCAATGCATTCTGTACACCACCACCTACAATATACAATTTTTCCTCCCAGGTAATGTACGGTTTTAGGGACAGATATGTTTGCTTATATTTCAGTGCGAGACTTTCCAAAATACAACGTACCAATGCGCCGTCTGTCTCAGGCACCGGTTGTCCTGTCTGCTTACAGTATTCCCGAATCTTTCCCGGATAGTCTCCCGGCTGCATAAAATCATCAGGACGGATAAAACTTTGCAATGGCTTTTCTTTCGCTGCCAGTTCTGCCATTTCTCCGAAGGAATATTCTCTGCCCGCCGCTGCGAAATTTCTCCGTATTTCCTGCTGGAGCCACAATCCGATGATATTTACTGTAGGCCGGTAACCTCCGTCCCACGTACCCTCATTGGAAATTTTATCACGAATGATAGAATCTCCTGTCAACATTTCCTTGGAAGAAATTCCCATGAGAGACCATGTCCCACTGGATAAAAACGTGTACTCATCCTCTTTTGCCGGAACCGCAGCCACCGCACATGCCGTATCATGTCCCGGTGCGGAAATGATATGTAAGTCTTTTTGCCCCACTTCCTGTGCCACATCTTTTCGCAACAAACCTAAGTCTCTGCCGGCTAAATCCACATCCGTAAACCAATCCCTCTGAAATCCCAGACAGTCAATAATCGGTTGCGACCAACATTTTTCCTGCATGTTGTAAAGCTGGGTCGTGGAAGCAATGGAATACTCCGTGTGTTTAACACCCGAAAAGAAATATTCAATCAAATTGGGAAGCAGTAAAATCTTGTCTGCCTTCTCTAACAAAGACGGCATTTCCTTCTTCATATAGTATAACTTATACAAAGTATTGTATGCCAGGCTCGCAATTCCCGTCTGGTTAAATGCATAAATTTCTCCGTTTTGAATGCTGTCCTTTAACAGAGCAGAAGTGGAAGCACCCGACTCTTTTTTCGGATTCAAGGCAATCAGAGCCTCATTCATATTGGCATCATCCAGTGCAGGGTCCCTGTAGCTTCCCGGCATACCGACTAAATCTCCCTCTTTTGTCAATAGCCCGCAGTCTACTCCCCACGTGTCAAAGCCCACTCCGGATAACCCGGTCTCACACTTTCGTAAGCCCTCTTTCATCTCATCCATCAGAGATAAAATATTCCAGTATGCATGACCGTTTAACATACTGAAGTTATGTGGGAAGCGATGTATTTCTTCTAATGTTATTTTCTCTCCGTCAAAACGTGCCAACATTCCGCGACCACTGCTGGCTCCCAGGTCAAATGCCAATACATTTTTTGTCGCCATAGCATCCTCCATTCCGCCGTCTTCACTTGCGGCACAAAAAGTAACAGAACCCCACGGAAATTTCAGAATCGTCCCAAAATCCCGCAGGGTATTTGCCTTTGTCTTATCATACTGATTAGGAATATTTTTTATATCCCGGATGTTTTCCTGTCACTCCATACTGTTCTCTCATACCAATTAGTCGATTAATGTTTTCCATGGACAACTCCTGAGCACCACCCAACAGATGAGCATTCAGGCTAATCTTTGCGAACAACTCCAAAGATTCCATTCGATAGTATGCAGTAATCACATCGGCACCTATCGCAAGGGCACCATGGTTTTGCAAAAGCATTACATCATGCTCTCCTAAATATGGAGTAATCGCATCCGGAACCTCATTGGTAGAAGGGGTTCCATAAGGGGTCACCGGCACGGAGCCGATGGCAATCACGGTCTCAATCATGGAATATTCATCAAGCGGTTTATTTGCCACGGCATATCCCGTTGCTACCGGAGGATGGGCATGTACTACCGCACCCACATCCTCACGCTCAGAATAACAGCGCAGATGCATCTTGATTTCCGATGATGGACGATATCCCTCCAAACCGTCTAAAACGTTAGCATCTTTATCAATATGTACTAATTTCTCCGGTGTGATAAAACTCTTACTCATTCCGGTAGGTGTTGCCAAAAATGTTCCGTCGGGTAACTTGGCAGAAACATTTCCGTCGTTGGCTGCCACCCATCCTAACTGCCACATTTTATGGCAAACATCACAAATCTGCTCCCTCAACTCCATATAACTTAAATCCATTTCATCCTCCATTCCGTGTCAGGCAGTGTAAGAACCGGTTTCCATTCCGGCAAATATTCACGCCCCCTGCCTGGAACACTTAATTTATTTTGTGATTTAGGCATCAAAATCCATTCCATATTTAACCACTGTATTACTAGTATAATACAAGGTGCTTTCCCCTGCAAGGCAGAGTTTCGCAAATGACACTTTCTAATCCACCGGACTGCAGTGCAATTTCAGAAGCTGATATACCGGTTATGCTTTATTAAACTCCCTGACAAAGTGTACAAACTCACGTTCCGGCAAAGGTTTTGAAAAATAGTATCCCTGCAGATAATCTCCACGGAGTCTTTTAAATATCTCAATATGCTCCTCCGTCTCGATTCCCTCTGCAATCACCTTTTTGCCTTCCGCCTTTATCACCGGCATCAAATCATCCAAAAATCTGTTGCCACCCGAATCATAAGACCACACCAAACTTTTGTCTATCTTTACATAATCTAAAGGTAAATCCAAAATACTTAACAGAGTGGAGCAGCCTGTTCCAAAGTCATCCAGTGCCACCTCCATACCGGATTTGCGCAGCCTTGCCAATGTTCTTTTCACCGCTTCCGGGTCTTGCACTTCACTCTCTGTGATTTCCAGATGAATCTTATCCAAAGGAATATCATACTCCCTGGCAATCTCCTCAAAATTTTCCGTCAAATATTCATATTGGCACTGTCCCGGGGAAATATTAACGTTCATATATTCAATGCCTAAATCAAAGATATGATTCTGGCTGGCAAAAATACAGGCGCGTCTGAAAATCAACTCTCCCAGCTCCAAAATACGATGGTTTTCCTCCGCAACATGAATAAAATATTCCGGATTGATATAATTTTGATTGTCATCCTTCATACGGCTGAGCACTTCCAGCGATGTAATTTTCTTTTGGTCCATAGAATACACCGGCTGTAAAAAGATTTCCATGCTTTGGTCTAAAATCGCTTTTTCTATTAAATGTAATACTTCCCGCTGTTTTTCTGTCTCCGACATAATATCATATCGCAGTTCAATCAATTCTCCCAACGGATGATGCGTCTCATGGTCCGATGCTGCATAGTACATCCATTGCATCATTTTATCAAATTCCGTATTTTCTCCGTTAAATTCCAGATGATAGTAACAATACTCCGTACTAATCACCTCATCCTCAATCTCCCAGTTTTTGGGCAGATACGACAAACACTTCTCATGCAGACGCTTAACCTGTTCATCCTTCGTGCATATCACGCCGTACGCTGACGAACCCACACGATAAACTGTTGCGTTTCCTTTCATTGATGGGTCTGTCAGCATCTCTGCCAGACGCTTCCGCACAGCCGTTAAATGGTCGTAGCGGAAAATACGCAGCAGAGAATCGTAGTCATTAATCCGGATTAACATACAATGAAAGTTCTTTTTATATGCTACATATTCACGGAGCACTTCCATAAATGCATTGTAATTATACAGTCCCGTCATATTGTCAATATAAAAATCCGGACTCTGCAAGGACATAAAGTGTAAAAACAGCATAAATGTAAATACCGGATACAGCACGCGGAAATTCGGCTGTACGATTTCCTGTACAAAAAAGCTTCCCACGACCATCACATTTAAGATAGCCAGAAAAACTCTGTGCTTCATGGATAAGGCGGCACCAAACTTAATAACACTCACTGTGACAACGGCAATATATATAAACACGATAGCCCCTGCCACCCAAAAAGCCACTCCTTTTGTATAATCGCCACTGGCTGTCACCCAGCTTACCTGTCCATAAAACGGTACAACAACGGCAGTTATTCCTAATATACATAACGGCAACACTCCCATACGGATATACCACTTTTTCCAGTCCGCGAGATGAGCAAGACTCAGCAGATATAATAAATAGTTCGTCATGGTAATAAAATTCATACCACCATCCATAGCATTTAAAATATTTTTAGCTGTTAAAGAGGCGGAAATAATTCCTGTATTTACCATGCCGCATACCATACCCAAATAATTATCTACAATCATGAAAAACAAATGCAGCACAAAAAGATTGTTAACCTGTATATACAAGCGTTTTTTACAGAATATAACAATCAACATCACGACTAATATTAATGCAGCACTAGTTTCATAATGAAAATTATAGGGCATCGCTGACAATCTCGCTACCCCCTCTCTCTCGAAGCCAATCCGAGAATTCTTCTTCTTTCATATATGATGAGACAGATTTCCCCTGAATTCCGGAAACTCCCATTTCCCGGAAAGTTTTTAAGGAACTTTTGTCATCTATACCATCTATATATATCGTCCAGTTTTGCTTTTTCAGCATATGTACTAAATGCTCCAGTTCTTCCCGTTTATCATCCAGAAAGCGCATGGTCATCTCTGCATTCAGCTTTACCATATCAAAAGGAAAACTTAACATATTTTTCAAGTTGCAGACATTGACACCAAACTCATCCAACAATACTTGAAAACCTTTATCCCTCAAATACTGTATATTTTTCTCCAGAATTTGTTCCGGAACCTCCTGGTCAACAAAAATCTCTATTACCACCTGCTCCGGACGCACTTGGTAAAAAAGCAAAGTGTCACAATACTGCTCTATGAGCCGTTTCGAACGAATCTGCATCGTTGACATATTGATATGGATTCGGCGAATTCCCTTTTGGAAGATACGATTCTGCACTGCAAATCGCATCACTTTATTCAAAAACCACAAAGTCACCTCTTTACCATTTCCGTTTTCCTCGGCAATCTTCCAGATATCTCCGTTTTCTAAGCTGGTGCCATCCCCCATATCCAACAGCATCTTAGTATCCAGTGCCTCCACATCTCCACTTTGTGTATCATAAATAGGCGTTGTCTGCAACGCAAATCCATCCCCACTCAAGGCATCTTTCGTTTTTTGGATGCTCATCAGCTCTCTCTGGAGAGACTCCTTGATTTCCCCTTCATAATACACGATTTCAGTATAGTCAGTAACCTCTCGTGTCATTTTACGCAGTCCTGCAATAATCCGGTAAAAATCCCCTACCGAATAATCTGCATCTGCAAAGGGCATCACATAAAACCCGTACATAACCGGGATATTTTTATCATTCACACGGATTACTCGTGGCAGTTCATCCTGCAATCGATAGCAGGCGTCCAATGCTCTGTCCATATCTCTGGTCATCAGTATAAACTCCGAGTCATATAACTGATAAAGCGCATGTCGACTGCCTACTGCGCGCATATGAGCTGCTATCACATAATGCACCTGATCTAATTCCTCTTCCGTGCAAACATTTATCATGCTTGAAATATTATTGATATTGACTGCCACACAGGAAAAATTTTCTCTGTAGCGCGCCTTCTCCTCCACAATAATCCGAAATCCCACCTGGGAAAAACACCGGCTCCTATGTGCTAAATGCTGGTCTGACATATGCATCAGCAAATAATACATGGTAAGGATGAGGGACAGAAAGAAATAACTGAGCCTCCAAAACACCGGAAAAGTAAATTGCATAAATACCAGGAACATCAAAATGAGAACTGTCGCTATAATCATATTTGCATGAGTTCCGGGCAATTTTCGGCGGTTATCCAATATGACATTCACGACTGCCAGCAAATATGCTTCCACATAGATAATCAGTATCGGCAAGGCTTTTCCTGCATGATAATCCCCCTGCTGCAAACTGCCATACCAGAATACAATATGTGTCCATGGATTAGTGAGCAGTATCATATCCATAACAAAACTGGACCACAACATTATCATGATTACCTTGTTTGTACGGATATACTGCATATTTCCCGTAATTGCCAGAGCGTAAAAGAACAACATCCAACACGTGGTCAGCAACCCGATATCCGCAATTGTTGCCACAACCGTAGCTTCAAACAATATGATTTTTGATGTCCCACTGCTTAAGTATATGCGACCAATCAAATCAATACTTACTGCGACCATTGCAATTACCAACAGCCAGTAAAATATTTTATTTCTCTTTAAATCCAGCCAGTTGCGGTATATGTAGCAGAAAAAAACTGCAAACAAAAGTAATACCGCAACCCCCTCATACGAAGTTACATAATCCATGCTATTTTTGCTTCCTTCTCCTTAATATTTACCTTTTTCCGATAACCGAAAATATTTCAAACCAGAATATGCTACTGGTCATCTCTCCGTGAATAAATATGGTACTGATCTTTTCCGTTTTCCTTGGAATAGTATAATGCACGGTCCGCCTTGGCATAGAGCTCCTCAAAAGTCTGCCCCATATCCGGTGCATAAGCAATCCCTACACTACTGGTAATCGATACTTCCGATGCATTATCTGTGTATGTTCGACGGTTTACAGCACATATCTGCTCTGCCTTTTTGTTGATGAAACTCAACAGTGACTGCTCGTCAAATGCCTGATAGGATACACAAACTGCAAACTCATCACCGCCCAAACGACCAATACAATCCTGGTTAGCAAATACTTTATTCAGACATTGTGCAGTCTCCACAATAGCCTGATCCCCATAGATATGCCCCAATTTATCATTGACATTTTTAAAATTATCCAGGTCTACCATATAGAAAATAACATACTTTCCGCCGCGGTTATTTATCATCAGGGATATGCGCTTCTCCATAGTCTTTTTATTCAAGACGCCTGTAAGAAGATCATTTTCCGCACGTTGGATTAACTGCTTTTCTTCATTCAACTCCTCATTCACATTGATGATTTTTCCGGTGAACGATTTGTTATTCCCCTGTGCATCTCTATCCAAAACACCTACAATACGATACCAACCGAAATCGCCTTTGATATTTCGGATTCGCGCTTCCACAGAAAATGTTACTTCCTCACTTTCCCAAAAGCTGTTAAAACGGCTTCGCAGAGAAAGGTCATCTTCATGAAGCCAGTCAAAAACATCGTACACGGCTTCTCCCTTTAGTTCCCCTAAATCTGTTCCGAGGATTGTTTTCACATCTCCGTAAAACTTCAATTTATGCGGTTTAAACGTCAACTGGAACGTTACACCCGGGTCACATTTTTCCAGCATAATGTGCCGCTCATTTTCTTTGCGTATTTTTCTCTGGTATATCACCAGAACTATCACTAACCCCAAAAATGCCAGCAACACCACTATAGAAACTACTACCAAAATAACAGTTTTCGAAGATAGCACCGGAACATCACTACCTACAGACGCTACAGGAATCGTAGAGACCAGATACCATCCGTTGACACTCAACGGCACATACTTGGCAGAATACTCCTCGCCCGCATATCGATAAGTAATATTTGCAGCCGCATGATCCCGTATATGCTGTTGCAGTTCATCCTCCGACGCCACTCCTTCTAATATCTTGGAATGTGCCACATGAGAAAAATGATTATTCTCCTTGTCGTTTAGCATCTCATCAAACCTATTGTCACCGATAATATAATCCCCATATTCGTCAATGACACAAATACATCCATCTTCCACATAATCGGCAGACTCCAATATGTTTTTAATGTTCACCGCAAGCATACCGGCTGTTATGGTCATTATGGTTTTCCCGTTTTTCTTGACAGGCGCATAGAAACGCAATATTTCTTTTCCGTCCTCATCAATTTCAATACGCGGTGCTACAACATTTTTCCCATCCATCAGAGTGGCATAAAATGCCTGATTGCTGAAATCACTGCCATCGTATCGAGAACCACATATTACATTCCCTTGATTATCAATAATCGTCGCCGTATCAAAAACATTTTGCCCTGTCAGAATGGCATTCAGCTCCATCGGTTCATGGATTCCCGCACTGCTGATACATTTAGCAATATCATTAAGCACCTCTGTCCTGCCGGAAAACGAATTGTCAAAATATTTACCATATACGAAAGAATTCGTGCTCATATTTTTCTTTGCCATAGTGTGTCTTACATCCCGTACATCTGCCATCACTTTACCGACAGACACAGAACACATAACAAGCACAAAAAACAACATGACTATGCAAATCCACTCAAATTTAATACTTTTCTTTTTCATCTTTCCTGTGTTTCGAACTCCTTTCGCATGGTTTCTCTATTGTCAAGAATCCACGGTAATTTACAACTACCTTTTAGTATACTATTTTTCTATTCATTTGCCAAGCCGGAAACCATCTCAGAAACATATTTATATATTTCCGGACCTGCCGATTCACCATACTGTGCCACCAGCTTGACTATGGCACTGCCCACAATAGCACCGTCCGCTATGGTTGTATACTCTGTCACCTGCTCTTTTCGGTTGATACCAAAGCCAACCGCGGCAGGGGTGTCAGTCACTTCCCGGATTGTCTTTACGATACTTGCCACATCTGTAGTAATATTATCCCGGACACCGGTTACTCCCAAAGAGGAAACCACATAGATGAAGCCATCCGCTTCTGCCGCTATCATCTGAATACGTTTCTCGGAAGTGGGAGAAATCAAAGAAATCACTGCCACATCATGTTCCCGCGCAATCGGTGCCAACTCCTGCTTTTCCTCAAAGGGCATATCCGGGATGATCACACCGTCAATCCCCACTTCTGCGCAACGCTCACAAAATCTCTCATATCCGTATTTGTATAAAGAATTTGCATACGCAAGAAATACGAGGGGAATCTGTGTTTTCTGACGAAGTCTTTCCACCATTTCAAACAGTTTATCCGTAGTACATCCTGCCTCCAATGCCCTTAAATTTGCCTCCTGGATTACCGGTCCCTCAGCGATTGGATCGGAAAACGGCACACCCAACTCTACCAATGCGGCACCTGCCCGCTCCATTTCCAATACGAACTCTATCGTTTTATCCAATGACGGATCGCCCGCCGTGATAAATCCTATAAACGCTTTTTTATCCTGAAATGCATTTTGAATTCTATTCATGTAAATCAATCCCCCTATATCTTGCAATGGCTGCCACATCCTTATCTCCCCGTCCGGACAGACAGCAAATAATAATCTGATCTTTATCCATCTGTGGCGCGATTCTCATCAGATGAGCCACAGCATGAGAACTCTCAATTGCAGCAATGATTCCTTCTTCCCTTGCAATATACTCAAAGGCATTCACTGCTTCCTCGTCCGTCACAGGCACATACTCCGCTCTTCCGATATCCCGCAGATAAGCATGCTCCGGACCTACTCCCGGATAGTCTAACCCTGCGGAAATAGAATACACCGGTGCAATCTGCCCAAACTCGTCCTGACAGAAATACGACTTCATGCCATGGAAGATTCCCATGGTACCTGTTGCCATCGTGGCTGCGGTCCTATCTGTATCCACACCGTGTCCTGCCGCCTCACATCCTATGAGGCGCACATCCTCATCCTTGATAAACTCGTAAAAAGTTCCCATGGCATTGCTTCCACCGCCGACACATGCCATAACTACATCCGGAAGTTTGCCCTCTTTTTCCAGAATCTGTGCTCTCGCCTCACGACTGATAACACTCTGAAAGTCTCTGACAATCGTGGGAAACGGATGGGGCCCCATCACGGAGCCTAACACATATAATGTATCATCCACACGGCTGACCCACTCTCGCATACATTCATTGACGGCATCCTTCAAAGTCATTGTACCGCTCTCCACCGGATGGACACTGGCTCCCAAGAGCTCCATGCGATATACATTAAGTGCCTGACGCACGGTGTCCTCCTTACCCATGAAGATTTCACATTCCAGATCTAACAGTGCTGCCGCTGTCGCTGTAGCTACACCGTGCTGCCCTGCTCCGGTCTCTGCAATAATTCGTGTCTTTCCCATCTTTTTTGCCAGCAAAGCCTGTCCCAGCACATTATTGATTTTATGGGAACCTGTATGATTCAGGTCTTCCCTCTTAAAATAAATTTTGGCACCTCCCAGGTCTCTCGTCATTTTCTCTGCATAATACAAAAGAGACGGTCTGCCTGCATACTCTCTCAGCAAAGTATCTAACTCCTGAATAAAATCCGGGTCCTTTTTGTAGTGTTCGTATGCCTCCTCCAGATGATGAATTTCATTCATGAGCGTCTCCGGGATATATTGCCCTCCGTGCTCTCCAAACCTTCCGTTACTCATATATACCTCCATTCTCAGAAGCTCCTCTCACAGCTTCTACAAACTCTTTCATTTTATCAAAATCCTTATATCCATCTGTTTCCATGCAACTGCTGGCGTCAATTCCAAATGGCTGCACATCCCGGATGGCTGTTCCCACGTTTTTCGGATGCAATCCTCCTGCCAGAAAAAACGGTTTATTTATCGTTCGAATCAAACTCCAATCAAAGGTCTTTCCATTGCCCCCCGCTGCCTGTCCTTCTTCCGACCATGCATCCAAAAGCAAGTATTCGCAGTCAATGTCTTCTACACCTATTAAATCCTCTTGACTCCGAACCCTCACCGCTTTAATAATTTTCGCATCCACACCGTGAAGCTTCGCCTGCTGTCGTAAATCAGAGATATAGGGCGCATTTTCTCCTCCGTGAAGCTGGGCATATTGAATCACGCCATCTGCCAGAAGTCCAACCGCAAAGTCTACCGGCTGATTCACAAACACGCCTACCCGTTTGATGTTCGGATGGATTTTTTTTGCCAACTCTGCCGCCTGCTCTTTCGTAAGCTGCCGTTTACTGGGAGCAAAGATAAAACCAACAAAATCCGGCATCAACTCATTGACATACTCTACATCCTGCAGACGACGCAAACCGCAAATTTTAAGCTGTACCGATTGTCCCATAAGCACTCCTTTCTCAGCACATGATGGTGCTAATCTGAACTCTGTTTAGCCCCCGGCCATCATGCTATCGCACGGCTCCTTCACGAAGCTCCTGCAGCGCCTTTGCCCTGTCGTCGGCACGCATCAGTGTCTCACCGATGAGCACAGCATTCACGTCATGCTTTGCAAGCTCCGCAATATCGTCCCCATTCCGAATGCCGCTTTCAGATACAAACAAAATATTTTTTGGCACAATATCGCGAAAACGGGTACTATTGTGAATGTCCACAGTGAATGTTTTTAAGTCTCTGTTGTTGACACCGATTACTCTGGCTCCGATTGCCATTGCCCGTCTGACTTCCTCCTCGTCGTGTGCTTCCACAAGCGCAGTCAGTCCCAATCCGTCTGCAATCCTCCAAAATCTCTGCAATTCCTCATCAGATAGAATGGCACAGATAAGCAGTACCGCATCTGCACCTATGACCTTTGCCTCATAAATCATATATTCATCCACGGTAAAATCCTTGCGCAGTACCGGAATGGATACAGTCTCTTTCACTGCCTTTAGATATTCATCAGAGCCTTGAAAATAATATGGCTCCGTCAGCACAGATATAGCACCGGCTCCCCCCGCTTCATAATCTCTCGCAATCTCCCTATACGGAAAATGTTCTGCAATCAATCCCTTGGAGGGAGATGCTTTTTTCACTTCACAGATAAAAGAAATTTCCTTCTTTCCCAGGGCTTCCTCAAAAGGGAATCCTGTTTCTGCACTCATCTGCTCCGCCTGTGCTTTTATCTCTTGGAGAGAAATTTTTTCTTTTCTCTCCGCTACCCTCTCTTTTGTTTTTGCTGCAATTTCATCCAATATATTCATAGTCAGTCTCCATTCTGGCATTCATCACTATTTTCTATCCAGCACATTATTACACTGCATCAATCAGAGAAAATATTATTATACATTACTTCCTGCAATAATATCCTCCAACTGCTTCTTGGCTGCTCCACTCTCAAGAGTTTCCCTCGCTCTGGCGATTCCTTCTTCCAATGTAATTCCTTCTGTGGCAATATAAATAGCAGCACCCGCATTGAATATCACGGCATCTGTCTTGGGACCCTGGACACCGTCTAATATATCCTTTACAATCTGCGCATTTTCTGCCGGTTCGCCTCCCACCAGATCACTTTTCTCACAACGGGTAAATCCAAACTGCTCCGGCGTAATTTCATAACTTTTGAACTCACCGTCACGATATTCACATACTTTCGTCGGTGCACTTAGGGAAATCTCATCAATACAATCCATACCGTAAACTACCATGGTGCGCTTCACTCCGAGATTCACCAGTACGTGTGCCAACGGCTCCACTAACGACTCATCAAACACACCCATCAACTGTAAGTTCGCTCTTGCCGGATTAGCAAGAGGTCCTAAAATGTTGAACATAGTACGAGTACCAATCTCTTTACGTACAGTCCCTACAAAACGCATTGCCGGATGATACTTCTGAGCAAATAAAAAGCAGAAATTGGTATCCTTTAATAAGTCCAGACTTTTATCTGCGTCCAAATCAATTTTGACGCCCAATGCTTCCAGACAGTCTGCCGTCCCACACTTACTGGATGCAGCCCTGTTTCCGTGTTTGGAAACTTTAATGCCGGACGCACTGGTTATGATAGACGCTATCGTAGAGATATTGATAGTATTTGATTTATCCCCACCGGTTCCGACGATTTCCAATGTATCCATGTCGTTGTCAAAAGGAGCACAGTGGATACGCATTACTTTTGCTGCCTCTGTGATTTCTTCTATCGTTTCTCCTTTGATGGCAAGCGCTGTTAAGAAAGATGCTTTCTGGGCATCCGTTGCCTCTCCTGTCATAATCTCCTCCATAACCTGCGTCATCATGGCAGGCTCTAAATTCTGTCCGTTAACTAATGTGCTGATTGCTTCTTTAATCATATTTTTTTACCTCTTTTCTATATTGTTAATATTATTATTTATATTGCCAAAAAATTTCTGAGCATTTCCATCCCCTGCGGGGTGAGTATCGATTCCGGATGAAACTGCAGTCCGTAAGTTGGTGCATCCCTATGCTTTACCCCCATAATCTCTCCGTCCTCCGTAGTCGCTGTTACCTCCAGACAATCCGGTATGGTATCTCTAATCGCTATGAGAGAATGATACCTTGCCACCTCTGCACTATCACCCAGCCCTTGAAACAAAGGACAATCCTGCGACAAAGTGACCACCGACATTTTGCCATGCATTAGTTCTTTCGCATAGGATACTGTGGCACCGAATGCCTCGCTGATTGCCTGATGCCCAAGGCAGACACCGAGAATGGGGATTTTACCGGTGAAATATGTTACCACTTCCTCACAGATTCCCGCATCTGCCGGCTTACCCGGTCCCGGCGAAATAATGATGTGGGAAGGTGCCAGAGTTTCTATTTCTTCCACTGTCATCTCGTCATTACGGATGACCCTAATATCCGGATTGATGGTCCCCACATACTGAACCAGATTATAGGAGAAACTATCGTAATTATCAATCAATAGTATCATATTAAAATCCCCCTTCCAGTTCTTTTGCCTGCTCCACCGCATCCATTACGGCTTTTGCCTTGTTAATGCATTCTCTATATTCGCTTTCCGGTACGCTGTCTGCTACAATTCCGGCACCGGAGCGCACGAACAGCTTTCCGTTTTTCTTAAATGCTGTGCGAATGGCAATACAAGTATCCAGATTTCCGGTAAAGTCAACATAGCCGATAGCGCCACCGTATATGCCGCGTTTATTATTTTCCAGCTCATTGATAATCTCCATGGCACGGATTTTCGGTGCACCGGATAAGGTTCCTGCCGGAAGAACAGCGTCCACAGCATCCAGACTGCATTTATCCTCCCTAAGCTCCCCTCTCACCGTAGAGCCGATATGCATAACATGGGAATACCGCAAAATCTCCATATATTTTTCTACTTCCACAGTGCCAAAACGACTAATCTTGCCCAAGTCATTTCTTCCCAAATCCACCAACATATTATGCTCGGCACGCTCTTTTTCATCACCAAGCAAATCCCGCTCCAGTTGTTTGTCTTCCCGCTCTGTTTTGCCACGGGGTTTGGTTCCTGCCAGCGGAAACGTGTAAAGCACCCCATCCTGCAGCTTAACTAATGTCTCCGGCGATGCTCCCGCCACCTCGATGTCATCACTGCTAAAATAAAACATGTAGGGGGATGGATTTATGGTCCGAAGCATTCGATACGCATTAAACAGACTCCCCTCATAATCTGCCTCCAGGCGGTTAGACAGAACCACCTGAAAAATATCTCCCTCATAAATATACCGCTTTGCTTTCTCCACCATGGAACAATACTCTTCCTCAGAAAACAGTGGTCGAAAATCAGATGTGATTTTCCCCGGTGCAATTTTTGCCGGAGTACCTTCGTTAATGAGACGGATAATTTCCTGAATTTCCTTCCGGCTCCTCGCATATTGCTCCTCCAGATGTTCCACAGACGCATTGACGATTATGATAATTTTCTGTCGCAGATTGTCGAAACAGATAACTTTATCAAACAGCATTAAGTCAACATCCTTAAAACCTTCCTCATCATCTGCATCCAGATTTAATTTCGGCTCGGCATATTTACTGTAATCGTAGGAAAAGTATCCCACCAGACCACCGGTAAAGCTGGGCAGACCCGCTACTTTCGGACTCGTATAATCCTGTAATATCTCCCGGATGCGCTCTCCCGGATGTTTCACCTGCTCTGTCTCTATCTTCTCATCTCCGCTCTTTCGCAGAGTCATGGTTCCATTTGTGCAGGTAATTTCCAGCTTCGGGTCGTATCCCAAAAACGTATATCTCCCCCATACTTCTTGATTTTCCACACTCTCCAACATATAGCAGTGCCTGCTGACTCCTTTGAGAATCTGCAGCACCTGCATGGGGGTCTTCATATCGGAAAGAATCTCCATGCTGATGGGGACTACCTTGTACCCTTTTGAAATTTCCTTTGCCTGTTCCAATGTAATCATAGTTTCCTCCATTCTGCCGAGCGTGAAAGTTTTCCTATACAGAAAAAAAGTCCCTGTTTAGTAGAACTATCTACTAAACAAGGACGGTAAACATTCTTCACCGCGGTGCCACCTTGCTTCGTGAACCTTCACGCTCTCCTGCGAAATACCAACATATTTCCGGCAACTGACGCATGCCTTACGTCATGGAATACTCAGCTTGATAAGCCTTTGACCATGCCCTCAGCGGTCCATTTAATGAACAGCTCTCTGCGGTTTCTCAGCATCCCCGCTCTCTGTAAGTGCCTCTTTCATTTTTATCTCCGCCTCAACGGTTTAATTTTTTTCAATTGTTTACATTATACTCTCTTTTCAGGGAATGTCAATCCCTTATTCCTACTCCTGCAATGCCCCTCCATATGTACAGTCGAATTTTGCCCCCTCCGTGACTACCAGGGCATTTTTCATTGATGTAGTATCTGTATATGCGTTCATCCATTTATATCCAAGAGAGATACCACCCTTTTGGGAATAGCTATTTAAATCTACTGTCATTTTCCCGTCTGTACCTTTAACGATATTCCTAAATTCAACAGGGAAGTACACTTTGGTGGGATTAAACCTATTGTACTTATCCTTGCTCTTAATGGTTGCAGAATATACCATGTATATCTTATTGTATTCCGAATAATAATCTGCTGCCTTTGCTCCGAGGAAATAGTATCCCTCGTACTTGAAATCACTTTGGGAAATAGAGCTCTGCTCCCCGGCAAAATATGCATTTAATACCGTTTCTGTCTGCGTCTTCAACTTCGCAAATAAATCATCCTTTTCCAATTCCGATGCATCGGAAATATAATCTGCCAGACCTTCAACCGTAAACTCCTTTGTTGTCTCCGAGAGTATGCTTCCGTAAGATGTCCTGAGCTGCTGCTCATCCCCCCACGTCTTGGCAGTAACGGTAACCTTATCCCCAAGTCTCAGATTATAAGAAGGCTCTGCCTCAAAATTAACCGTTTCCATCACCTTCTCACCGGAATCCTTTTTCTTCAGATTGATATTTCCCGACGGAGAAATACCTTCAAAAGTGACTTCCAGATAATCGAAAGGATTCACTTTTTTCACTTCTTCCAAATCAGATACTTTAAATTCTTTTTTCTCTCCCTTAAACTTGATTCCAAAATCTTTGGCATCTTCATTGTCATACTTAAATGTCACCGTGACCGTGTCACCGTTTTTCAGCTCGGATTCTTTATCTAATTTGGCATCTTCATAGATCTCATAAATCATTTCCATCAGATCTTCTGCGTCAATGTCGTCATCATCAATTGCCTTCTCCAAATCCTTCATGTCAAAGTCCACGACGGCATCATAAAAGTCATTTGCATCCGCGCCAACCGCTTCGCCAATTGCCTTGATGAATTTCTTTTCATTCCATTCTATAGCTGCTGTACCATATCCCTCATATCCCTCATACTTCAGTTCCACATATTTTGTGAGGTCAATGGTTTCACTGCGATTGGAAATCAATGCAATCACCGCGATTAACACGATAACGCCCGCCACAATGATACCCGGCTTTATAAACTTTTGCATATTTAAAGGTTCACGTTGCTTGAATGCCGGATTCTCCGGTTCTGCATTTCCTTCGGTTCCGTTTAAAGGGGTACCGCAATTCGTACAAAATTTTGCATCTTTTGATACCTCTGTATTACATTTTGGACAATTCATTTTCTCCTCTTTCTTTCTGCGCTGTTTCTATTATTTCCGCCCATGTCAGACAACGCCACCTACAGAGCGGAATTCCTTAGCCGTTTCCCATAATATATGATTTACACCTATTGTGCAAGCTAATACATCGTAAACTATTCCTGAATTTTTCTGTGAATCCCCTCCTCGGCTCTCTTCACTTCTTCCTGCAATTCTCTGGCAGAAAACAACTTGCACCCCTGCCCCCGGATGATGAGCTGCTCCAAGCCATCCGAAGTTGCCACTGTCACATCATACTCTTTTCCCATACGATGCGCCAGTTTTTCAATATACTGGTCTGCCGTCTCTGCCTCCTTCGTGTAAACCACATGGATATTATGGTAATCTATCATTTTTCCGATTCCACCTTTTACCTTATAGGCGTCAAAAACCAAAATCAGTGTGCCGCCCACATACGCCTGATAGTTGCATAATATATCCATCAGACGACCTCTTGCCGCATCAATATTATCCTTTGCCAGGGCATTTAATTCCTCCCACGCAAACACAATGTTATACCCGTCCACCAGTAAATACTTTTCTGCCGGTTTCTTTGGCTTAGGACTTCCTGTTTTCCCTCCTGAAGATGAAGCCGTAATGGTTTTCCTCCGCGTTCTTGCCCACGTCTTTTTGCGACTGCGGTTTGCTCCCACAGCCTGTCCCAAAATAGACTGTACCTCCTCCTCTCCCATGGAGTAATCTTCCATATATCCTAACCGCCTTCTCTGAGCGGCACTCATTGCCTCATACGCTTCCCGCTCCATTCTGGCCGCCTTTTCTTCCGCATTTAATTGATAATCGTTATCTACATGCACATATTCCGGCACCTCATTCCACGGCACGACATAACCGGAACCATGGGCACAAAAAACGGAATCTGCGGTCTGTGCCAAATCCGCATCCGGATTGTATCCTATTTGTTCTACCACTTCCTCCTGATTATGACAAGGACGGTATCCGCAGGGGCGACAGCTCATCTTCCCTTTTCCGCTGGTGTATGCAGACAATTCCCTCTGATATTTTCCGATAGTTGCCACCGGTGCCTCTCCGGTCAGTATCGTATACTCTCCTCCCGTATCCGGGGCATCCATCCGTCCCTCCATGCGCTCAATGTCAGTCATCGCCCTTCCCAGCAGTTCCGTAGGCATCTCCAAACGAAACGCATAATATGGCTCCAGCAAAATACCCTCTGCCTGACGAAGCCCCTGACGCACAGCACGATAAGTTGCCTGACGAAAATCTCCGCCCTCCGTATGTTTCTGGTGAGAACGTCCCGCCAGTAACGTAATCCGCATATCCGTGATTTCTGAGCCGGTAAGCACTCCTCTATGCCGTCTCTCCTCCAAATGAGTAAGTACCAGTCTTTGCCAGTTTTTGTCCAGGATATCTTCACTACACCGGCTATCAAACACGAGACCGGAGCCCGGCTCTCCCGGTTCCAACAGTAAATGCACTTCCGCATAATGGCGCAGCGGCTCAAAATGTCCCATTCCTATAACCGGTTCCGCTATTGTCTCCTTATAGACAATGCTTCCAGCTCCGAATTCCACCGCCATTTGATAGCGTTCCAATAACTGTTGTTTGACTACTTCAATCTGTATCTCTCCCATTATTTGGGCATGGATTTCTCTGGCTGACTCATCCCATATAATATGCAGCTCCGGTTCTTCCTCTTCCAATTGTTTTAAAATCGGCAATGCTCTTCCGACATCCCACTGCGCTGACAACTCTATCCGATAGGTGAGTACCGGCTCTAACAGCGGCAATTCATCTTCTTCAAATCCAAGACCTGCGCCGGGATACGTATTAGTAAGTCCGGTTACTGCACACACTTCGCCGGCAGACACTTCCTGACAAGCGGTAAATTTCTCACCGGAATACACGCGAATCTGATTGACTTTTTCACTCCAATAATCCGCTCCATCCTCTGTCTGATTAGTATCCGGCGCAAACTTCCCCTCTAAAACCTGTCGATTACATAACGTCCCTCCGGTAATTTTCATATGTGTGAGACGATTGCCCTGCTCGTCTCTTGTGATTTTATACACTCTCGCACCAAAGTCGTTTTGATACGCAGGCATGAGGGTGTATTTCCAAAATCCCCGCAAAAAGTCTTCCACACCCTCCATTTTCAGTGCAGAACCAAAATAACAGGGGAATAATTTCCTCTCCCGAATCAGACGGCAAATCTCACCGTCATCAATACGTCCTTTCTCCAAAAAAATATCCAGCAGAGATTCCTCACACATAGCGGCAGCATCATGGATGACAGATTCATCTGTACCAAAATCCGTACAGTTATCCGAAAGCTTTTCCTGTAGTTCCCGCAGCAAAACTTCTCTGTCTGCACCGGGCATATCCATTTTATTTACAAAAAGAAACACCGGAATATCGTAATACGCAAAGAGTTGCCATAACGTTTCCGTATGGCTCTGCACGCCGTCTGCACCACTGACTACCAAAACTGCATAGTCAAGCACTTGCAGAACCCGTTCCATCTCTGCCGAAAAATCTACGTGTCCCGGTGTATCCAACAACGTGACAATACCATCTCCCCACTCAAATACTGCCTGTTTGGAAAAGATGGTAATTCCTCTGTCACGCTCCATATGATGATTATCTAAAAATGCATTTTGATTATCCACACGACCAAGCTGCCGAATACTTCCTGCAGTATACAAAATACCCTCGGACAGCGTGGTCTTACCTGCGTCAACGTGTGCCAGCAGCGCCGCACAAATTTTTTTCTTCATAATAATTCGCCTTTCCCGGCAACTACCTGCGGTCTACTGCCGGAGTGACCCCTTCCGTTCCCTCGCTGATTATAAAGCGTGGTCGTTCCTTGGTCTCCATATAGATTTTGCCAACATACTCCCCTATCACCCCAAGACTGAGGAGCTGGATGCCACCCAAAAACAAAATACAACACAGCAAACTGGACCATCCGCCAACTGTAACACCGTAAAGCTTCTGAACAATAGTTGCCACAATGGCAATTAAGCTAATCACACAAATCAAAAAACCGAGACCAGTAATCATGCGAATGGGTTTTGTGGAAAAGCTGGAGATACCATTGAAAGCAAACGATAACATTTTTTTCAACGGATAATGACTCTCCCCGGCAATTCGTTCAGCGCGTTCATAGTATACACAAGAGTAACGGAATCCCACGAGGGGTGCCATTCCCCGCAAAAACAAATGCACTTCCTTAAACTGCGCCAAAGCCTCCAGTGCCTCCCTGCTCATCAGACGATAATCAGCATGATTGTAAATCACATCTGCACCCATCTTTGCCATTACTTTATAAAATCCCTGAGCAGTCGCTCGCTTAAAAAACGTATCTGTCTTCCTCTCAGAACGCACACCATACACAATCTGTGAGCCGGAGAGATACTCGTCCACCATCTCAGACATGGCAGCCATATCATCTTGTCCATCACAGTCGATGGAAATTGTAATATCAGCAACTTCTTTAGCTGTCATAAGCCCTGCAAACAAAGCATTCTGATGTCCTCTGTTCCGCGAGAGACTCAACCCCAAAATGTGCTTCTCCTCCCCGGCGTACTCCTTAATGAGATTCCACGTATCATCCTTGCTTCCATCGTTCACAAAAAGCACGCGGCTGTCTTCCGATATTTTATTTTCCTGAATCATATCCTGCAGAGTTTTGAGAAACATCGGTTTCGTTTCCGGTAATACCTTTTCCTCATTGTAACAAGGTATTACAATGTATAAAACCGGCTTCTTGATTGGCGCATCCATCTTATTACCCCTCCATACTTTTCTTTTCCGTGTCTTTACGCGAAATCATCGTCAAACTGACACAGTATTATCGTGACAGATATTTCTTTAACGTCTCCGCTTTATCTGTCTGTTCCCATGGAAGCTGTAAATCATTCCTGCCAAAATGACCATAGGCTGCTGTCTGCCGATAAATCGGGCGACGTAAATCCAGCATTTTTATAATGCCCGCCGGGCGCAAATCAAAGTTTTCACGGATAATTTCCACTAATCTGGCATCGGACAACTTTCCGGTTTCAAATGTGTCTACCATGATGGATGTCGGATGTGCCACACCAATGGCATAGGACAACTGGATTTCACAGCGCTCTGCCAATCCTGCCTCCACAATATTTTTTGCCACATACCGTGCTGCGTAAGCTGCAGAGCGGTCTACTTTCGTGCAGTCCTTTCCGGAAAATGCACCACCGCCATGACGGGCAAATCCGCCGTAAGTATCTACGATAATTTTTCTGCCGGTAAGTCCGCTGTCACCGTTTGGTCCGCCAATGACAAAACGTCCTGTGGGATTGATAAAAAACTGTGTACGGTCATCCACTAATTCTGATGGCAAAACCGCATCTATAACCTTTTCACGAATATCTTTATGAATCTGCTCCTGCGTAATCTCCTCGGAATGCTGAGTGGAAAGCACCACCGCATTAATATGTATTGGTTTTCCGTTTTCGTCATACTCTACCGTCACCTGACTTTTTCCGTCTGCACGCAAGTAAGGAAGCACTCCTGTTTTCCGCACATCCGTTAATTTTTTGGTAAGCTTGTGAGCAAGTGAAATGGCATAAGGCATTCTGTCCTCAGTCTCGTTAGTAGCATAGCCGAACATCATACCCTGGTCACCGGCACCGATGGCATCAAGCTGTTCCTCAGACATGCCCATCTCACCATTTCTGGCTTCCAGCGCCGTATCAACACCCATAGCGATATCAGCAGATTGCTGATCCAAAAGCACCTTCACTTCACAGGTATCACAGTTAAACCCTTTGGCATCATCGTCGTAACCAATCTGCCGTATGGTTTCTCTGGCAATCTTTTCATAATCCACATTTGCCTTTGAACTGATTTCTCCCATTATCATTACATAATCCGTAGTGATAACCGTCTCACAGGCAACACGGCTCATAGGATCCTGCTCCATTAACGCATCCAGAATCGCATCTGAAATGTTATCACAAATTTTGTCAGGATGTCCTTCTGTTACTGATTCTGATGTAAATAATCGCTTTTCCATAGCTTCCTCCATTCTGTCACAAAATATAGTGACCTTGTACTTTTTATTATTATACAAAACAAAAAATCCATCTAAACCGACATAAGATGGACTTGAACTCTATATGGTTTCAAACCCTCTTATTGATCGATTTCTCGCTGAGATTGGCACCTTCCATAAAAGGGGTTGCCGTGGTTTCGCTGAGCCTTCACTCTCCACCACTCTGAATAAGAGTTTTGTATATTATTTTGTTTTGACTGCATTGGTATCACAGCCATCTTTCATTCTACACCGTATATCAATTCCCGTCAACAGTTTTATAAATATTTTTTCTAAAATAATTTATAATGCTGCAAAGGTACTCCCAGCAGTGCATGTTCCATTAAATCATGAAGAAGAATGACCGGACCGGACAAAAGAAACCAAATATTGCAGTACAAAAGACAAATTTGCCCCTGAATGTTATATTGCTGCTTGGAATAATCCCACACTGCCAGATGCATATACCGGTTGACCACCATGCCCACCACAAATTCTACAGCCGTTATCATCAATCCGCAAAAAAACATCTGACCAACGAGAGATGCAGAATCGCCCAATAGATTTTGTACAACACCTACTAACACAAAACAGGCACCACCTGCCATCAGCATAGATATATGTGAATAGCCTCTCATGATAATTTCTATGGCACAGTATAAAAATCCCCCCGTAAAAAACATAATTGTATATGCCTGCACTGGACTCATTCTATTTTTTGCTCCTTTCCCGCTTTTAAATACAGTATGGCTGATTTCCGGCAAAGTTATACTTCTAAATCATTGGATTTTTCCAAAGATTGTGCTAACATAAGAAAAGATAAATCAAAGAAAGGAACGGGGACTATGAATCAGACTATTTTAAAACGGCTGGATGATGCCATTACTTCAACCCTCATTGGACATTGTGAAGATCCGGACTGCAATGTAGGTGCATCCATCTGCATCCTTCATAACGGTAAGGAAGTATACCGCAAAGAATACGGCGAAGCAGATAAGGAACAACATAAACCTATGAAGCCGGACACTATTTTTCGCTGCTATTCCATGACCAAGCCGATTACTTCCGTAGCAGTCATGAATCTGGTGGAGAAAGGACTTTTGGCTCTGTCTGACCCTGCTGCAAAATATCTGCCCGGCTTCCGGAATCAGAAAGTCTATACCCCGGAGGGGTTAGTTCCTGTCAACCGGGATGTCACGATTCAGGATTTGATGGATATGACCGCAGGCGTTACCTATCCGGATGCTTCCTTTCCCGCAGGAGAATATATGCAGAAACTTAACGATGAATTTTATGCAAGTATAGAAGCCGGTGAGCCATCACCCACCACCTATGAACTGGCAAACATGATCGGACAGCAGCCATTGGCATTCCAACCGGGGGACAACTGGCTGTATGGTTTTTGTGCCGATGTACTGGGGGCGATTATCGAAGTGGTCAGTGGCAAGCGTTACATTGACTACCTGCAGGACACGATTTTCAAACCGCTGGGCATGGTGGACACAGATTTTTATGTTCCTGAAGAAAAACAGGAGCGCTTCATGCAGTTTTACCAATATATGCCGGAGACACAGTCTTTGGAGCCCTGCACATGGCAGCACTTATGCCTGTCGTATATGCATTTAAAACAACCGAATTTTGAATCCGGCGGGGCAGGTCTCGTATCCACTCTGGATGACTATTCAAAATTTGTGAGAATGATGTTGGGAATGGGAACCTACAACGGTGTCCGAATCCTTGGCAGAAAAACTGTGCAATGGATGACGCAGAACCATCTGCATGGCAAACAGTTTGAAGGTTATAACTGGGACGCTCTCAAGGGATACGGCTATGGCAATCTGATGCGATGCATGATCAACACGGAGCTCTCCGAAAGCATTGGCTCCAATGGCGAATACGGTTGGGACGGCTGGCTGGGCAGTTATGTCAGCATGGACCCCCAGGAGGAACTTGGTATCATTTATGTAATTAATAAATGCGGGGGCAATGGCTACCGGGATGTACAGGTCATCCGGGATATTGTCTACGCTGCATTGGATTAGAGGAGGCGTTTATGAGCAATACAAATACTTTGGAGCAGGATATCCAAACATTCTGTCAGTGGATTAGCGAATGCAACCAAATTGTTTTTTTTGGCGGTGCAGGGGTATCTACGGAAAGCGGCATCCCCGATTTTCGCAGTGTGGACGGTCTTTATCATCAGAAATACGACTATCCCCCGGAGACCATCTTAAGTCATACTTTTTTTCTACAAAAAACAGAAGAATTTTATGATTTTTACCGGGATAAAATGATCTGTCTTGATGCCAAGCCAAATATTACCCATCAAAAACTTGCTGAATTGGAGGAGGCTGGCAAACTGTCCGCAGTCGTGACGCAAAACATTGACGGGCTGCACCAGGCGGCAGGAAGCAAAACGGTATATGAACTTCACGGCTCCGTACACCGAAATTACTGTACAAAATGTCATAAATCTTATGATATACAGTATATTGTGGAAAGTCGCGGAATTCCCACTTGCGAATGCGGCGGTATCGTAAAACCGGATGTCGTACTATACGAGGAAGGTCTGGACGATGAGACAATGAACAATGCCACTAAGGCAATTCACAATGCAGATATGCTAATTGTAGGAGGGACTTCCCTTGCTGTGTATCCTGCGGCAGGGCTTTTGCATTACTTCCGCGGAAAACACTTAGTCCTGGTAAATAAATCCGCCACTCCCATGGACAATCAAGCAGACCTGTTGCTGCAATGCGGATTGGGCGAAGTATTTTCAAAAATCGAATGTTAAGATGAGAGACAATGCAAACACAATAGAAAATCAAAAACCCGATGGATATCTGACTCCATCGGGTTTTACTATTTTATTAAGTAGTATTATTTGGCTTCCATATTTCCGTCTGCCAGTGCTGCTGTAATAATCGCCATAGAATATACTTCTGAAGCATTACAACCTCTCGACAAATCGTTTACCGGTGCATTCAGTCCCAAAAGAATCGGACCGTATGCTTCAAAATTACCCATACGCTGTGCAATCTTGTATCCGATATTACCGGCACTGATATCCGGGAAAATAAACGTATTTGCATGACCTCCTACCGGGGATTCCGGACATTTGGTACGTGCCACACGAGGGGATACGGCGGCATCAAACTGTAACTCTCCGTCAATCGGAAGGTCAGGATACTTCGCCTTCGTTTTCTGTGCCGCATTGCGCATCTTATCTACCGCCTCACCGGCACCGGAACCATGTGTAGAATAGCTTAAGAACGCAACCTGTGGATCCACGCCGAATATGCGGGCACACTTTGCTGTCTCTCCTGCAATCTCCACCAGTTCATCCTCTGTAGGACTAATATTGATGGCGCAGTCTCCCATGGCAAGCACTTCATTATCACCTGTCGCACTAGGACGAACCAAGATAAAACAAGAAGATACAATATTATTTTCCGGCTTTGTCTTAATCAACTGCAAAGCGGGACGAACGGTATCCGCTGTCGTATATGTTGCACCGCCCAAAAGAGAATCTGCCAATCCCATCTTTACAAGCATGGTTCCAAAATAATTTGCCTTCGATAAAGTCTCCCTTGCCTGCTCAGGAGTCACTCCCTTGCTTTTACGCAGTTCACAGAACATTTCCACCATTTCATCCATACGATCAAATTTCATCGGGTCAACAATCTCTGCCCCACGGATATTGAAACCACTTTCCTCCGCAGAATCCATAATCCGCTGCTCGTTACCGATCAAAATCGGATGCAGGAAATAGCTGGCAAGCAAACGGGAAGCCGCCTCCAGGATACGGGGATCTTCGCCCTCTGTAAACACAATTTTCTTCGGATTCTTTTTTAAAACCCCAATTAACTGACCAAAACCAAACACCTTATCATCTCCATTCCATAAAATTGGTGTATCTCCTGCACATGGTGCAGCAATACTTTCCTTGCCCATTGTCTAACATAATTCGTCCGGTGTCAAGAGATTTTCTCAAACAACTTTATCTCCTCGGAATTTCTCTGAATTCCATCCGGGCGCAAGACAACTAATGTCTCCCATCACTTCACTTTTATTTTGAGACTGCCCTTTTTATTATTGAATGTATATGCATAAATCTTTACAGTCCCTTTCTTCTTGGCTGTCACCTTGCCTGCACTGTTTACTGTTGCTACTTTCTTATTAGACGAACGATAGCGAATTTTGTAGCTTGCACTTCCCGAACTAAGCGTCACTTTCAATTTTGTACTCTTACCTTTTTTCAGTGTTTTCTTGCCCTTAACACTGATTTTCTTAGGTGCCTTTTTCACCTTGATAGTGACGATTTTTTTAGCACCGGATATCGCATTGATGGTTATTTTGGCAGTGCCTGTCTTTTTACCGGTTATTTTGCCGTTTTTATCAACTTTTGCCACCTTAGCGTTGGATGTGCTGAAAGTCAATGTCGGCTGTCCACCCACGGAAGATTGATTCAACGGCAGAGTGAACTTTTCTCCCTTGCCGATGATATACTTGGATTTGCACGATATTTTGACCTTCACATTAGGCGATGAAGTCACCGTTGTACCGGCATCGTCAGTAGGATTAACCGGCGGATAAATCGTTGAAAGCGTTTCCCGCTTGTTTGTCGCTGTGGGTGTCGGTGTGGGTTTTTTGGTCGGATCCGGCTCCGGACTGTCAGGTACGTAAGAGTCCTGTTGCTCCTCATATTCCTCCTCACTCACCGGATTACTAAATACCTTTATGCACACGTTATTCCCATTATATATTTTCTTGCCATCTGCCACTTCCGTGTTATCATACCATTTCTCCTCAGCGGCAAAATACACATAGCTCTGTCCCTTTTCTCCTGTGTAATAAAAGCCGTATTCAACATCTGACGTTCCTTCTGTTGGCACATAGGTAACTCCATTCACCGGATAATATGTGACAATTGCCGAGAATTTCTCTCCCTCTGCCACGGCGATAGGCTCTGTCAGATTTACGGTATGATAACCTGCATGGGCAATGGTTCCGGATACTCTGCAGCGGCTCACTCTCTCCCCGGATTTCGGATTGTCTCCCTGCAGGTTACGATAAATGTCAATGGTGTACGGCTGATAATCCACCTCTGTATAAAATGATACTGCCTCAAGTCTTTGTGTGGAATCGCCGGTAAACACATTGGCAATTTTTATGTCCTGCCCTGACACCCACAAGCCATCATACCCCATGCCGTCATACTGAAATACATTTTCGTAAGTGTCCCCCGGTACACCTTCGAACGTAAAAAACTCGCACAGAGAAACATCATAGTAGGACACCCAAAAATAACCATCCTCATTACCGGGATAATCCGCACCGTAACTGTTGGCGATAAGCCATGCCCCCGGTGCCGGTGCATCCGTCCGGAATGTATTAAACGAGTCATCCCATCCTACGATAGTAACACTATGATTCGCTTTATTTCTTGTATTGGTGCTGTAGCTGGAAAAAACACCGTTATTATTACGCATAACCGCAGTATCATAATATAGCGAGACATTTATGGCACCATGCTCCAGGACTGCCTCTTTTATCGCATATCGGTCGGACTCATTAAACGGGCTATCCGGATCCGGGTCGTAGCATCCGGAATCGGTCAATTGAATTGCCGAATGATACCGCAGAGAATCATCTGCCTCTGACATTTTTTGTGCCATTTCTTCTTTCTCGGCAAACGGAGCATCTTCCTCCCATGCGGCACCCCACTGCTTTGCCAAAGTAAATTGGGCAAGATAAGCGTTGCCGCCTATAGCATAACAAGCTTCATCTATGGACTCTCCTTTTCCGAGTTCAGCGAAAACAGCCAAATCTATATAATCCCCACATATTGGATTCGTCTCGTCTGCCAAAGGATGATAGGTATACCATGCCAGATGATTTTCCGATAAATCTGCCTGCTCCGCACTGAGGATGCCCTTCGTGATACAATCGGTCTCCAGCGTCTTCATTGTACCAAAGGTCCAGCAAGCCCCCGTGTCTTCCTGGTTACGGATGGGAGTTTCTCTGTCTGTTCCGCGTGGGTCATAAGATGACGGTAAATTTACAGCCTGCTTTAGCGAACTTTTCTTCGTCCCTTTGGGGAGGGACACGTCACTTCCCTCGCTATCCTCCCAGGAGAAATGTACCATACCACCTGTCTCTGTATGTGGTATCCTCCGATAAATTTCAACTTGACTATCAGAAGTACTTTCTTCTGCCAAGACACTGTCCCAGGAACCGGAACATAAACTTCCCACTGCAACAGTAACAGAAAGAACTGCCGCAAAAATACGTCTATGATGCATATGTATCCTCCTTATATCGTTTTAATGCATTGCTATTTAGCTTGATTCCTCACGTTTTCGTGTAGTAATGTTATGATGTCACATTCACTGCACATGATTTCTGCGCATATACAGAACAAAGCTCTCAAAAGATAAACGCATGCTGTGCGTTTGTTATATCATAACATAAAAAACAGAAAAATGCAGTGTTAAAATGAATTCCAAGTAGTTGCAACAGGTAATGTGTCACAGTGAAAGTTCAGATTGCAATTAATCGTCGAGTATGAAATGTCCCTTTTTTCTTGACAATTCATCTTACACCTATTATAATGTTTAATGTTCGTTATGCGGAAGTGCTGGAATTGGCAGACAGGCTAGACTAAGGATCTAGTGTTGGCAACGACGTGAGGGTTCAAGTCCCTTCTTCCGCAGTTCAGTTAAAAAAGGTTAGCATATAATATATGCTAACCTTTTTTTGACCGAAGCGGGAGAGTGCCTTGTAACCCGGGTTCAGGTCTTCGCTCCGCTTCGGTCGGTGCAATTCTTATTTGAACAAATCTGTATGAGTTCCCATTCTATACAAAATTAACCGATTCTCTTCGATGCGATATATCAACAGCCAATCTGGTTGTATATGGCATTCTCGTTTGTGAACATAGTTTCCAGTAAGGGCATGATCTCTGTTCTTTTCAGGCAAAGACTCTGGAATAGAAAGAGTATCTATGATATCTTTTAGCAACTGTAAATTGTATCCTCTTTTTTTGCACAATTTATAATCTTTCTTAAATTGTGCGGTAAAACTGACTTCTAACATTCTAGTCCTCCAAATCTGCAAATAAATCATCGGTATTCGTATATCGCTGACCAGAACCATCAAGCAGCATAGCATCCCCCTCAACAAATGCTGCTATCGTATCTTCATTTGGAATATTTGTAGCACCAGCAATAATACCTTCGATATAGGCAATGATACAGTCAATTTTATAGTCCGGGACTTTTTCTAATAATTGTATTGCTTTTTCCTTTGCGCTCATATTAAAACCTCGCTTTCTGCAAAAAAATGTTATACATCATAACGCAAAAGCATTTCGGGATTTTGCTTGATAATCATTGATACAATATATTATATCTTCAATTACCTGTTCTGACAACAGAGAAATTTTGTTCTCTAATAATTTGAACACCTATGATGATGAAGTCCCCGAAACTCCTTTCTTTTGGTACTTTGGCAGGAAAATGATTTCTTCAAGTCCCTTCTTCCGCAGGAGTGTAAAAATTCCCAGAAAATGGGCTTTCCTTGTTTTTTCAAAAAGAGTCTCTATTCATTTGAGTTATTCGTCTCTGGTCTATGCATCTGTAGAGGATTCATAGGAAATCAAATCAGAAATATCTACTTGTAAATAGTAAAGAAGTTTACAGATTAGTCCCATATCAATTCTTTGGCATTCATTCCTACAGTAGCGTTTAAAGTTAGTACGAGGAATATCTAAGTCTTTACACATTTGATTTTTACTGATTTTTTTCTCTGCGAGTATTTTTTCTATGTTTAATGTTAATTTTCCATAATCCATTTTTATTTTCTCCTTGACACCTTGCTCACAAATTGCATTCTATAGTGGATTATGATATTATAGAAACACTTAAAGCATAGATATACTACTGTCAGAAATATAGGATTGTACAAAGTATATACACTATGCATATTGTAAAATTTATAATAGTAATAGATGATTATTAAACATACCATAGATTAAAAGAAACTATCCATTATATTTTGGATAATACCAACAAGTAAACATGAATGGAGGTGATAGTAATGTCTAAACGTGAATTTACTATTCAAATGGTGAATACCTTGCCGGAAAACAAATTAGATATTGTTTCTGCATTTATACAATTTTTATATAGTCAGGAAAGCGGCGATTATATTGAAGAATTACGTCATTCTATCCAACAGGCAGATAACGGACAAATTGTTTCAAAGTCACTAGAGGAATTAAAAGCAATGGAGAATTAGTATGGGGAATTTTAATTTCACAGAAGATGCATGGTCCGAATATGTATATTGGCAGACACAGGATAAAAAGACCATAAAAAAGATAAACAAGTTATTAGAGAGCATTAATCGCAATGGAATGCTTGAGGGCGAAGGAAAGCCAGAGCGATTAAAAGGTGAATTTTCGGAGTGCTATAGTCGTCGCATTGATGAAAAAAATCGCCTTGTATATCGTGAATCGAAAGACGGATTTGAAGTATTGAAATGCCGTGGACATTACAGCGACAAGTAAGCAGTTGAGATGCTTCGATATCATATCTTGATATCAGATTTTGACATCAACGGGAGCAAAGCTCTATAGTAACGTATAGAAAACCGGTTGATTTTGTATAGGTCAGGAACTCATACCGATTTATTCAAATAACGGTATAGAAAGGACTGAAGGACATGAAAAAATCCGCCAAAAAAACAGCAGTACTTCTGACGCTTGCACTTATGACAAACAGTGTGATATTTCCCGCCAGTGCAAGTGCTGCAAAAAAAGTGACACTCAGTACAAAAAAACTGACTGTCAAAGTTGGGCAGTCCAAAAAACTGAAACTGAAAAATAATAAAAACAAAGCGACATGGAAGATAGCTTCCGGCAAAAAGAATATCACCTTAAAGAACAAGAAGAAAACAGGGGTAACGATTGTCGGCAAAAAGAAAGGTTCCGCAAAGGTACAGGCAAAAATCGGCAAGAAGAAATATACTTGTAATATTACAATTAAGGCAAAGACAACACCAAAACCGACCCCAAAGGTAACACCAAAGCCGACAAAGAAACCCACGGTGACAGCAACTCCCTCCGCTTCACCGGAAAGACACGATTTGGATGAGCCTGCATTGCAAAAGCTTATTGCAGAGCAGAAAGCGTTAGGTGCAAGGGTAAATGAAAATTTAGATTCCGAGGACTATGCCTGGGATATAGACGGACGTTTGGTAGGAATAAAATGGTCACATTCCGGTTTACAAGGAGACATTTCATTTTGTGCTTTTCCCAAATTAAGAACCTTGGATTGCGGCAGTAATGATTTAACCGGTCTGGATGTAAGCGAGTGTATGGCATTGGAATACCTGGACTGCTATAACAATGACAACATAACCAGTCTGAATGTGAGTGGTTGTATCTCCTTACAGACCCTGCACTGCTCTTATAATGACAACATGACCAGTCTGGACGTGAGTGGTTGTACAGCATTGGAAACCCTAGATTGTTCCGGTAATGATAGTATATTAACCAGCCTGGATGTAAGCAGTTGTACGTCATTGGAGACCTTGGATTGCTCCTATAATGATATAAAAAGTCTGAATGTAAGCGGTTGCACCTCCTTACAGACTTTAGATTGCGCAGCGAATGACATAACCAGCCTGAATCTGAGCGGATGTGCGTCATTACAGATTATGAATTGCTCTTACAATGATATAACCAGTCTGGATATGAGTAATTGTACATTATTAGAATACCTGGATTGCCATAAAAATCAATTAAGCAATCTGGATGTGAGCGGATGTACATCATTACAGTCTTTGAATTGCGATAGTAACAATATTAGCAGTCTGAATATGACCGGGTGTACATTGTTGGTGGCGTTAGATTGCTGTAATAACAAATTAACCAGTCTGGACGTGAGCATGTGTGCATCATTAGAATACTTGTTTTGCTATGGTAACGACATAACCAGTCTGGATATGAGTGCTTGTCCGTTATTGGATACCTTGTGGTGCGATGAAAATGTTCAGGTTTCCGGTTGTAGTGAATCAAAAATTATATATATTGGTGTACAACTTTAAACATTTTTCTTAGCGCATGCTCATACTGAAATTCGCTTTTTACTTTTTCGTACCCCTTTTTTGCAATGGCTTTTCGCAAATCCGAATTATTTAAATAAAAACACACCTTTTCTGTAAGCTCATCTTTACCTTGAAAGCAAATCCATTCCTTATCCGGTTCAAAATATTCAGCCAATTCCGGTTGATAATTGCTGAGTAATGCTCCACCTGCACCCATAATGTCCAAACAGCGCAATGGAATCCCGGAGCGTATAGAACGAATGGACAAATTCAAATTCAATTGGGAATACCGAAAAACATGCGGCATTTGATCTACATAGGCGACAATCCCGCGATTTTCCACCCCGTCACAACTCCAATCGCTTCCACTATAGAGTACAGTCTCAAAGTGTGAACCCAACACAGACAAAATCTGTTTCCTCTCCAAAGATGAAATGTACTTCTTCAAAAACAGTTCACAAAAAAGTTCTTTATATTCTATAAAATACTCCTCACCCAAAGAAATCTTTACATATTGTTTTAACTCCTCCACATGTTCCGGGGATAATAATTCCTCTAAAATACTGATTCCATATATCTGCATCTGGGCAACGCAAAGCCCGTCCAAATAGCCCTTTAACTCAGGAGGAAGAAATTGAATTTGCTCATAATAATTTTGTTCATACAAACTGCCCACAAAAGAAATCTGTGCACTATATTTATCTATCAAACTTTGGGGAGCAGAATCACATAAACGGCTTATACGATTTACATTAACCGCCAAAGGCAAATGATAAATTTGATGCAGCCCCTTCCTCTGGAGTTCTAACATCTGCTGCCTGTCAAAAGTAAAAATCAGATTGCAGCTATTGAATACTGTTTTAGAATACAACGATGTATGAGGACAGTCATAAATCCACGAAACATACAAAATATCATTCGCCTGACATATATCAGAAATAACCGGAAAAAAATTAAAGGATAGGCAGAGAACAATCTCCTTTTGGCGGATAAGCTGCTCAAATTCCTCCCGAAAACCCTCATCCTGATTATAATCCTGCAGTTGTCTGGAATAAATGTGTGCCTTTCCTCTTATATCTGCTCTTTCCATAAACTGTTGCAAGTCATACTGACATTGACCACCCCAATCGTATATTAATATTTGTCCGTTAATTTTCCAGTCAAACATGAAACTCCCCCAACTGCTTTCTAAAATAAATGTGCACAAACCTACACATACTTGATACTTTCCACAATTATACTCAATTTTAGTTTTCTTGGCAAACGCTGGCAAAATAGGAGAAGTTTCCTATACAACAAAAAAGGACTGCAAACGTACACAGTCCTTAAAGGAGAAGGTATGAAAAAATCAATTTTTATCAAATGGTTCTCTCTGTTTTCATTTGATACTGTCATTATATTTTATAATTATGAACATGGAATGATTTAGTTATTAATATTTTGTAAACAATTGGATGCATGAATACGGGGTTTTTGCTCAAAATAGTAATGAAAAATGTACCGCTCTATGCAACGGACAAAAATGAAATATACATAGTATGGATTAACTAATCACATGAAATACAACATATTGTGTCCATGAAAAATTATGCTGCATAAAAAGCAACGGTTACATTTTGTTCATATTTTGGAGGTGTTTCATGCATACCCATCCCCTGTTCCGCCAATTGTTCATCATTTCACTGATAACCGGCTGTGTACTGCTCTCTTTCCGCTACATTTTACCGGTCATCTTTCCTTTTCTCACAGCCTATGCCCTCATGCGGTTCTTACGCCCCGTCATGTTCGCACTCAAAAAAAATCTACACTTTCCCGGATGGCTGGCAGGAAGTACCACCCTGCTACTCTTTGGTGGCCTGTTGCTCTGTGTCCTGTTGCTATTATGTCAAATGATTTCCCATCAGATAAAGCTCCTCGTCACCAACGTGTCCATCTATCGCCAGATGTACACAGATATCCTCAATGATTCCTGCAATCAGGTCTGCAACGGTATGGATTATTACTTGGGATTAAAGCAAGGAAGTTCTTTGGATTTTATTTCAGAAAAACTGCAAAAAATCCGCCTGGATTCGGCGGACCAATTTTATCAAAATGCTTGTACTACTGCCATGCGCTGTATGGGAAGTTCTCTGCGATGTCTCACTTTCGTATTGATTGTTGCCGTCAGCATGATCGTCCTGTGCAAAGACATGTCGGAATTACACAGAATCGTTCGTAAAAACCAATTCTTTCTCGTATTTTCCCATATCGGTCACACCATGTGGGACACCGGGCTCGCCTATTTGCGCAGCCAAGCGGTTATCATCCTTTGCAACTGGTTAATATGCAGCGCCGCACTGATGCTGATTCACAATCCCTATAGCGTATTGATTGGATTGTTTATCGCTGTATTTGATGCTTTTCCCATTTTGGGCAGCGGAATGATACTAATACCATGGGGCATTTATTACCTGATTAAAAGTAACTTTTTCTTTGCCGCCATACTATTGACCACCTATCTGCTCAGTGTCTTTGCCAGAGAATTTCTGGAAGCTAAGCTGTTAGGAGACCATATGGGGACACTGCCCTTTTTCACTCTGGCATCCATCTATATCGGACTGAATCTTTATGGATTTTTTGGTATTTTTCTCGGTCCTCTTGCAGTCGTTTTAGTGCGTGCCATTTACGAAATATGGATGGAAGGTGTCCCGGATACTACCTGACCTTTTAACAATATCCGGTACCGTATATGCCTTAAATATATTTTAAACTCAAACTTCGCATCTATCTATATAACTTTCTGTCATATCGTACAAATGCGAAGTTTAAGTTATAAATATTTAATTAAAGTATACCAGTTCTTCTTTCGGCTTTTGCGCAGCGTCCACTTCCTCTGCATAAAATACCGGTCCTTCCTCACCGTATTCTTTCATAAATTTATACTCCAACCGTGCCGTAACGGTGACATACTGCTGATTTTCAAATGCGGACCAGTCATCTGCCTTGCACAAAAATCCCATATACTGTACATCATCTGCACAACAAGTCATGGCAAAGCGTCCGAAAATAGCAAATCCAGCCGGAAGTCCTTTCGGCTTTTGGATGAGGCCGGTAACCTTTATCGTCTTATTCTGGTAAGTTTCATGATGGTCAATCATGTCAATATACCATAAACCAAAGTCATCCTCATTGATTTCAATAATATCCGCATTGACATCAAAAGGCATCTGATCCTTCATCTCATAAAAAGCTTCCTGTGCAGATTCATACACGATTTGCGCCCGCGGATTTACCGCCTTAATACTGCCGCGGATAGCATTTTTATTGGTGTTTTCCACTGTGCAGCGATTGATGATTATCATCTCCGCAATGCGAAACTGGTCCACCATCATAGATGGCATATTTTTCATATAGAGGGAAAATGTCTCATCATTCACCACATCAATTGTCTGAAAATATACGGTCCTATCTATGCAGATTTCCTCCATTTCATCATACAATTCCGGAATATGCTTAGTCTGCCACATGCCGTTGTATTCAATAATGACACGATCCGGATGATGCTTTTTCAGAAACTTCTGCACTACTTTCCCGTTGAAAGAATCCTCCTCCTCGATGTATTCTACGACGGCATTCCCTTTATCCAGACCTTCCTGCTCATATTCCAGCTCCCCTTCCTCACAAGCCAGAATCAGGGTTTTAATATTGGCATCAAACATATCATCTACAATCAGGTCACGAATCAGGTTTGTCTTTCCCGCTTCCAAAAATCCCATGATGACGTAAACCATCATCTCTTGTTTTTTCTTCTCTAACATCGCTACTCCATTCTCTGCTATTACTTCTACACGCTAATCCTCATACCGCCCTCACCGACAAATGATTTCTATACTACGTGAAACAACTCCTTAATTCCGTCTTCTTTCAGCTCTGCACCAATCACACAAATACGCCCTGTAAAGTCAGCAGCCCCACGTCGAAGTTCTGTCTCCTCCGGCACTAAATCAAAGTGGAACCATTCACCTTCGTCTGCAGCCACAATTCCCTTCGCCCGCAATACATCGCCATATTCTTTCGTAGCTGCCAGCTTATCCAAAATCGTCTTAAGTTCTCCCTCTGAAAACTTATGGGCTGTCTCCACACCCCAACTGGTAAATACATCATCCGCGTGATGATGGTGGTGATCATGATCGTGATGATGGTGTCCACAACTGCACTCTCCATCGTGGTCATGATGGTGCTCATGGTCGTGATGGTGATGCTCATGGTCGTGATGATGATCGTGGTCGTGATGGTGATGGTCATGTTCTTCCAGAATTTCTTTTTCCAATGAATTTATCTTTTCCATCGCCTCTAATATATTCTTTCCCTGAATGTCATCCCATGGCGTAGTAATTACAGAAGCCTCATCATTCTTTTCCCGAATCATTTTCAGGCAGGCATCCAGCTTCTCTGCAGACACATTTTGCGTACGGCTGAGAATCACCGTTCCTGCATACTCAATCTGATTATTATAAAACTCTCCGTAATTCTTCATATACATTTTACATTTGGAGGCATCCACCACCGTTGCCGTACTGTTTATCTGCACCTGTTCCCCGATATCCTGCACCGCCTTGATGACATCGGACAGTTTGCCCACACCGGACGGCTCGATAATGACACGGTCCGGAGTATATTTTTCCAACACTTCCTTCAGTGCCTCTCCAAAATCTCCAACAAGGGAACAGCAGATACATCCGGAATTCATTTCCGTAATCTGTATTCCCGCCTCTTTCAAAAAGCCACCGTCAATACCGATTTCTCCAAACTCATTCTCTATCAGCACCAGTTTTTCGCCTTCAAATGCCTCCGCAATGAGTTTTTTAATCAATGTTGTTTTGCCTGCTCCTAAAAATCCAGAAATAATATCAATCTTTGCCATGATACTACCAATCCTTTCTACAATTCTTCATCATCTTTATTATACCAAACTTGTCAACTCCCTGACAAAATTAAGTTCTTACAATAACACTCTCGCCTTCAATATAGTATGATAGCACCATTCCGCCATTTCCTATACCTCAAACTTTCCCTTAGTCGTCTCATACATGGCAATGCCGGCGGCAATGGGCAGATTCAGACTGTCAATGTGACTGGAATGGGGGATAATGACACTGGTACCGATTTCAGAAAACTCCTCCGGAAGACCGGTTGCTTCATTACCGAAAACCAGCGAAAATTTACCCTTTGGACTGACATCATACAGACTCTTTTTTGCATTGAGCATAAACGGGTAAATCTCTCTATCCCCATATTGTTCGTAGTATTCCTTAAATTCGTCAAAATACTGAAACTCCGTAGAAAAAATAGCCCCCATGGAAGCCCTCACTACTTTCGGATCAAAAGCATCCACAGCCGGACGGATAATTGCCATCTGCTGCAATCCAAAGCCAAGGGCACTGCGCATAATCGTTCCCATATTCCCTGCATTAGACGGATTTACCAGCACAATGTGTGAACAATTCGCATCCAAAGAGCATGGAAATTTTTTAAATTCTCCGATGACATAGCAATTCTCTTTTTGAGAGAGCACATTAAATATTTTGTCAGTCTGAAGCATCTCTATATGTGCTTTGGCACATAGCCCACGGAGTTTTTCCAGCGTATCACCCTGTTTCATCTCCGAATGAACAAACACCCTGGTTACCGCCTCTGTACGAAACTGCAGCAACTCCATTGTCAATGTAATTCCCAGTGCATAAGATACCGGGGAATCTTTCCGGTAGCGTTTGTAACCAGCCATATCCTTGCTCCTTTCTGTATGTCCTGCAAACCACTCCACACAACAAAAGGGAGTTTTGCGAAACTCCCTTTCATACTCATATGTAATCGTAGTATTTTGATATCATTTTATGCCGGGCTCAAAAAAACCGGTTTCCTCATTCCTGAATAAATACATCCACTGTTAAATTTCCGATTTCCGAAGTAAAAGGAATACTAAACATTTGGTTCCCGCCACCCTGATAAGCTGAGCCTACACAATAGCTTGGCGGTGTAATATCTATAATGATATTGTTATTTGCAAAGACTGTAGCTGCATTTCCCGCAATCATATTACCCAATTCAGAAATTGCGCTCTCACCGATAGCATCAATAGTTTCCACCGGACTCATCATCATCTTTGAAACAATCCCCAATGCCGTCTGATGATCTATATTTAACAAAACTTCACCGGTAAGCTGCCCTACCAGACCTAATTTTATCAATGAATTTTCTGCCGGAAAATCTTGTTCTCTCATAGCCGGTTTCCCGATTTTTAAATCCAGCATACACATATCCTTCATAATCTTGCAAACCGAAATGATAAATGGGTTTACATGTTCTGCTTTCATCTTTTACCTCCCCGTATGTCATACCCCATAGTATAACAAAACTTGACATTCCTGTAAATGAGATTTCGGACAAAATTCGCATAAAATCAAGTATAAATCCTAAATTTTTTCTTAAAGTTGAAAATTTTCCCAAAAGTCCTCACTAATGTTCACTTCGCACTTTTTCAGCCAGCTATTATATTTTTTCTTAAACATAGCCGTCTGTCTTTCCTCAATAATTTCCTCTTTCCGGTTTTGTGTCGCATCCACGTCATTATCATTGACACAATGAATGACATAGAAGCCCTGTTCTCCCTCTATCAAGCCACTGACTTGACCTTTTCTCAGAGACAACGCCACGTCAACCGCTGCTTTTTCCAGCTCCTCAGAATCTTTACCGATGACCAGTTCCTGTTTGGGGGCATCCGAGTTCTCCTTTGCCAGTCCCAGGAAGTCTTTCGTTTTCACAGCCTCTTTTTGCAAAGCCTCCCCGCGTTTCCGCGCCTGCTCTATGCCGGCGGCATCCATATCAATCTGTTTGCCGGAGGAATCTCTGCCTTTGGTTAAGACTTGAAGGTACTGGATAAATACTTGCTTCGCATCCTCGTCACTAACCTCTGTATCCGCATCATCCGTTGCCACATAAAACATTTTATTTGCAAGGATATTTTCTTCATAGAGCTGACTCATCCCCTGTATAGTCAAGAAAAATGTCTGCTTTTCCTCCTCGGAAACATTCTCCATAATTTTTTCTGCCTGCTGCAATGCTTCGTCCTTCTCGTCATTGGACAGGGAAACTTTCTGCTGCTTCGCTGTGACCTGAATCACTTTCAACTGGGTGACCATATTGATGATTTCCTGTTTCGCCTGATCTCCCACTGTCTTATTCTCACCCACAGTATATCCCCATAATTCACTGCCGAAATTTCCCTCATACTGACGTTTTAACAGATAGGCATAGTTCATCATTTCGCTGTAACGAACTGCTTCATCCCCCACGCCCATAACCACAGAATCTGCCTCCATTTTACCGGAATCCAGCTTTACACTGCTTTTTTTTGTCTTATTTCCACCACATCCTGTCAACAGAGTAGAGACTGCCAAACACAAACTCATCCCTGCCACAAGCCATTTATTCCTTTTCATACAAACCTCCAATTTCGCGAATCAGCCGGGCAACCGTTTGAAACAGCTCCTCTGCCACTGACTTTTTCTTCTGTTTAAGCGCATATAAAAAATACGGACTCTCTCCCGCTTCTCTACCCTGTACTATTTTTAACTCCCCTTGATATGATTCTACCATTTTTACTAACTTTTCGGAAGATATTTCTGCATTCTCTTTCAAAAAAATACGGATTTGGCTTGGTTTTTGGGCAATCTGGGTAATGCCGACCCGATGTGCCTCCGCTTTCAATAATGCCACTCGCAATAGATTCTCTGCCGCCGCTGGAATTTCTCCAAACCGGTCAACCAGTTCTTCCTGCATATCTGCATATTCCTCTGCATTTTCAATCCCTGCAATCCTCTTATACATATCCAATTTCTGGAATTCACTGCGGATATACGTCGCCGGAATATAGGCATCTACCTGCAAATCAATACTCGTCTCAAAATCCTCCGCATACGTTTCCTCACCTTTCAGTTTCCGAACCGCCTCGTTGAGCATTTTACAATACAAGTCGTATCCTACAGCTTCCATGTGCCCTGACTGTGCCATTCCCAACAAATTTCCGGCACCGCGGATTTCCAAATCCCTCATGGCAACTTTAATGCCGGAGCCAAGCTCGGTATATTCCCTAATCGCCGCCAGACGTTTCTCTGCCACTTCTTTCAGCATACGCCCTCTCTGAAACATCAAAAAGGCGTATGCTGTCCTGCTGGAGCGCCCCACACGCCCCCGCAACTGATACAACTGTGCCAGTCCCATCTGGTCTGCATGATCTATAATCATCGTATTTACATTGGAAATATCCAATCCTGTCTCGATGATGGTTGTAGCTACGAGTACATCAATCTCCCCACTGACAAAGGACATCATAATCTTTTCCAGTTCCCGTTCACTCATTTGTCCATGGGCAAACGCCACACTGGCATCCGGCACCATCTTTGCCACCTCCGTCGCCACTTCATCAATACGATTCACACGATTATATACATAATATACCTGTCCTCCCCGTGCCAATTCCCGGTTAATTGCCTCTCTGATGATCTCGTCATTATGCTCCATGACAAAAGTTTGAATGGGCAGACGGTCCACCGGTGGTTCCTCCAGAACACTCATATCCCGAATGCCAGACAGACTCATATGCAACGTACGCGGAATCGGTGTTGCACTGAGAGTCAACACATCCACATTTCCTTTCATCTGCTTGATTTTTTCCTTGTGGCTTACTCCAAAACGCTGCTCCTCATCCACGACTAAAAGCCCTAAATCCTTAAAGACCACATCTTTTGATAACAGACGATGCGTCCCGATAATGATATCAACCTGTCCCTTTCCCAAAAGACTGATTGCTTTTTTCTGCTGAGTCGGGGTTCGGAACCTGGACAACATCTCCACCCGTATGGGAAAATCCCCTAACCGTTCCAACAGCGTATTGTAATGTTGTTGTGCTAATATCGTGGTAGGTACTAAAATTGCCACCTGCTTTCCGTCATTTACCGCTTTAAAAGCAGCACGAAAAGCAAGCTCTGTCTTTCCATAGCCCACATCTCCGCAAATCAGACGGTCCATGATTTTTTCGCTCTCCATATCCTTTTTGATGGCAGCGATAGCAGTGAGCTGGTCCTTCGTCTCCTCAAAAGGAAACAACTCCTCAAACTCCTGCTGCCACACGGTATCAGGACTGTAGGCAAATCCTTTCTGCTGCTGGCGTTTTGCATATAAGAGCACTAATTCCTTTGCTACCTCCTGCACCGCCATCCACACTTTGGACTTCGTCTTTTTCCATTCTTTGGAATTTAACTTATTCAGCTTCGGTGCTTTCGCATCCTGTCCGGCATACTTCTGCAGTACGTCCAAACCGGAAGCCGGCACATAGAGGTTTCCCCCGTCTCCATATTCAATCTTTATATAATCCTTTGTGACATTATCTACGGAAATTTTCTCAATTCCCCGGTAAACACCCAAACCGTGATTCTCGTGTACGACATAATCTCCCACATTTAACTCATTAAAACTTTGGATTGCCTTCCCGTCATACACCTTCTGCTTTCTATGTTTGCGCTTCTGTCTGGCACCAAAAATATCTCCCTCCGTCACCACGACAAATTTTGTCATTCCATAGGCAAATCCATGGCGCAGAAATCCATAGGATACCATAATCTGACCGGCTTCCAGTGCCACATCCGGCACCTCCCTGTAAAATGCCGGTATCTCATAGTCATTTAAATCCTTACTTAACCGCTGTGCTCTCGTACGAGACGTAGACAACAGCAGTACACGATAGCCGTTTTTCTTCCATCGCCGCATGTCATCCACCAGTAACTCAAAGTGTTTATTATAACTGCCTACCGGCTGTACCTGCACATTCACCCGCTCTTTTACCGTCAACTGCTTCGGAAGGCTGTCGAGAATAGAAAGCAACACTAAAGGGGCATTCATCAGATAGCCAAACACCCACTCTCCACTGCGAATAAGCTCCAATTGTCTCGGCAGACAATATCCTTTTTCCAGACGACTTTCCATACTTTCCCGAAACTCCGTCTCCACTGCATCCGTTTTTTCCATACAGCGGCTGGGTTCATCAACAAAGAAAATAGTCTCCTCCCACGGAAATGCTTCAAAAAAAGACGATACATCTACCGGAAAGTACGACAAATAACCGTCTAATTCCAGACGGCTTCCATAATGCTCGTAATCGTCACTGATTTCTTTTATATGGTCAGTCAGTCGGTTGACCGCCTCAAACTGCTTCGCTTTCTTTAACTTCTGTGCCACCTTCCCGGCATCTTTTTTCATACCACGCAGACCTTCTGTAATCTCCGCATCGGTAAGAATCAGCTCGGACGCAGGGAAAATACGAAATTCCTTTACTCTCTCTATGGAACGCTGGCTCTCTATATCGAAAGAACGTATGGTATCCACCTCATCGCCCCACAACTCAATCCGATAGGGACAATCCTGTGTCACAGGAAAAATATCAATAATCCCTCCCCGTACAGAAAAATCTCCCGGCGCTTCTACCTGAGGCTGACGTACATAACCCATATTTACAAAACGGACAATCGTTTCATCCATATCCAGAACGCTACCCTCTTCGATGAGTATTTCTGCTTTTTCATACACACTCCGGGGTAATACCAACTCCATCCCGGCATCCGGTGTGGTGACGACGGTGCCGCCCTCTCCGCGCAGCAATGCCTCGCGCACCTTTAGCCTCTCTGTGCTGATTGCGTTGCCATGAACATCTGCACTATAAAAAATTACATCCTTTGCAGGATAATAATATACATCCCTGTCAAACATCCGGTAATCTTCTGCCAGTTCTCTGGCACGCAGTTCATTGGCAACAATGATGACGCGCCATTTCTTCTCCCGTGTGAGTCCGTATATCCATTGGCACTTTTGGGACTCCACACATCCGGAAATTTGTAGTGGGAATTTCCCTTTTTTGAAAAAATCAGCAGCATTGCGGTAGGCAGTAATCTCTTCCAGCGGTGCCAACAGCGTCTCCATCATTTTCCCCATGTTCAGCCTCCATTAAATTGGTTCATAGCACTCTGAATGTCTTCCGTCATAATCGTTTCACACGCCTTTACGGTGCGCTCCAGAGCTTCACGGATAATCGGTCTTTCATCTTCCGGGAAACGCCCCAGCACATAATCCGCCAAATCCCATCCTGCAGGTTTTTCTCCTACTCCGATGCGGATTCTGGCAAACTTCTGAGTCCCTAAATGAGCAATAATATTTTTGATTCCATTGTGCCCGCCTGCACTTCCCTGGGCGCGCAACCGCAGCTTTCCCGGGTTCAATGCAACATCATCATAAATAATGATTAATTCTGTCTCCACGTCAATTTTGTAAAAATCTACCAGTTCTCTCACACTTTCCCCGCTGAGATTCATGTAGGTCTGGGGCATCGCCAGCAAAACCTTCTGTCCCTGTATGATTCCCTTTCCGCACACAGCTTTATGTTTTCTGGTATCCATGGAAATCCCATGGCTATCACACAATGCTGTTATCGCAGAAAATCCGATATTATGTCTTGTTCCCGCATACTTGCTGTCAGGATTTCCCAAACCGACTATAATAAACATGATGACTCCTCCCGTTATATATTTCTGTCTGTCATTTTATGCGTACAATCTCCTCTAATCTGAACCCTGGATTTCGGATTAATGCCGTCAAGCTAAGCCGGGACTTTGTGTCGCACACGCCCCGGCTGCATGATTTCTCTATGAATATGATACTATGATTCGGCGTGGGTTATTCCCCAAAGGGACACTCCACCCCGTTTTAATAATTCTTTTTATCTAAATGCTCTCCCATATGCAGCACATCACCGCTATACTCATCCAACATATCCTTACCCATCACATGACGGTTATCCATGGTTTTCATGATATCTTTAATTTGCATTTTCTCAGAAACACTGGGATCTCCCATGTTGTAAATCTGGTTGTCACGGAAGGATAAAATATAGGGCTCCAGAACGTTCGTCACACCCGGTGCAATAACAAGACCGCGATCTCCCGTAGTAAGCTCCACACACACGCCCGGTTCCAAAATGTTAATACTGTTAATCAATGCCTGCACCGTTTCCTGATCATATCCGTTATTCGGGTCTAACAGGAAACGCAACGCCATAACATCCGATGCCGGCTCCTCCTGGATATTCATTGCCGTAAGCTGATCAAACATGTAAGCGGTACGAAGAATTTCCACCTCTCTCACATGTCTTTTTTCCAATTCATCTGACTTGCCGCCCACCTGGAAGATACGACGCATTGCAACAGCAAGAATCAGCTTGACACCGGCTTCCAAAGCATAATCCCGGCTAAACATCTGATATGCCGCCACATAGTATGTATTGATTTTCTTTAAATCCTCCTCAGTACGCTCCAGCTCAGTCTTACGACGCAGAAGAACCGGAATCAGCAGCGTACCGATATCATGTAAAATAGCAGCTACCACCAAATCTAACTGTTTCTTAAACTCCACATTCATCTGTTTTGCCATCATAGCACAAAGCAATGCTGTGTTCAGAGAATGCTTGTAAACATAATCCTCTACACTACGCAGATTCTGGATAAAATTGATTTTATGGTCCAGCGCTCCGTAATTCTTTACGATTTGGTTTGCAAACTGATACAACTGCTCCGGCTCTTTTTGTTTGCTCACATCATCCAGAATTTCTTTGATGGAAAATACAGCCATCGCCTGGAAACGCTCAAATTCAACGTCATCCTCTGACATTGGCGGCACCGGCTCTGCCGGCTCTAACACATACACACCAATCAATCCGAAATTTTGAATACTGACAATACCCTGTGGCGTCAGCTTGGAATCACGCTCGTACAACATGACACCGGTTTTATTATAAACCGGTTTTGCCAAACGCATTCCTGTTTTAAGTTCTTCTGCCTTTACAAATATCATTTTTATTAACCTCCGTTCTACATCTGCCCCGATTTTGCGGGAGTTTTCATACTATGTGAATTTATTGTTTTCTTAATCCTGACTTTTCTCTGACAAGTTGCTGGTCACACGGTTATACAACTCCCACGCTGCATTGTATCCCATTTTCTTTTGTCTGTGATTGACTGCCGCCGATTCACAAATAACTGCCAGATTACGTCCGGGACGAATGGGTATGGAATGGCATACTACCTTATTGCCCAGGAACTCAATATGCTGTTCCTCCAATCCCAAACGGTCATATTCCTGCTCTTTGTTAAACTCCTCCAGCTTGATGACCAGGTCAATATTCTGCTCATTCTTAACACTTTCCACACCAAACAAGGATTTTGCATCAATGATACCAATGCCCCTTAGCTCAATAAAATGCCTCGTGATATCCGGTGCGCTTCCAATCAACGTACTGTCATTAATACGCTTAATCTCCACCACGTCATCCGACACCAGCCGGTGTCCCCTGTGAACCAGCTCTATAGCCACTTCGGATTTACCGATACCACTCTCACCCATAATGAGAATGCCTTCACCGTAAATATCAACCAGCACGCCATGCACAGAACAACGCGGAGCCATATTGAAATTCAAAAATTGAATCAAATCTGCCATAAACTCATTTGTAGCACGCTTTGTGCGAAGAAGCGGCACCTGATATTTCCCCGCAATGGCAATCAGTTCATCTTCAATCGGAATATCTCTGCAAAAGACAATGCAAGGTGGTTTTGCTGATTCTGCACTCCCGCACATGATGCGCTCCATCATGCCTGCGCTGTACTCAATACCCTTTTGGAGCATGTAAGTATGTTCCACATGTCCGATAATTTGAACGCGATTGGAGTCAAAATAATCAAAAAATCCTGCTAACTGCAATGCCGGTCTGTTGACATCGGACTGACACACCAATATATCGTCAACCGATATCTCCGGAGTGCAATTCTCCAGTTTTAACTTATCAATTAAGTGCGGTAATTCCACACTGTATTTTTCATTTTGCATTTTGCATCCTCATCCTCCAATCTTTTTAATATATGCTTCATACGACATGCAATCACTCTCGCCACCTCAAACACTCTTATATATCATATATCATTTATGAAAAAAATCATATACTTTCTTTGCTGCCTGCTTGTTCATAGATTCCACCTCAGCCAGTTCGTCCAGCGATGCGGATTTAACGGCATCCAGCGAAGTGAAATGTTTCATTAGCTGTTTTCTACGCTTCGGCCCGATACCTTCTATATCATCCAAAACAGATTTTACCTGGACTTTACTCCGCAAAGAACGGTGATACTCAATCGCGAAGCGATGTACTTCGTCCTGTATCCGGGTCATAAGATGAAACCCCTCACTGCCTACGGTAATCGGAAGCTCTTGCCCCCGGAAATACAGACCACGGGTACGGTGTTTGTCATCTTTTACCATGCCACACACCGGTATCGACAGCCCAAGCTCTGTGAGAACCGTCTCTGCTACGTGTACCTGACCTTGTCCACCGTCCATCATAATTAAATCCGGAAACAGGGTAAAGCTTCCGTTTTGATCTTGCCTCTGCCCATCATTAATCTGTTTACGCTCCTCCAAGCCGTGCCGGAAACGTCTGCCAAGCACCTCTTCCATGCTGGCATAATCATCCGGTCCATGTACGGTTTTAATACGAAATTTCCTGTAATCACTGCGCTTTGGCTTGCCATTTTCAAACACCACCATAGAGCCTACGGATTGAAACCCGCTAATGTTGGAAATGTCATAGGATTCTACTCGATGTATATCTTGTAATCCCAGCCAATCCGTAATTTCTTTCATGGCACCCAGAGTACGCTCTTCCTCCCGGCGAATTTTTTCGGAATCCTGTGCCAGAACGAGAGCTGCATTTTTGTGCGCCAGCTCTACCAGACGCTCCTTCTGCCCCTTCTTGGGAACCAGTATACTGACCTTGCTGCCACGTCTGCCTGTGAGCCAGTCGCTGATCAATTCGCTTTCCTCTATCTCATATTCTAACATGAGTTCGCGAGGAATAAAAGGTGTTCCTGCATAAAACTGTTTCACAAATGATAAAAGGACATCTCCCGGGGTTTCATCATCTGCACCTTTTAGGTGGAAATGGTCTCTCCCTATGAGTTTTCCCTCCCTCACAAAAAACACCTGTATCACCGCATCTTCTTTCTCTTGCGCCATGGCAATGATATCCCGGTCCACACCACCAAAATCTGTGACTTTCTGGTGAACCGATACTTTTTTGACGCTGGCAATCAAGTCTCGATAGCTTGCCGCTTCCTCAAATGCCATTGCCTCTGCAGCATTTGCCATCTTTTCCTCTAACATTTCAAGCACTTCAGAAAAATCTCCTTCTATGAGCTTCATAGCCTTACGAAAATTTTCCTGATACTCCTCCGGGCTGACGTAAGCCTGACAGGGTGCCTGACATTGCTTTATATGGTAATTGAGACACGGACGCTCCTTGCCGGTGTCTCTGGGCAAAACACGGTTACAGGTACGAATCCGATACAATTTATGCACCAGTTCCAACATATCCTTTGCGGAACCGGCACTGGTAAATGGTCCGAAATACTTGCATTTATCTCTCTTTTGCTCTCTGGAATATATCAATCTCGGATACGTCTCGTATACTGTCGCTTTAATAAACGGATACGTTTTGTCATCCTTGAGCATGGTATTATATTTCGGACGATGCTCTTTGATTAAGTTATTTTCCAACACCAATGCTTCCACTTCCGAATCTGTAATAATGTATTCAAAGTGGTCAATCTGTGAAATCATCCTCTCAATTTTGGGAGAGACGCGACGGCTTTTCTGGAAATACTGCCGCACCCGGTTTTTGAGGCTGATTGCTTTTCCCACATAAATGATGGCGTCTTTCTTATCATGCATCAAATAGACGCCCGGTTTGGCGGGCAGTTTTTTCAACTCATCCTGCAAATCAAACATGGGCGTCTCCCTTTCCTTTTCACAGTTACAGTCTTATTTTTCTCACACTCTGGTCTAACTGATAGGCAATATCTTTCAGTCCTGCTGCATTGTTGGAAATATTATCCAAAATATCACTAACTTCCATAACAGAAGCTGACGTTTCCTGACTGCTGGCAGCATTTTGCTCTGCAATTGCAGACAAATTCTGCACTACATCCACTACCTTACTGCGGGATTCGTCAAGATTTTCTGTACGTCCCGTTATAGCTGTCACGCTGCCGAGAGCATTCTCCACACCATCGTAAACTTCCTTAAAACGCGCTTCTGTCTGTATCATCTTTTCACTCTGGATCGCCATGATTTCCTGCACTTCCTGCATGGTCTCCACGGCATGAGTAGAATCCTGCATCAATATATTGGTAATATCATCAATCTGCATCGCTGAGTCAGTAGATTGCTCGGCTAACTTCTGAATCTGGGAAGCCACCACCGCAAAGCCCCTGCCCTGCTCGCCTGCGCGTGCTGCTTCGATGGAGGCATTCAGGGACAGCAGATTGGTCTCCTCTGCAATCGCCGCAATAATATCCGTTGCATCTTTAATTTTCTGTGCAGACGCATTGGTAATATTGGTCTGCTCATATATTTCATCAATAGATGCTTTTGTCTGCTCATTGACCTGCATCAACTCTTTCAATATTGCCATTGCCTGGTCACTGGAGGTCCGCATCTGTTCTGAATTTTGTTGCAAAGACTCTGCCACGGCGTTTGTCTGCTCAATCATGTTACCCATCGTAATGACATTTTCCGTAGCTGTCTGTGTCTCATCTGCCTGGCTGGTCGCCCCACTGGCAATATCACCCACGGCATTTTCCACTTTCGCTACCGTGTGCGCTGTATGGGAAGCATCTTCATCCAGTTGCTCTGACGCACTAAACAAACTATCGCTCTGCTGCTGAATATCCCGAATCATAAGAGTCATTTCTTTTCGCATAGTCGCCACTGCACGACTCATAACGCCGGTTTCATCTTTACGCCTCAGAAGTCTGGCATCTTCTGCCCTGTCAGTAAAGTCCATATGGGACATTTTGGTCACCAAATCAGATACAAGTATAATCGGTTTGGTGAGAATTCCTGTTATTATCATTGCCAAAATGCCGAATACTATGACTATGACAACAAAAGCGATAATACTGGTACGTATGACTTTCTGAATCGGAGCCATAATCTCCGCTTCATCTGTGGTTACCACGAGAATAGTAGGCTCCATCTTCGTCACATAGTAAGCAGCATACTTTTTCTCACCTTTATACTCATACTCGACTACCTGTGGCTCATCCCGTTTTCCCTTTCTAATATCGTCAACAACCCCGAGAACCACTGCATTCTCGACCGGCTGTCCTACTTTTTCGTCCACCGGGTGGCACAGCATAGTCCCATCACCACCCACAATATAAGCGTAACTGGTATCCATTCCCTGCAGACGCACGTTGCCAAAAGTATTTTTCATAGCTACCTTGTTTGACAAATCCCCGGCCTCAATGAACTGTTCTAATGCCGTTCCATTGGAAATCGCCACATCATACATATAATGTTTGGTTTCTTCCCGAAGTGCCGTACGACTGATAGGCACCATAATCAACAACATAAGACCTGCCGTCAAAGCCACAGCCAAAATCACCATCATGGCAACTTTAAATTTCATGGAAGCCACAAAAGGCACACGTCCGTCAGCAATAACAGAAATTTTGGTTCGCTGTTTCTTCTTTGCTCTTTGAGACGGCTCCTGTGCCACAGTATCATCATTTGCAGCAGAAACAAATTCTTCATCCGGTTCCGCCACATCATCTTCCATATTTTCAAACAGATTTTCCGTATCTACAATGGCAGGTTCTGTCCGTTCCTGCTCACTCTCATATAATTCTGTTCCTCCCTCTACGGATGCCTGTTCTGCGTTATCATGCTCCATATGACCTTCCTCCTTAATGTTCCCAATACATAATATCCCTCACCCGTTATATATTCTGAATGTATTCCGGAACCCTGAAACCGGTCTTGGTTCATCTGAAAAAAAATTCCTCATCAAAACATAAAATGCTCTGATGAGGAGAGGGGTTTGAGGGGTATATCTTAGTCGTTTCTCAACGACCAAGTTCAGTATAACAGAAATTATCACAAAATGCAACAAAAATTGTAAAACTTTTAATATTTTTTTAAAAAATATTTTATTTTCTGCGTTCAGCCATATATTTTTTCAATAAAATATCGGGTCCGTAGGACATTTTTGCCCTTCTGAGTCCTTCGGAGCCTGCATCATCTTCTCTGTTGATATAGCGGTAAGATTGACACTCATGTTCCACAAACTGTTGATTTATCATGGGATAAGCGCCCTGAACCTCCGGAAATGCTTTCTCAAAATGCACGGCAAAGGTGTCTCCTCCCAGGGGTTCACCCATAGTAAATGCCACAATTTGGTCACCCAGCCATAAAACACCCCCTACCATTCCCAATGCCTCAAAATTTTGCAATGCATGATTGACAACTTGAAATTCTTCCTCCATACCATCATCCCATTTGTCTGAACGCTTGCGCTTCCAAAGACGATTCATTTCCATACAGGCTCTCCAATTATGTGCGCTCAGTGATTCATATCGCCAATCCGGGTTTTCTTTAAAACGATGTATATGGTTTCGTTTGCCATGAAGTTTTTTACCGGAAAGTGTGGTCAAACGCTTCGTCTCGTAGATATAGTCAAAGTAATTTCTATCCTCTGTTATATGGAAATACCCCGGATACCATTGCTCAATCAAGTCTACCTCCTGCTGCACCAATCCATATAACCGCAGTGTCTCCTGCCTATCCGTCCACGATATGATTCTGTCCATTGCCCGTCTTTTATCTCCCAATCCCACGGGAAAGTCATAATATAAATCGGCACCATCCCAAAAGCGGACACTAATGCAGCGGTCAAATTCTGCCACTTCCGCCGGATAAATATTTTGCCATAAGTAATTGTTGGCAAAACAGTGTTCGCATATCCTTTGCGGATCTTCCTCATATTTTTTTGTCATCATCGCCCTGTCTTCCAAGGTGATTTTGTGATATTGAATGATTTCTCCCATAAATTTATGGCTCTTCGCCGTTTTCACCTCAATTTTATTTTTTCTTTCACAACACATTACCACGAAATATAATTAATTTCAATTTTCCTCTATATTTTTACTGTATTCATGTCGATACAATATATGATTATTCAGATTATTTTAGAAAGGAGAATCAAAATGGTCACTACTACAAATTACTCCTACGATTTTTATCTTCGCTGCATATATTCAGGTAACCGTTTTGCCCGCAAGGCAGAGAACCGATTAACCATGTTGCCAAATGATCTGGTGAAAGCAGATTCCTCAGCACTGGACAAGATTTCCCAGCAGCTGCGTGATTTAGAATATTCCACTGACAATGGTACGGACGTCTTGAACCATGCGAAATTATTTGTGGAGACTTACAATAATTTAGTCGAAAGTTCCGGCACATCTGATTCCGACCAGGTGGTTCGTATGCAAAAAGAGTTGAAAAAAATGACGAAAGAGCATAAGTCCGAATTAGAAGATATCGGAATTACGATTTCTTCAAACGGGAAACTAAATATGGATAAGAAAAAATTTGCAGAATCTTCTCCATATAAAATTGAAAGTGTTTTGGGTAAGGACAGCACTTTTGTAAGCAAGCTTTCTACCCTATCCAAGAAGATGAAACGAACAGCACAGCGCAGTGCCGTTCCACCGAAAAAAGAGGAATCCGGTAAGACAGCTAATAATACGGTTGCTGCTCCCGGCTCCATCACTAATACACCGGGAACGGGTATTGTGTCTTCAACAAAAATCGACGTTGTCACATAGATTCAAAAAATGTTAAATAAAAGAGACCACATTATGTTATGTGGTCTCTTTTTATTGATTCCATAATATAAATATCTAAATACTATTCCATGATATAAAATTAATTACGCGTAGTTTGCGGTATTTAATTTCACTCCCGGTCCCATCGTGGAAGACAGGGAAACACTTCTATAATACTGTCCCTTTGCTGCTGCCGGTTTCGCCTTTGTAATCGCATCCAACAGAGTTTCGATGTTGTCGATCAACTGCTGCTCTGAGAAGGAAGCTTTTCCTACCGGTACGTGTACGATATTAGCTTTGTCCAGACGATACTCAATCTTACCTGCCTTGATATCCTGAACAGCTTTGGTCACGTCCATCGTCACCGTACCAGCCTTAGGGTTAGGCATCAGTCCTTTAGGACCCAACACACGACCCAGACGACCAACGACACCCATCATGTCCGGTGTAGCAACAACCACATCGAACTCGAACCATCCGTCATTCTGAATCTTCGGAATCAACTCCTCACCACCTGCATAATCTGCACCGGCAGCTAAAGCTTCATCCACCTTTTCACCCTTAGCAAATACCAACACGCGAACAGTCTTTCCTGTTCCGTGGGGAAGTACCACGGCACCGCGGATCTGCTGATCTGCATGGCGTCCGTCTACACCCAGTCTGATATGTGCTTCTACAGTCTCATCAAATTTTGCGATAGCTGTCTCTTTCACCAACTTAACAGCATCTGCAATCTCATACTGCACTGTTCTGTCGATTTTCTTAGCAGCCTCAACGTATTTCTTTCCTCTTTTCATAATAAATAACCTCCTAGTGGTAGTAACGGCGGGTACTATGACACTATGTGTCGCCTCCCACATCGTTCAATTAACAACAATCTTTTTTTATGCGATAAATTCGATGATTACTTTTCTCAGCCTTCTACAGTAACACCCATGCTGCGGGCAGTACCTTCGATCATGCTCATTGCTGCCTCGAGAGATGCTGCGTTCAAATCCGGCATTTTTGTCTCTGCAATCTCCTGAATTTTTGCCTTGGAGATCTTTGCAACTTTCTTCTTATTCGGCTCACCGGACGCGTGCTCAATACCACATGCTTTCTTAATCAGCACTGCAGCCGGAGGAGTCTTTGTAATGAAGCTGAAACTTTTATCCTGATATACAGTGATAACAACAGGAATTAACATACCCTCCTGTCCAGCAGTCTTTGCATTGAACTCCTTTGTAAATGCCACAATGTTCACTCCGTGCTGACCAAGAGCAGGACCAACCGGTGGTGCCGGTGTTGCCTTGCCAGCAGGAATCTGTAATTTAATATATCCTTCGACTTTCTTAGCCATTGTCTCTTACCTCCTGTGAAAATACCGCTCTGTGCGGTTAGTATCATAATTGTGGTTTCCCACATGGGATGAAATCATCCCGTGCAAAACGATTTTTTATACAACCTCAACATCATTAAAGCTGATTTCAACCGGCGTCTCACGACCAAACATATCAATATTAATCGTAACCATACGATTTTGATGATCTATCTGTCGAACAATACCGGTTGTGTCTTCCCATACACCAGACTTGACAACCACAGAATCGCCAATGCTGAACGGAGCATTTGGTGCATCAATTTTCAGTCCCATGCTTGCCATTTCCTCATCTGTGAGTGGTACCGGCTTAGATCCCGGACCTACGAACCCTGTCACACCACGGGTATTACGTACCACATACCATGTGTCATCGTTCATAATCATGTTGATCAGGACATACGCAGGAAACATTTTCTGCTGTGTCACTTTCTGTTCATCATCCTTTTCCTTAACCACATTAAGCATCGGAACGGACACCTCCAGAATCTGATCCTGTAAACCACGATTCTCAATGGTTTTCTCAATATCCATTTTTACCTTATTCTCATAACCCGAATAGGTATGAGCCACATACCAACGCGCTTCTGAATCTGCCATAGTCAATCACCCTTATCCTAACTAAAGATCCTGTCAAGGCCCAACTTGATCACCCAATCAAGCAGAGCAATGATAACACCTAAAATAACTGTTGTTACAACAACTGCTGTTGTCTCCTTCACAACTGTATCCTTGTCCGGCCAGATAATTCTATGAAATTCTGCCTTTAATCCCTGCAGCTGCTTATTTTTCTTTTTGGGCGCTGCAGCGTGTTCGGTCTTCTTTGGTTCGTCCTGCATTACTTCTTCTTTGTTCTCAGAATTTGCCATTGTTAAACCTCATTCCTTTCCATTCACAAAGAAAATCACTACTTAGTTTCCTTGTGTAATGTGTGTCTTCTACAGAATCTGCAATACTTCTTGGTCTCCATACGATCCGGATGGTTTCTTTTCTCTTTGGTCGTATCGTAGTTGCGTTGCTTACATTCTGTACACGCTAAAGTAATTTTTACCCTCACGACTTGTCACCTCCATTAAAAATTTGTCACCCGAATTTTGGGCATAAAAAAAAGACTGTTACATCGCCCATCTACTATACCATAGGACAAATAGTTCGTCAAGTACTTTTTGACAGCAAAAGTTTCATATAGTAAACTTGTATGGGAAAATTGTTTTCGCCCTGCTTTTTGTATCATTCCCACACATTAATCGACACAAAAGCAAATCGGCAAAGAAAGGAAACATTATAATATGAAGAAAGCGGATGTTATTTTGCTGGTCAGCATACTTCTTGCAGCACTTTTGTGCTTTGGCGGCTATGCCCTTTTTTTCCGGGATGACGGCAACACTGTGGAAATTACAGTCGATGGCAACATATATAAAACTCTCTCTCTGGAAACCAACACAACCATAGATATTCCTTCCGGCAAAGGACAAACAAACCGGCTGGAAATCAAAAACGGAAAAGCTAATATGATAGAGGCAGACTGCCCAGACAAGCTTTGTGTGCATCAGAAACAAATCGAAAAAAATGGGGAGACTTTGGTTTGTCTCCCCCATAAGGTCATCGTCACCATGCGCTCTCAGAAAGAAAACACGCTGGACGGAATTTCTCAATAATAATAGTTAAACAACATACCACTATATAAGGAAGTAGTGTAGGAATATCCTTCCGGCGGCTTACTGGTATCTGGATATGCCACCAGTATTTTTTCTACATATTCCATTGGGTTAAGCTTCACAGTGTCAGTCTTTGCCATCATACGCATCCCCAGTGAAGAGCCTGCCCCCAACAAATCCTTAAAGGAGCCGTCCAGTGCGGACTGCTCTGCCAGAGATTTATCCATCTGCATATATCCCTGGTCGTCAAAAGTGATTCCACAGGATTCCATATCAGACTGGAATGGATACATAACAGCGCGCATTTCCCGTATCAGCTTTGGTATGCTGCTTCTATGTCCAACATATTCCCATGAATTTCCTACCATCTGATTGTAATTATCTAACACATTCTGTACACCCTGTATGATTTTCTCACTGTCCGGTGTATAGTTTATTTCTGCCGTTTCTTTTCCGGGATGCTTTAACTCAATTTGCAGACTGTGTGCCAACTTGAATGTATTGGACATGGAATTTCTTGCTGTACCATTCAAATCAAATTGCGCATTTCGCGGTTGCTGCTCTATACGGTTCAAGCCATACAGGGAAACAATTCCTTTTCCATGCCGTCCGTCCGCAAGATCTTCAAACGTCATAATCGGCTGACCGTCCGGTGTACCGGTAAGATCTGTCTCCAAACGCATTGCCAGCTTTCCCTTCTCTCTGGAAATCGTCCCCGCATGAATTCCGATCTTTGCCTTGGTAATAAAATCGGACAGTCCCGCAAGTACATCCTTATGGGTCGCATCCTTTTTAATATTATACTGGAAGTCGTATGCGGCATCATTCACGTTAATCCGGAAACGATACATCCCCGTTTCCACAGCCCTACTGGTCTCGTACACTTCTTTACTGACATTAACCTGAGTCTTTGCCAGACTGTTCACCTTCAACGTAAATGACTCCGGCAAACGCTCATAATCATCTGTATCAATACGAACTGTCACCTGATCCTCCTGGGAGGAAACTGCTTTACGAAGACCGAATATGGAATTACTATCCCTCTCAGCAAGCACTTTGAATGCTGTATTAAGAGCTATCGACGACTCTTTTACATTCAATGCATAAGTCTGTTTCTCATCAGACAACTTCACCAAATATAATGGAGAAGACTCCGTCATTTTTGCAATGTCCTGCACGATAGAACGTAATTCGGAATCTTTGTGTGTACTATATTTTGTTGTGGTGGGACTTGTATTAAAATCGGTAACAAGATAATTGTAAACATTTAAGTCTGCAGCCATACCGTATCTCTCCTTTCCTTGGAAATGCGCCCACGCCTTCGCTTCCTTGCTCCGGCATAATCTCTGATTCCGTGGTACTTAAATTTTCAAACTGCTATCGGTGTGTCGCAATCTGCCGACAATACCTCACTATTACAGTTATTATAGTAAGTTATGTCATATTCTGTCAATTAGTAATACTGCACAAATAATATGTATCCGTTAAGGTGCTTTTGCCCTATAAAACTCAGGTGTCAAACACACCCTTTTGACGCATGAATTCATCATATGCAACAATTACAGTGCAGTTAATATTATATCGACACTTTAAGCAAAAATCATTACCTTTGCGTGATAACGCCAATTTGAATCCTGTTTTGTCTAGGGAATAACGACGCCAAAAGGGGCAATGCTTTCACATTGCCCCTATATTTCACGATACACATTTCCCTTTATTAGTCTTCGTTGGTTTTCAGATGCTCAAAGGTTCGGTAGTCGTAGCTGATGATCTCATTATTACGATGATTCTCCAAATTCATAGATACTACATAGAAGAAATCATCAATATAAAGTCCTCTTGCCGCCAGATTACCATACCCATACTCATCTTCAGCCTTGAGTGTTGCAGCAATCTTCTTTTTGAACCCTTCTTTTTCATCGTATGAATATACGAAATAAGTGTAATCGCCGTATCCATCCGCATAAAATCCCAATAAACCTCTCTCCTCATCCAAAAACAATGCGTTAGGATTTTCCAGAGCCTCTGCCCCCAAATAGCCTTCGGGAAGCACTTCTTTATGAATCTCCTTCACATTGACCGGGTCCGATATATCAAAGAGTGACAGTTTCAAACCTTCAAAATCTCCCTCCTCATCACCGTGCTCTCCCAGACCTAACAACAGATGATCTCCAATCGGGTGTAGGTAATCAGAAAATCCCGGCAGTTTTAACTCTCCGATAATCTTGGGATTTTTCGGGTCACTAAGGTCTGCTGTAAACAGCGGGTCTGTCTGACGATAAGTCACAAAATACGCAGTATCACCTAAAAATCTCGCAGAATATATCCTCTCATTTTTTGCAATGTTTTTTATGCTTCCCGTAACCTTTAAATCCTCATCCAGCACATATACCGCATTACGCTCCTGATAATTCATTCCCTGGTAGTAAGTGCTTACCAGACGAAGATAACCCTTATACTCATCCAAAGCATAATCATCATCTACAAATCCTTTTACCTTTCCGGTCGCTTTCTTCGTAATCTTGCCTTCATCATATTCAAATTTAGTGATGACGGTTCTGCCGTTTTTGTCATAGACGGCATCTTCATCCAACATATAAATATGACTGCCACTCACATATATTTCTGATGCTCCTCCTAACATACTCATTTCGTCTATTGTTTCACCGGTCTGAACATTCAAAGAGGAAACAATAGAATAATTTGTCGTCTGTACATCTTCCGGTACACTTACACAGCCTTTTTCAACACATTTTCCGTTAATCTGAGGAATATAAGTCTTCGGCTCATCCTCTTTCATATTATCCATAGATACCATCCGCTGACTAAAGAGATACAATACATCTCCTACCATCCGACTGTTTGTATAACCTCCATCCTGAAAGGTCATATGCTCTAACTTCGGCTTCTCCCTGTCAGAAATATCAAATATATAGGTCAGTGCAAAGTTTACGATTCTGCGTTTTTTTACTTTATCCTCGTCGGAATCCTCCGGGTCAACTTCTTCTGTGGCAATATCTTCCACCTGATTATACCCATAGTCCAGCTTATAGTATGGGTAGTATGAATAACCCTCCCAGGATTCTTCATCAAATTCACTGTAATCGGCACCTGCCATCTCGTATATCTTTTTGATCTGTTTTGCATTGGCTCCGCTAATATCGGCTAACAATATCAGACGATCACCGGACACGTACATATCTGTCAAACGCATGCTGACACCAAAATCCTTCTCGCGAATCTTTGCCACACATTTCGTCGTGGCACCATCCACCTGAAAAATATTGCACACGTCACTTCCGGAAATATATTCGTATATATAATCTCCATCCGTCTTGACGATATCACCCTCGTTCACCCCCTGTGTACGTACATTGGTGTCGGAAAACGCCTTGGATGATTCCGACTTCTTTACGGAATTTGCCACCCCAGCGGAGGTGGAATTCTGCACGTCTGCGAACGAATCATATTGTGCTCCTTCTGCTGCATCTTGTGACTCCTCTTGTGGCATCGTGTCATAATTCACGACCACATCGGTATCGGCAGTTATCTTTTTCTCTGTCGGAAAAACTTCATTTAAAATCCTCCTCACCAGCCCTTGACTCTCTTTCGCATTTCTGGCTTTTTCTATTGCATGCAGTGACTCGTATGCCAGATGATATCCGTCATAGCCATTCTCAGAAGATAACCCGGAAGCACCTCCTGTGTTTTTCGTATCCACTCCATTTGTCGCAGTAAGCGGTACCGGATTCGGTATGAAACCGTTAACACTTCCTGACAGAACACAGATTACCAGACCCGCTGCCACAGCGACACCCGCCCGGATATACGGCATAAATATATGTCCTTTTTTGCGGACACCGACTCCGTTTCCTGTTGTATCGCCTCTATCGGAGCGAAGCTTTGTCCGGTCAATCCTTTTATTTGAATCAAAAACACCTTCCTGTTCCAATTGTAATAAACGCTTTTTCATATTTTCCGGCAAAAGACTCTCAGGGACTTCCACGTTTTCGCCACTGAGCATCTGCCTCATATCTTTCTCTTTATCCATAATAACCTCCTTTAACTAATCCCCTACAAGTATTTGCTGCATCTTTTCCAAAGCACGATGATATCTGGAGCGAACCGTGTTTGCGTTCTTGTGCAAAATCCTGGCAATCTCCTTACTGCTATATCCACCAAACACCACCATGGTCACTATCAACCGGTCTTCTCTGTTAATGGCTGTGAATGCTCTTGCAATCTCCTGTCTGTCTAATACAGTTTCCATTGCACTTTCAGCTTCCCCGGATGCCACTTCCTCCAGACTTTCTACTGACTTCTCCTGCTTAGTTTTTATGTAATCTTTTATTCGTCGTTTGCATTTGCAGGTCAGAATGCGAAATATCCATCCCCTGAATGCCGTCTTATCTCGAAGAAGATGAATCTGTTGATAGGCATCCAGCACCGCCTCGCTCACCACATCCTCTGCGTCATGGACATTGCCGAGGGTATACAATGCCATACGGTACATATCCTGATATACCATCTCGTACAGTAAGGAAAAAGCTTCTGCATCCCGATGTCTTGCCAGTTCTACAAGATGCTCCATGCGCTGCCTTTCCTCTTGTTTTTGTTGCTCCGTCATATGTTCCTCCAATCCTATTTTTTTACTAAATTTACAATGCATTGTAACGCGTTCACTATATATGTGTATAAAAACAACGAAACTGTTGCATAAAAATAAAAAAAATGAACTCAAACTTCGCGTCTACATTGTATTGACTATCATGTAGAGACAGATGCGAAGTTTGAGTAATAAAGAAAATCAGGGGGACACCTGAATCTTATTTAATAATTTCTGATAAATTATTCATAATCCCTGCTGCCACTTCCGGATCGTTCATCGTATAGACATGAATATGGGATATCCCGTTAGCTATCAAGTCAATAATCTGATCGGTAGCGTAGGCAATCCCCGCCTGCTTCATTTTAGCAGGGTCATCTCCGAACCAGTCTACAATCGACTTAAACCGTGCCGGGACACAGCTTCCCGATAACTGGATGCTGCGCTCCACCTGATTCTTCCGTGTAATCGGCATGATACCTGCGATAATCGGCACGAGAATTCCTGCCTCCCGCAAACGATACATATAATTATAAAAAATACTATTGTCAAAAAACATTTGAGTAGTCAAAAACTCGCATCCGGCATCAACCTTTTCTTTCATGTGCCGGATATCCTCTGCCTTACTGACCGCCTCCGGATGTCCTTCTGGATAGCATGCGCCACCAATGCACAGCTCCGGTGCCACTTCCTTGATATGGCGTACCAGTTCCACAGCATAATGAAATTGGTTGGGCAACGGAAAATCTCCATCTGTAGGGATATCTCCACGCAGAGCAAGAACATTTTCAATCCCTGCATCCTGCATAAGCCTTAATTGACCATCCACCGTTTCTTTCGTAGATGAAACACAAGTCAAGTGCGCCATGGACGGCACTCCATACGTCGCCTTTATGTCCTTGGCTATCCGCACCGTATGTTCACTGGTGCCACCACCGGCACCGTAGGTCACACTCATAAAATCCGGTTTCAACGCGGCAATTTCTTTGACGGAACGGGTAACACTTTCGATTGCCGTAGTCGTTTTAGGCGGAAACACTTCCAGAGACAAACTCACCTTGTCATCATGTAATAATTCACTGATTTTCATAAGAACCTCCACTTTTGTATATTGTAAAGTACTCAACCCCCAAAAAGCACTCCTATTTTTACACTGCTCTCCCGCAGTTTCCTGCAAAAAGTCAAAAGAAGTGCCTACTTCATCACCAGCAGGCACTTCAAAATATAACATATTTAAATGGTAAATTCAACAAAACTGTCACTGCGCTTTTTTCCTCCGCAGCTTACGCCTTGCCTCACCGGGGGTCATGCCAAACTCCCGCTTAAATGAGCGTATGAAAGAGGATTCATGTTCAAACCCTATGTCATAGGCAATATCACTCACTCTTTTCTCAGTTGCCAAAAGCTCCATGGAACGTTTCATACGCCGTTTACGCACGTACTCTGCCAACGGTATTCCATACTGCTGTTTGAATAAACACTGCAGATAAGTCTGAGATAAGTAACAATGTGCTGCAATATTTTCCACGGTAAGTTTCGTCGTGATATTGTCATCAATATAAGAGACAATTTCCTGTAAAATAACTTCTGATTCCCTCACACTTTCGCCTCCAATCCCGTGTGTCCTCTTAAACGTACGCATTCTGCATGAAGTTCATATGCAATGCACCATGTGCAGGGAATCTCCAGCCATATAAATAGAGCTTCGCTTGTGAAACTCTCCGCCTGCGGTGGGGGTGCGAAAAAGCAACTTCTTCCGCTCCGCCTCCGTGCGATAAAAAAGCATAGAAAAAGACCCTATATTTCCATAAAACTCCATCAAAATGAATCCCATGTACAGTAACTTGAGATTATAAGCAGAGTTTATGGTGTTATACGGTCAAACGAATTAAGTATCCGTATTATTTTATCAGCTTCTAAACTCTGCCAGCCTCCTGCATCTGGTATCGCGCTCGGTCCAATGTGTTAAATCGGTGTAGTAATTTAGTAATAGTATGTGTGTTCATAAAATTGCCCCCTTTCTAAGATTTGAATGTATTATAGTACAATCTTTTCAAAAAAACTTAGCATTTTCTATTTTTTTGTTTTATTTTAAAAACAGCTATTCCGGCTGATTCCCAAACGATGCGCAAAGAGCCGTGGACATTGCCATAAAGCATTTTTGTACTAATCTATAAAATGTTCCTGCAGCCACTTTGCCACCGCATCGGAATTATTATCCCCTATCATTCCGGTCGCTGCCTCTTTTAATTCCGGTGCTGCGTTTTCCACGGCATACGCCTCATCAGCCAAAGCAAACATCTCCATATCATTCACCCCGTCGCCAAAAGCAACCACATAATCCACATCCAGATGCTGCTTCAAATAAAAAATGGCATTTGCCTTGGATACTGACTTCGGTATGATTTCCAGCCACTGCTCCCCACTGTAGATATCCCTTTGAAAAATACAGTGATATTTGTCTTTCAATTTATGATATAGCGGCTCCAGTTTCTTCCGTTCGTCAATACAGGTAAAATAAAAAACCTCTCCCTGTCCCAATTCCTGCTCACCATCCACAGGACGTTTTCTCACATCCTGTCTGGTGGATACAAATTCTTTTGTTGCTCTGCTGCACAACGAATCTATGTAAGAAAATTTCTCCTGTCCTTCGATATAGGCATACACAATGGGATAGACTCCACTCCCCAGCAGTTCAGATAATATTTCCTGCTCCTCTTCTTCGGTAAATGTGGTTTTATGAATGACAGCAAAGGTCTCGTTTTCCAAAATCACGGCACCGTTATATGTAATTATCGGGATTTTAGCCTTAAGTCCCGCCGTGCATTTTGTGGATGTGACATGGCTTCTGGCAGTTGCATAGGAAAAAAGCATCCCCTTTGCCGTCAATTCATTGATTACTTCGTTAGTATATGCAGAGGTTTTTTCGTTACTTCTAAGGAGTGTTCCATCTAAATCCGAAACATATAAAATTTTCTTTTGAGTTCTGTCGTTTTTCATTCGTCTTCTCCTTGATTATAACTCCTATTCTTCCTCATCTTCATATTTCCAGCAATAATATTCCGGATCACTCTCTGTTACTTCCTTTGACTCTTTTGCTGACAGGTCAAACACACAGCGTTTCTCTACATAATGACCATCATCTTGCTCCTCAATATCAAGAACATAATAACACTTTCCACCGCTGATATCCTCTATATACGCATCCTCAAAGGCGTTCAATGCCTGGTTCAACTCTTTCTCTTGTTCCACTTCCACCTTACCGTCAGCATCCTGAGAAATTTGAATCACAAAACGTGCCTTTTTCGTACTTCCAAATGCATATATCGAATTCCCATCCACAAAAAGTCTGCCAATATATGTAAATTCCGGTTCTATTTTCTTCAATTCTTTCTCACTGACAAGCACACTGTTTTCCCCTGTGTCGGAATCGTAACACCGGATATCATAATTATATTTGTCGGTATTATCATCCAAATCCGTATAGCTATCATGAATGCTGGTGTAATAAGCCTTACCCTCCGTAAACGCCATATCCATTCCACCGCTATATTTGTCAATATAGTGGGTGGCAATCTTTTCGATTTCCTGACTTCCGACCTTGTGAGCATAAACACTATGATCCTCCTCATCCTCGTCATCGTCATTTTTCTCATATCTTGCCAAAATCACTGTATCGTAACTGTCTCCTCCAAATGTGCCGGATTTCCCTATTGGAAAAACATAATATACATCCTCATCTCCTCTACTAATAGGAATCTGCTTTTTATTTACTCTGTCATATTCACAATATTCCGGCATGCCCTCCATCCCGGGCGAATAGGCAATAATATCCTTATCGGCGTACAGCACCCACAAACTACTGTCTTCCCGCATCACCTCTTCTGTCTGATCCACAAGCAGTTTCTCTTCAGTATTCTCCCGCTGAACCGGAACACTGCATAACTGTTCGTAAAACCCATAGTCGCCGGATTTGTCATCATCACAATAAACTGTGTACAGAATTTCTTTCTCTGTCACATAGAGACTTTCTATTTCCTCATCCTTATTCTTTCCAGCCACCCCGGGCATTTCAAATCTCTGCAGTTCTTCCCCCTCCAAGTTACATTGCACAATATTCATTCCATCCGCTGTATAAAAATAGTTATCTGTACAATCATGGGGATATAGAGACGAAAGCACCTTTGCCGTCTCGCTTTCAGTGATGCTGATTTTCTTGACTGCTGTTTCCGTTTTGGACTTCCCTCTTTCCGTGTTGTCCCCCACTGTGCTTTGGACACCACAACCCGCCAAAGAAATGATTATCGTGCTGCAAAGTAATGTTTTCATCATTGTTTTTTTCATTGGAATATACCCCTTTCTTCTATTCCGGATTGATTGTACACATTTCCCACGCAAATTATTTTGAATCTGTCAAAAGTTCGCTGCCCATATATACAAACCCATCCGCCCCATCGCTTTACTTCGTAGTTACTATAATATACTCGCATTTGCTATTATACAAGGGAAACAAAGAAAATGTAAGTATTTTATTAACTTTTATGCTATACTGCTTTTAGGTGATAGAAATGATTTACTTATTGATTACAGTTTTGTGCTACACCATCTGCACAATCTCCGATAAATATTCCATATCAAAATACAGGATTACTCCTAGCGAATTTACTTTTCTGATATCCGCTTCCTCCTGTATTTTTATGGTGCCTGCATTCTTTTTCACTAGAAATTACTTTGAATTATCCCTTAACAGTTTTCTGACAATTGCCCTGTTAAGCATTGACAAAATAGTAGAATTTTCGACTTCTGCCGCTGTCTTGAAAAAACTAAGCGGTTTCGAGACGAAAGCCTGGCTCGGTACTGCAATGTTTCTCTCCTATTTTTCGGACATCACTTTTTTTCATGTAGATTTTAGCCTGCTGAAATTATTATGTATCTTCATTGTATGCGGCTGTCTTGTGGCTATGGTCAAGGACGGAAAAAACGAAGGCAAAAACCGTTATAAAGGCATTGGGCTTATCCTCATCCTATACATACTCTCTAAATATTTCTATGGAATCATCATAAAAATCGGCAGTGACAGTATATCTCCCACTATAAGCGTATATGCTGCATTGTTGGTAGTCACGGTTATATTTTGGTTCAAGGTGAAGCCGGCAGAACTCCTCAAAGAAAAACGTGGGGGGACTGGCATTGTCTTCCTGACGAGAATTCCAAATGCACTGGGACTTGTATGCGAAAATTTGCTAATCGGAATCAGCCTGACCATGTACTCCATGGAACAGCCCGTCATATTGGCATTGCTTTTGTTTTATTCGTTTATCCGCCGGGAAAACACAAGTAAGCTCAGTATGGTCAGCGGAATTATCTGCCTCATCGCCGTATTCGCTTTTAAGCTGGTATAAGTTTAGTGTAGAAAAAAATAGTCTATGTTGTAACGATACAATACCAAGGAAGAAATTTATAAAATAAAAGGTATCAGCTGTTCCGTGTTCACAGCGCATTCATGTTAGTCGGAACTGGACACGAACAACACCCGGACTGTCTGCCCGGATGCTCCTGCAAAGAACTGATACCCTGGAAATATTATAATGGTTTGTGAGGGGAATGGCAAATCCCTTATACGTTCATTACATTTTGAGATGGGAGATAATATCCTTTTTGGCATCATGGTAATAAATTACATGAGATATGGTGCCCTTAACTTCGGACACACCTACTTCTATCTCTTCCTCTGAACATTCCATCCCCAAAGAGCGTTTGATATTGTATTCCAACCACTCCAATCTAGCATAACGATCCCTATCTGAACCCTGTTTCGTCCCCGGCTAGAGCGAAATAG
>JAFLTA010000069.1 GCA_022510685.1 Lachnospiraceae bacterium | reverse complement strand
GAAGCATTCAGTGATAAGAGGTTCGTCTGTTCGGAAAGGTCGGCAATTAAGGTTATCACATTTTGAATTTCTATTGCGGCCTGATTTGTATCATCGGTCTGTTTTTGTACAAGTTCAATGGACTCTTTTGCGTTTGTACTGATTGCGGCAAGCTCATGTAACGTTTTATCCACTTCCTTGTTGGAATCTTCCATACTTTTAGTACTCTGTTTTAATGCCGCAATATTTTCGGAAGCTTTGTCCACGGAAGTTCCCATTTCATTCATCTGTTCGGTAACAGACTGCGTTTCATTTGCCTGATTCGTAGCTCCGGTAGCAATTTCTTCTACCGCAGTATTGATATCATTAATGGAAGTATTAATTGTCGCAAAATTTTCTCTGATGCTTACAGTGAAATCCGTCAATGTAGTAGACGAACCCTGCAGATTGTGTATAATCTCTTTGAACTTTTCTATAAGGGAATGAATGGATTTTGCAATATTTCCCACCTCGTCCCCTCTGGATGTCAGCTTTTTCCCAACAATAACATTGAGTTTACCGTCTGCCACCTCATCCAGGTGTTTAACAGAAGTCTGTATGCCCCTTGATATTAAACGGACGATGATAGTAACAATGGTAATAAATACTAAAGCAATCACTATCATAAAAATAATGTAATTTTTCAACGATGCCTTATAGGCTTCCTCTGCCTTCGGTATCGGATAATTTGTGGCAAGGATTACTTCCTTTCCCGCGCCATAGTTTGCTAATACCTGACCGACAGCATAATGGGGAACTCCGCCAACCTCTGCCTGATCTGTGTAATAGTAACCGTCTCTTACAAGTATATCATAAAATGCATCGGACATCGGTGTGGTAACTTTGTTACCCTGTGAATCCTCAATACTGGTTAACAGCCTTTCCTTACCATAGAACATGCTAATCTCCAGCCCTGAGTTTTGTTTCATAAAATCTATAACGGACCCCTCTTTCAGCGAAGCTGCCGTTAAATCCACCTTACCTTTGTGCAAGTGCCCATCAACGACAGAATATTCTCCCGAATCGTAAAGGTCCAGAATTTTCTGAAGGGAGTGATTGGCAGTGTTCATGTGTTGTTCCTCTAGTTTGTCTGCCATCAAGCCTCCAACGGAAGAGATGGCAAATATGGCAAAAAGCACCAGTACCACCATCGGAACTATCACACACGTTAATAGTTTAATTGTGAGATTTAGTTTGATTTTTTTCATAGTCTTTATCCCCTTACACTGTAATTGTTTTTATAATGATTCCATTTAGTAGAAATCATTGTAAATAGTATATCACAAAATTTACATTCCGTCAGTAAAAAATTTTATTTTTTTAAATTTTTTTGCCATTTGAGAATCTGACTAGTAATGTACATTAGTCAGAAACAGCCGTTTTACTACCAAAATAGTTATCGATATCTGCTGTAATCTCCGCATCCAACTGCCCCTTGTCAGCCATTTTCTGAATGATTTCCATTGCCTTTGCATGAGGCATTCCTTCCTTATATGGTCTGTTTTCAACTAACGCCTGATAGATATCCAGGGCAGCCAGCAAACGCTCTTTTTTTTCTAACTCGCTGGCCGTTTTTCCAAAAGGATAGCCGCTGCCATCTAATTTTTCATGATGCAAAGATGCCCAGCTTGTAATTTCTTCCAGGCCCTTCACTGCAGATAGAATCTGAAATGTTCCTATAGCATGATTCTGAATTTCTGTAAATTCTTCATTTGTCAGCTTGCCGGGCTTTTCCAAAATATCACTGTGGATCATCAGTTTGCCGATATCATGAAGCGCACCTGCAAAATACAGTCGCTGCGAGATATCCTCATCCCAGTTATAATATTCAGCCATTTCGTAGGCTTTTTTGGCAACCCCAAGAGAGTGTTCAGAAGTGAACTTTGATTTTATATCGGTAATCCGTGCAAAAATGTCCGCAAACTCCATCAGTTCACCACTCGTCATATCCCATTCCTGTCGGGGGATTAAATCATCCAGAACCGTCTTGATATTGTCTTTGGTAATACGGATCAGTGCCTCATAAGAAATCGCCTGACAAAATGCGTTGACACACTCTCCATCAAAGCAGGAATCGCGCTGTCCCTGAACATACTGTATCAGATCATGATATTTTTTCTCCGATTGCTCACTCAAATCAAATTCTGAATCCAGTGCATCTGCAAAATGGATCAATCTGGCAAATAGTGGTGTTTCGGACGCTTTCTTTCCAAATACCCCTTCGCCATCTGCTCTTTCATGATGATATAAAATCGCATGTTCAATCTGTGGATAAAAGGGCAATCCCTTTACATTTTCTTCCCCGGCAGTACAATGTTTTCCCATTACTTCTTCCATCCAGTCATGTGCGCCTATGTCCTCCTCATCATCGAAGAACTCAAACAGGGCATTGTCGTGCAGGAGTGCTGCCGCTGCCAGATAAACGAGCGAATCATTTTCCAACCCTAACGCTCTGGCTGTAAGAACAGAGAGATATGCGACACGCTGTGCATGATATGTAGTTACCCCGACAACTTCGGCCTCTACATGATCCAGGGCAATGGAAACCGCACGCAGTAAATCATTTATTACAATTTTCACATATCATTCCTCCCTTTATAGATACTAACAACATCTATTTTTTTGTGAGATATATTCTATTCGGTATATTATATCAAAATGTCAAAAATATTTCCACCCCCTCAAAAAATAATTCGATGGGATTGATAGATATTTGATTGAATTTATACAATATTATATTATAATATTGTTACAAAATATGAAGGGGGCATTGGGATGGAACATTATTTTGGAGAGTTAACACCAAAGCTTGGCTTTGGACTTATGAGGCTGCCGAAAATGGCATCCGGGAAAATCGACATGGAGCAGACAAAGAAAATGGTGGATTTATTTATGGATGCCGGGCTCACTTATTTTGATACAGCCTATGTATATGATGATGGGGAATCGGAGCGTGCGGCAAAGGCTGCGCTGGTTGACCGCTATCCCCGCGAGAGCTATACACTGGCAACGAAGCTGTGTGCCTGGTTGGGGGCTCACGATGAAAAGTCGGCAAAACAGCAGTTTTATACGAGTTTAGAGCGTACCGGCGCCGGTTATTTTGACTATTATTTGCTTCATGCTTTGCAGGCAGGTAATTACAAAACCTATGATACATATCATATTTGGGATTTTGTAAAGGAACAGAAGGAAAAGGGATTGATTAGGCACTGGGGCTTTTCCTTCCACGCAACGCCTGATATATTGGATGAGATTCTGACAAATCACCCGGATGCAGAGTTTGTCCAGTTACAGTTGAATTATGCAGACTGGGAAAACCCTGATGTTACCGCAAGGGCAAACTATGAGGTTGCCAGAAAGCACGGGAAGTCCATTGTGGTCATGGAACCGGTTAAGGGCGGTTCGTTGGCGCATCCACCGGAGGCTGTCCGGGAGATTTTTGATGAAGAGAATAAAGAGGCATCCTATGCGTCCTGGGCAATCCGCTATGTTGCTTCTCTGGAGGGAATTATCACCGTGCTTTCCGGTATGTCCAATATGGAGCAGATGGAGGATAATCTTTCCTATATGAAAAATTTCAAGCCGCTGGATGCAAAAGAACAGGCGGCAATTCAAAAGGCACAGGAGGTAATTAACGGTGTGAAATCCATTCCATGTACCGCCTGTCATTACTGTACCTCCGAATGTCCGAAACAGATTCCGATTCCGGAAATTTTTGAAGCACGGAATAAACAGTTACTGTGGGGACAGCTTGAGGAAGGAAGAAACGCCTACGCACAGGCCACTTTAAATGCCGGAACTGCCGCAGACTGCATAGCCTGTGGACAGTGCGAGAGTACATGCCCACAGCAGATTAAGGTGATTGAGAAATTGAAAGATTGTGCGGCGGTATTTTGAAAAAACTAGTATGTAACAAATCTTTTCATTTAATTTCTTTATTGCTGATTGGATGTGGTAGTAAAACAGGAAACTTATCCAATGGGACGGAGACAAGTGAAGTAGAGGAATGGAAAACAGTGTATACGACATTTTTGGATGACTTGTAAAAAAGAATAAGGGCAAAGAAACACGGAAACTGAATTTTTTAGTAAGAGATTTGGAAATAGTGGAATTCCGGAGTTGGTGATAGCCAAAAACGGAGTTGACATGTTGAAGAAAGGGTGAACAGTATGAAAAGGTTAATATCAGTAACAATGGCAGGGGCTCTTCTAGTAGCTTTATGTACCGGCTGTGGCACGGTAACCAAGAAAGAAACGGCGACAGAAGGTGCTATAGAAGTACAATCCGGGGATGCGACGAAAAAAGAAAACAGCACTGCTTTAGCTGAACTGGCAGAAAGACAGGGAGTTTTTCTGACAGAAAACAGTATGTTTATTGCTGATGATGCAGCAGACGCGGAGGAGAGGTATGACGACTATCTGGTTCAGTACGATTTACGGGGAAATAAAATTAAGAAATTCAATCTGAAGGGTGAGTTAATAGGAGTAGGAAACGGTTATATCTGCTATTGTAAATGCGGAGAAAAGGCCGATATACTTTACACTGCGCCGATAGAAAAGACTGCTAAAGGCGAAAGTATTAATATGAAAAAGGAAGAAAAAATAGCAGAAAGATCTGGTGGAAGAGAGGCTTATGTATGGGAATCCTATGTAGTATATCTGGATGATAATTTATATTGCTATAATTATGAGACGAAACAAACAAAAAAAATAGGAAAGGAGAATGAATTTAAATATAGAGATGTAGAATTTGTAACCGGCGATGATGCCGGAGATGTGCTCTATGTCCAGGATGGCAAGCTGTATATGAGGGTGTATGACGACAAAAGAGAGAGGACAATGTTTTACAGTGCTGCTATAGAAACCGGTGCGGTAGAAGAATTGTTTTCCTATCAGGAAGATATAGAAGATATTGGATATTATTTCTTTGCTGCAGATAATAACTTGCTGTTTTTTGATCGTGATAGTGAAAAAGAGGATACATCTTATATATGCTATGATATTGAGAATAATCAGAAAACAAAGATAAAGAGTCAGGATATAATCTCCCTTTTGAGGAGGCAGAATATGTGGACAGAGAATTCCGAGTATAATATTATGGATTGCTTTGATTACAGGGATCGTCTGTATTTAGTTGCGTATGTATCTCTTCCGGAAAAAATATTAGCAGACTGCGGCCCTTCAAAGGGGGAAACGATAGAAGTCAATAAGGGACACATGATTCTAGTGAGTTGTCCGTGGACGGATATTACGAATTTGCGATATGAAAAGGCGTCGGAGTGGATTGTGAAGAATCAGAGTTGGGAACTGCAATGGGTAGATATGTCACATGTTAAAGGGGGAGGCGGAAGTAGTAATAGTCATTATAGTATGAGTACAAGGCTGAGTATTTGGGAACACTGCGGGGACGAATTGCTGATAACGGAAAGTACACAGACAGGGAAAAGCGATAATGAGAGTTTGAATTTTATCGGAATTCAGCTGGAAACGGGAGAAGTTCGCAGCATACCAAAGGACAGTACACTGTACCGGGTACTTAAAGTGTAATCTGCATAGCACAATTGCCCAGCACATTTGGAAATATGTTCTGGAAATTCTAGGGCGGCTGTAGAAGATGAAGATACCATAGCTCTCGGTCATGGCACACGTTAAGGGTGTGCCATTTTTTTGCTCTGTTTAGGGGGGGAAGAAGATGACGACATTCAAAAAAGGATTTTTGCTTGCAGGGAGAGAGAACATGCAATATAATAAGTATGAGTTTTAATGAAACAAGAGTGATATGCTTTTTTATACGAGTGATATTATGAGGAATGAGGTAACATGATGAAAATTCTGGAGAAAGATAAAGGCAGTAAACGTAACACGGAATGGGAGTTTTCGGCAGTAGTACAGAATGAGAAGGAAGCTAACCGGTATGCGGCAAAAGGTATGAGAGTATGTGCCGTAATCGGTGTGGCTGCATGGATTTTAAACGTTGCTAATGTTTTTATCATTCCGTCGGAAATTATGAATTTTGCAATGCCGATTGTTATTTTGTTCTTTTTATTACCCACGCTAATCTGTAAAATAACGGGTGCAGACAAGTGGTGGATAAAATATGCGATGATGTTTAGCTGTATTTTGGCTATCTTTGCTTTGTCTAGTGCCATGTCAAAACACGGTGTTCTGGCATGGACGCTGCCGCTGATGCTAAGTTGTCACTACTATTCTAAAAAACTAACCAAGATAACGCTTGTGCTCTCATGGATTTTCTTTTCCGCATCTCTTTATCTTGCACTGTTTTTCGGCGAATGGGATCAGAATCTGCTGAATGCAGCCTATTATAGTGGCGAGAGAGTTGTCACTTTCCAACATGTCTATGAAACAACCCTCTTTTTTGTATTTACAAGAATACTCATCCTGCTGGGAATTTCTGTGATCTGCACTACATTTGCAAAAAGAACAAGGCTCCTTTTGGAGCGTCAGATTAAAGATAGTGAGGCTCGTCAACGTATTTCCACGGAATTGGATGTGGCGACACAGATCCAGGCGGATATGCTGCCGAGTATTTTTCCCGCTTTTCCGGAGCGGCCGGAATTTGATATCTATGCAACGATGGATCCTGCCAAGGAGGTGGGAGGCGACTTTTACGATTTCTTCATGGTGGATGATAAACATCTTGCCATTGTCATGGCGGATGTGTCCGGTAAAGGTGTTCCCGCTGCCCTTTTTATGGTGATTGGCAAGACTCTGATTAAGGACCATACGAAACCGAAATGGGATTTGGGAGAAGTCTTTGCCGAGGTAAACGACCTTCTGTGTGAATCCAACAGTGCGGGATTGTTTATTACGGCGTTTGAAGGGGTGTTAAATCTTGCGACCGGAGAGTTCCGTTTCGTCAATGCGGGACATGAAATGCCTTTTATTGCAAAGGGAGGAGGCGTTTATGAACCCTATAAGCTTCCAGCCGGTTTTGTGCTTGCGGGATTGGAGGGAATGCAGTACACTGGGGGCAGTATAAAACTTGCACCGGGGGATAAGATATTTCAGTACACGGACGGTGTGACGGAGGCGACAAATGCATCACAGGAGTTTTACGGCATGGATAGATTGGGAAAAGTTCTTGCGGAACATACCGCTTTGCCTCCGGCTGAACTTCTTGCCACCGTGAAAGCAGACATTGATTCCTTTGTGGGCAAAGCGCCACAGTTTGACGATATTACAATGCTCTGTGTGGAATATTTAAAGGCGATGCCACAGTGATGGGAGGATAATGTGATGAAAAGGAAAGAAAGAATGAATAAAGAAAAACATAACATGGAAACAGAATTTTCTGCCATCAATCAAAATGAAATGGAGGCCAACCTCTATGTGGCGAGGAGCCTTGTGGCGTGTTCCGGAGTAGCGGTGTTTCTGTGGATATTGGATTTTTTGGGAGTTTTTCCGATTCCCCTGACTGTTATGAGTATCGGTGTGTTGATTATGGTTCTGGCCTTTTGGGCTCCCACACTCATCTGTAAGGCGACCGGGGGGAAACCATCCTGGGTAAAATACGCGGGAACTTTATGCAGTGTAGTGGGAGTTTTTGCCATATCCTGCACATTGCCAAAGCACGGCGTTTTGATATGGACACTGCCGATTATGTTAAGCTGCCACTATTATTCCAAGAAACTAACTAAAATTACTTTAATAGAATCACTGTTTTTGTTTCCGATTTCCGTTATTATAGGGTTATATTTTGGCGAGTGGGACACGGCCATGCTGGATGCCCCCTATTATTCGGGACCCAGAATTATAACCCAGAAGACGCTTTATGAAGCGATTGTATTTTTCGCATTTCCAAGAGCGCTTGTGCTGTTTGGCGAAACTTTTGTCTGTACCTCATTGGCAAAACGGACAAGGGGGCTTTTGAAAAGGCAGATTGCAGAGAGTGAGGAGCGCCAGCGCATCTCCACGGAGCTTGATGTGGCGACGCAGATTCAGGCAGACATGCTGCCCCGGATATTCCCGGCTTTTCCGGAAAGACCGGAGTTTGATATTTATGCCACGATGAATCCGGCCAAAGAGGTGGGCGGTGATTTTTACGATTTCTTTATGGTGGATGATAAACATCTTGCCATTGTCGTGGCAGATGTATCCGGCAAGGGCGTTCCCGCGGCACTTTTTATGGTAATTGGCAAGACTTTGATTAAGGACCACACGAAACCGGGATGTGATTTGGGAGAAGTGTTTACCGAGGTGAACGACATTCTCTGCGAGTCCAACAACAAGGGATTGTTTATCACGGCATTTGAGGGAGTTCTCAATCTCGTGACGGGAGAATTACGTTTTGTCAATGCGGGACATGAAATGCCTTTTATTGCGAAAGAGGGTAATACATATGAGTCGTACAAGATTCCTGCAGCTTTTGTGCTTGCGGGTTTGGAGGGGATGCATTACACCGGTGGCAGTATAAAACTTGCACCGGGGGATAAAATCTTCCAGTATACGGATGGTGTGACGGAGGCGACAAATGCTGACCAGGAACTTTATGGCATGGAGAGACTGGAAGAAGTCCTTGCGAAGAATACGGCTTTGCCGCCAGAGGAACTTCTTGCCACTGTGAAAGAGGATGTGGATGCTTTTGTGGGCGAAGCGCCGCAGTTTGATGATATTACAATGCTTTGTCTGGAATACAAGGCACAGATGGAGACGGCGTGAGCTGAAACAGAAAAGATGGACTTTTCAGGCAATTTATGATAGCATATAGGGCATGGTATGAACACTGAAATCGGTGTGAGAAAGCTTTATTGATAAAGGAGATATGTTTAGATGAAATTAGGAATCGTAGGATTACCGAATGTAGGAAAAAGTACACTATTTAACTCTTTGACAAAGGCAGGAGCAGAGTCGGCAAATTACCCGTTCTGTACAATTGACCCTAATGTGGGAGTCGTGCCGGTGCCGGATGAGAGGCTGGATGTGCTGAGTAAAATGCACCAGTCGGCGAAAGTCATACCGGCTGTGATTGAATTTGTGGACATTGCGGGACTGGTTAAGGGTGCCTCCAAGGGCGAGGGTCTGGGAAACCAGTTTCTATCCAATATTAGAGAGGTGGATGCCATTGTCCATGTTGTCCGTTGTTTTGAGGACTCGAATATTGTACATGTGGACGGAAGCATTGATCCATTACGGGATATTGAAACGATTAATCTGGAATTGATTTTCTCAGATGTGGAGATTTTAGAGAGAAGGATTGCCAAGACTACCAGAGGGGCAAAGAACGATAAAAAATTAGCGAAGGAGCTGGCTCTGCTGGAACGGTTAAAGGCATATTTAGAGGAAGGACATCTGGCAAAGAATTTTGAATTAGAGGATGAGGATGAAGAGGGCTGGTTTGGCGAATATAATCTCTTGACGGCAAAACCGGTTA
>JAFLTA010000068.1 GCA_022510685.1 Lachnospiraceae bacterium | reverse complement strand
TGAAAAACGCGAATGGACAAAAAGTACCGTCAGCACAATGTTAAACCGGATGAATGAAAAAGGTCTTTTAAGATTTGAGCAGGGAAGAAAGGCAAAGCTGTATTTTCCTGCTGTTGAACGGGAGGCAGTTAATTTTGCTGAAACGGAGAGCTTTTTAGACTGGGTATTTAAGGGGTCTGTCAGTATGATGATGAGCACCCTGTTAAAAGAGCGGAAACTAAAGCCGGAAGAAATACAGGAGCTGTATGACATGTTAAAGGAGGCGGAGAAATAAAATGCTGAACCAGATTATCAGTTCATCTATTATAATATTAGTTGTATTGTCAATCCGGAGTTTGTGCGGTAAATATATCGGACAAAGATTCAAATATGCGCTATGGATTGTCATTGCAGTAAAATTGCTTATTCCAATGCCTTTTGAAAATCCGATAAATGTTATAAATTATTTTCCGTCAGAGAGTAATGCCGTAGTTCATATAATGGATAATAATGAGAGTGAAGATATTTCTGGCATAGCAACAGAAAATACGAGGCAGGTGTCTTCTGTGCATACGGGAAACGAGAAGACATCTCCGGCAAATAATAACGATACTATTGCAAAAACAGAATCAATAAGGCCAACTGCTGGTATAGAAGATAAAGTAAGCGGAATTCAGATTATAGAGTGGATTTGGATTATTGGCATTGTTTTTTTCGCAGGCTATCTATTGATAAATAATATTATTTTTTCTGTTAAATTGAGACGGAAACGTAAATATATCGAAAAATACCGTGATGCATTACCGGTTTATATAACGTCTCTTGTTCATAGTCCCTGTTTATTTGGAATAATAAAACCGGCAATTTATCTTCCGGATGGCTGGAAAATTAGCGAGAAGTACAGGGATTATATCCTTTTACACGAATGGATACATTGCCGCCACAAGGATATGATTTGGTCTCTGATCAGATCTATCTGCCTTACCATCTACTGGTTCCATCCCCTTGTGTGGGTTTCCTATATTTTATCAAAACGGGACTGTGAGACAGCTTGCGATGAGGGCGTTATGGCAGTGCTTGGTGATGAAAAAAAAGCAGATTATAGTCGAATGCTTGTGGATATATGTGCCATGATTTCTAAAGACAGCAGAAACTATATATTAATGCAGGAGTTAAGAGGCGGACACCGGGAAATGAAGACCAGATTATCATTATTGATAAAAAAATCTTTACCCATGACATGGATGATTATTCTGGTGGCAGGAATATCTGTGGGAGCGGTGGGCTGTACTTTCGGAACCAAGACGGTTACTGATACAGATTCCAACCAGGAGAAGGAGCAACAGATAAGTATGAATGAACCGGCGGAGGCAGAAACAGCAATATCGGTTACTGAAGCAAACCCGGATCTGACACAGGGTACCGGAGCAGATGGTGCAATGCTGTATTATGCAGATGAAAACCGGATTATTTTCGGCGGATCTTTCGGACTCTTTGTATATGATACCGTAAATCAGAAAATGCTTAGAAGCGTGGATCTGGTTACTATCGGCTGTTCTGACACACAGGGAGATAAATATTGTGAGATTCAGGTATCAGAGGATGGCGGACAGGTCTATCTGCATCCTATGAACATAACAGATATGTATATTTATGATGTGGAAAAAAACAGTCTGAAAAAAGAAACCTATGATTTAACAGGAATTTCTTTATATTCGGGTGTTCAGAAAGGTAACAGTTCGGCGGTTTATCAGACATCTGAGGGTAAGGCAGAACTTCATCTATCCCATGCATGGACGGAAATAGGACAGCTCGGGTATCATATCAGCGGAGAAGGGCCCGTAAAGAAATTCTTTGTTCCGGATGAATACAATAAGGCTCCCTTGCTGGCATCCTCAGATTTTCACAGATTAAAAAAAGCAGAAATGATGTTCCATGGAAGAATGTGCACTTGTGATTCCGCAGAAGCGCTACAAAAGTTAGAAAAGATAATCAGTAAGGCTAAAGTTATAGAAGGGTATCCGGCATGTCCTTTTGAAGATGCATTGTACCTTACAAAAGAGGACGGCAGTATGGGTGTAATCTATCCGGCAACAGATAGTTGTAATGTCATCGGGACAGCAGACGGATATGTTGAATTTGGTGATTCTGACAACAGTAAATCTGGTCACAGTAAACTGTGGGATTTGTTAGGGTGGAACCCGAGAGATTTGTGGTGATTTTATAAAGCTATCATTTATCAGTCATTTTAAAAGGATGGATAAGAACTATCTCTCCGTGCGATTTGAACGTTTAAGCACGGGAGATATTTCTTATCCATCCTTTCTAACTAAGTTCCTGAAAAATTATCGATTGCTCCTCCGCCAGATGTTCATTTTCTCCGCCTCAGCAATGAGTTCATCACGGAAATCCGGGTGGGCAATACTGATAAGAGCCTCCGCACGCTGCCAGGTGGAAAGTCCTTTTAAGTTTACCATACCGTATTCCGTCACCACATAATGGGTATTTGCCCGGGTATCGGTTACGATGGAACCGTTTGTCAGTGTAGGGCGGATACGGGACTGAAGTTCTCCCTGTTTGTTTTTAAAAGCGGAAGAGAAGCAGATAAAGCTTTTTCCGCCTTTAGATTTATAAGCCCCCAGGACAAAATCCAGCTGACCGCCGGCCCCGCTGATATTTCTTGTACCGGCAGATTCGGCATTGACCTGTCCAAATAAATCAATATCCACCGCATTGTTAATGGATATAAAATTATCATGTGCGGCAATGGAGTTAATATCGTTGGCGTAGTCCACCGGTACGCTCATGCACTGAGGATTGTTGTCTAAATAATCATACAACTCCTTTGAGCCGGCAGCAAAAGCATATACCTGCCTGCCCTTGTTAATATTTTTACGGGAGCCGTTTATTTTTCCTGCCTTTGCAATTTTTACAAAGGCATCCACATACATTTCTGTATGTACACCTAAATCCTTTAAGTCAGAATCGGCAATGAGAGAACCGACAGCATTTGGCATACCGCCGATGCCAAGCTGTAAGCAGGCACCATTTGGTATCTGTTCCACGATAAGTTTTGCTACTGCCTGGTCTACCTCTGTGGCAGCACCACCGCCGCCCAGTTCTGCCATAGGCGGGTTTTCACCTTCAATAATCATGTCGACTTTAGAGATATGGATGCCTTCATCAAAACCACCAAGACACCTCGGCACATTTTCATTTACCTCTACGATAATACATTTCGCACGCTCACAGACGGCTGCCAGATGGGAGGCACTCGGACCAAAATTAAAATATCCGTGTTTGTCCATCGGTGCTACCTGCATGACCAATACGTCTGCCGGATTTTCGGAATCCCGATAATAGCGGGGAAGTTCTGAATAACGGATCGGAGCGTAGAAACAAAATCCCTCGGAAGCAGCTTTTCTCTCAATACCGCTCATATGCCAGGAATTCCATGTAAAATGCTCTCCCGGGTTCTCAATTTTGAAAATTTCGGGAACCCACATAAGAATACCGCCGCGGAATTTTACATCGGTAAGAGATGATATGCGTCCTGCCAATGCTTTGTCAAAAGCAACCGGGGTAGTGGCCGTCCATCCGTAGTCAACCCAGTCACCGGATTTCACTGTTTCTGCCGCTTGGGAAGCAGTAGTCAGTTTTTCCCTATATAGTGTTTCGTAATCCATAAATACCTCCTTCATTTCAGACCATTTTATCGCAAATGGAAATGGATTGATATATTTTTAACATACCCCAATTCTAGCATTATAACTACCTACGGTCAAGTATCTGTTATCCACAAAATTTCATTTAAAAAACTTTGTTAAAATGTTGACAATATGACCTTCATTTGTTATGATAAGAACGTGGTGCAAAATCTGTGTGAGCGTGCCAAAAAACGCGCGCGGAATGGAAGGCAATAATAATGATAAAAGCGATTTATCCGGGAAGCTTTGACCCGGTTACCTATGGGCATCTGGATATTATCAGCCGCGCTGCCAAGGTTGTGGATGAGTTGATTATCGGTGTTCTGGTAAATAAAAATAAAAAGCCGTTATTTACAATGGAAGAGAGGATGCATCTGCTAAAGGAAACCACAAAGGATTTTTCCAATGTATCCGTACAGACCTTTGAGGGGCTTACCATTGATTTTGCCAGAAAGAATAATGCAAAGCTGATTATTCGTGGACTCAGGGCTGTGACGGACTTTGAGTCGGAAATGCAGATTGCCCAGACAAATCACAGCATTGAGCCGGATGTTGACACGATGTTTTTTACTACGAGTCTGGAATATGCATTTTTAAGTTCCACAACAGCAAAGGAAGTAGCGTATTACGGGTCGGATGTATCGAAACTGGTTCCGCCGGTTGTGACGGAAGCATTCCGGAAAAAATTCAATCATTCACTGTCTGGTGCATAACACAGGCAGTTTTATGATAACTGACTGTGGCAGTCAGAATTTTGAGAAAATCAAAACAATAAAATAATTATATTGTAAGGAGGATATATTACATGTCTAAAAAAGTTGTTTTGGCAGGCGCTTGTCGTACTGCGATTGGTAAAATGGGTGGTGCTCTGAGCACAACTCCTGCACCAAAACTTGGTTCTATCGTTATTGAGGAGGCATTAAAGAGAGCCGGCGTTCCAAAGGATGCTGTTGACCATGTTTACATGGGCTGTGTTATTCAGGCGGGTCTTGGACAGAACGTAGCCCGTCAGGCTTCCATCGGTGCGGGACTTCCGATTGAGACGACGGCGGTTACCGTAAATGTTGTCTGCGGTTCCGGTCTGAACTGTGTCAACATGGCTGCTCAGATGATTCAGGCAGGCGATGCAGATATCGTAGTTGCCGGTGGTATGGAAAACATGTCTATGGCTCCATATGCAGCGATGAATGGCCGTTTCGGTTACCGTATGAACAACGGTACTCTGGTGGATACCATGGTAAACGATGCTCTTTGGGATGCGTTCAATCAGTACCACATGATGATTACAGCGGAAAACGTAGCAGAGAAATATGGAATTACCCGTGAGGAACTGGACGAGTTCTCCGCTAACAGCCAGCAGAAATGTGAAGCTGCTATTGCAGAAGGTAAATTCAAGGATGAGATTGTTCCTGTTGAAATTAAATCCAGAAAGAAAACTGTTGTGTTTGATACAGATGAGGGTCCACGTCCTGGTACAACAGCAGAGAGCCTCAGCAGCTTAAGATGCTGTAGTGGTAAGGCAGACGGTGTTGTTACAGCCGGTAATGCTTCCGGTATCAACGACGGAGCTGCTGCCATTGTTGTTATGAGCGAAGAAAAAGCAAAAGAGCTTGGTGTTACTCCGATGGCTACTTTTGTTGCCGGAGCACTGGGTGGTGTAGACCCTGAAATCATGGGTGTCGGACCGGTGGCTTCTACAAATAAGGTACTGGCAAAGACAGGAATGTCTATTGATGACTTCGATTTAATTGAGGCAAATGAGGCATTTGCTGCCCAGTCTGTTGCCGTAGGAAGAGACCTTAAATTCGACTTAAGCAAACTGAATGTAAACGGTGGTGCTATTGCCCTTGGACATCCGGTTGGTGCAAGCGGATGCCGTATCCTTGTTACCCTGCTTCATGAGATGCAGAAGAGAGATGCGAAAAAAGGACTGGCAACACTTTGTATCGGTGGTGGAATGGGTTGTTCCACAATCGTTGAAAGAGATTAATTTTATTAAGAAATTGGCCGGTTAAAAAACCGGTCAATTTCCATGTCTACAAAATATATGGAGGTTATTTTCTATGGAATTTATAACATATGAAGTAGAGGGACAGGTTGGGATTATTACCATCAATCGTCCGAAAGCATTAAACGCATTGAACAGTACCGTACTGGAAGAACTGGACGCGACACTGGATGCTGTGGACCAGAATGAAATTCGCTGCCTGATTCTCACAGGGGCAGGAGATAAATCCTTTGTTGCCGGAGCAGACATCGCAGAAATGAGTACTCTGACAAAGGCAGAGGGAGAGGCATTTGGAAAGAAGGGAAATGACGTATTCCGTAAGCTGGAAACATTTCCGCTTCCTGTTATTGCTGCCATCAATGGATTTGCTTTAGGCGGTGGCTGCGAGATTTCCATGAGCTGCGACATTCGCATCTGCTCTGAAACTGCTGTATTTGGACAGCCGGAGGTTGGTCTTGGTATTACACCGGGCTTTGGCGGAACCCAGCGTCTGGCACGTCTGGTAGGTGCCGGTATGGCAAAACAGCTGATTTATACTGCAAGAAACATTAAGGCAGAGGAGGCACTTCGTATCGGTCTTGTCAATGCCATATATCCGTTGGATGAACTTATGCCACAGGCAAAGAAAATGGCAGCGGGCATTGCCAAGAATGCGCCAATCGCAGTGCGTAACTGCAAGAAAGCTATCAACGATGGTCTTGAGGTTGATATGGACAAAGCGATTGTCATTGAAGAAAAATTATTTGGTGACTGCTTTGAGACAGAGGACCAGAAATACGGAATGGAATTTTTCCTGGATAAGAGCAAAGACAAGGTAAAAGAGCCATTTAAAAACTGTTAATTTGTACTCAATCCTGTAAGGGATTATATTTCCGGTGCAAAAGAATTTCGCAGCGGGACAATAAAAAAATGGAGGTAATATTCAATGAAAGTTGGAATTATTGGTGCCGGAACTATGGGTTCCGGAATTGCGCAGGCATTTGCGCAGACAGAAGGTTATGAAGTTTATTTGTGCGATATTAATGAAGAATTCGCCGCAAATGGAAAAAACAGAATTGCCAAAGGTTTTGAAAAGAGAGTGGCAAAAGGGAAAATGGAGCAGGCAGCTGCCGATGCGATTCTCAATAAAATTACTACCGGTGTAAAAGATATCTGCACCGATTGTGATTTGATCGTAGAGGCTGCTCTTGAGGTTATGGAAGTGAAAAAACAGACCTTCAAGGAGTTACAGGAAATTTGCAAGAACAAAGATTGTATCTTTGCCACCAATACATCCTCTTTGTCCATCACAGAAATCGGACAGGGAATTGACAGACCGGTTATCGGTATGCATTTCTTCAATCCGGCTCCTGTTATGAAGCTGGTAGAAGTTATCCGTGGAGAGAACACAACAGATGAAGTAAACAATAGAGTTGTTGAGATTGCCAAAGAAATCGGTAAAACTCCGGTAGAGGTAAAAGAAGCAGCCGGATTCGTTGTAAATAGAATCCTGATTCCTATGATTAATGAAGCAATTGGCATCTATGCTGATGGTGTTGCTTCCGTAGAGGGTATCGACGCTGCCATGAAGCTTGGTGCTAACCACCCAATGGGACCTTTGGCACTGGGAGATCTGGTAGGTCTGGATATCTGCCTTGCCATCATGGAAGTTTTACAGGCAGAAACCGGAGACCCGAAATACCGTCCGCATCCATTGTTAAGAAAAATGGTTCGTGCCGGTAAGTTGGGTATGAAGACCGGTATCGGTTTCTATGACTATAGCAAATAAATTATGAAAGGAGTTTATAGAGAAGATGGATTTTAAATTAGATAAGCAGCACGAGATGGCTCTGCAGCTGTTCAAGGAATTTGCCGAGAACGAAGTAAAGCCGCTTGCGCAGGACGTGGATGAAACAGAAACTTTCCCTAGTGAAACTGTTGCGAAAATGCAGAAATTAGGTTTCATGGGAATTCCGATAGCAAAAGAGTACGGCGGGCAGGGTTGTGACCCTCTGATGTACACGATGTGCGTGGAGGAGTTGGCTAAAGTTTGTGGTACAACAAGCGTTATTGTATCCGCTCATACTTCTCTTTGCTGTGACCCAATCGCAACCTATGGTACAGAAGAACAGAAACAGAAATATCTGGTTCCTCTGGCAAAGGGCGAAAAACTTGGTGCTTTCGGTCTGACTGAGCCGGGTGCCGGTACCGATGCCCAGGGACAGCAGACAAAGGCTGTTTTAGATGGCGATGAGTGGGTTTTAAATGGCTCTAAATGCTTTATCACAAACGGTAAGCAAGCAGATGTATACATCGTGATTGCCGTTACCGGTATTATTGAAAAGCGTGGAAGAAAGATGAAAGAAATCTCTGCATTCATCGTAGAGAAAGATACCCCTGGCTTTTCCTTCGGAACGAAAGAAAAGAAAATGGGTATCCGTGGTTCATCTACATATGAATTGATTTTTGAGGATTGCCGTATTCCGAAAGATAACCTTCTCGGTGCACAGGGCAAAGGATTTGGAATTGCCATGCACACACTGGATGGTGGACGTATTGGTATTGCTGCTCAGGCTCTTGGTCTGGCAGAAGGTGCTCTGGAAGCAACCATCGATTATGTAAAAGAGAGAAAGCAGTTTGGACGTTCTATTGCCCAGTTCCAGAATACACAGTTCCAGCTGGCTAATATGGCAACTAAAGTAGAGGCTGCTAAAATGCTTGTTTACAAAGCCGCTATGGCAAAAGCAACACAGAAGGTATACAGCGTAGAAGCCGCTATGGCAAAACTGTTTGCCGCTGAGGTTGCAATGGAAGTGACAACAAAGGCAGTTCAGCTTCATGGTGGATATGGTTATATCCGTGAATATGACGTGGAACGTATGATGCGTGATGCTAAGATTACAGAGATTTACGAAGGAACCTCAGAGGTTCAGCGTATGGTTATCTCTGGCAGCTTATTGAAATAGGAGGTGCTCTTGTGAAAATAGTAGTTTGTATTAAACAGGTACCGGATACGAAGGGCGGCGTTGTATTTAACCCGGACGGTACATTGAATAGAGGTGCGATGCTTACCATTATGAATCCGGATGATAAGGCAGGTCTGGAAGCAGCATTGAAAATTAAGGATGAAACAGGTGCAGAGGTTACCGTATTGACCATGGGACTTCCAAAGGCAGAGGAAGTGCTTCGTGAGGCTATGGCAATGGGTGCCGATAAGGGTATTCTGGTTACTGACCGTGTTCTGGGTGGTGCTGACACATGGGCTACCTCCACAACAATTGCCGGTGCTTTGAGAAATATTGATTATGATTTGATTATTACCGGACGCCAGGCTATTGACGGTGATACCGCACAGGTAGGTCCTCAGATTTCCGAGCATCTGGATATTCCGGTTATTTCCTATGCACAGGACATTAAGGTGGAAGGCGACAGTGTGATTGTAGAGCGTCAGTATGAGGATAGATATCATGTTGTTAAGGCAAAAATGCCTTGTCTGATTACAGCACTTTCTGAGCTGAATGAGCCACGTTATATGACACCGGGTGGAATTATGGAAGCTTTCGACAAAGAGGTTACAGTATGGGGAAGAGCAGACTTAAAGGATGTGGATGATGCTAACCTTGGTCTGAAAGGTTCTCCTACGAAAATTGCAAAGGCTTCCGATAAGGTTCGTAAGGGTGCCGGCGAAGTAGTAACACTGGATCCTGGCGAAGCTGCCACTTATATCGTTGACAAATTGAAAGAGAAGCATGTCATCTAGTTGCAGACGCAGCTATGAGAACAGAATGGAGGGTAAAAATGAATTTAGAAGAATATAAAGGTGTATATGTCTTTGCCCAGCAGGTTGACG
>JAFLTA010000067.1 GCA_022510685.1 Lachnospiraceae bacterium | reverse complement strand
CCCGCGGCCCCGACCTTGGCAAGGTCGTGCTCTACCAACTGAGCCACTCGCGCATAATCAACAATGTCTGTAATCAGACATTGTCTGTGACCAGACAACATCTGTTACCAGACACAGTTGAAATCATATCATAATTTTCTATCCTTGTCAATGTCTTTTTTCTGTAAAATTTAAGACATCTCATTACATTAATATCGCATTTGTTTTTTCTATTACTTCTTTTACCTGGTCTGCCATCTGGGAAACCGTCTCCATGGATTCCTCAATCAGGAGACTCTTATCCGATGTCTGCCCCACGTTATCAATAGTCATGTTAACAATGTCAAGCATTTCATCAGTAACATTAGTGAAATTATGTACAATTTCATTTACACCAGCAATCGCTTCATGAATTGCCTCATTATTTTCTTCGGCATCTACAACAGATTCCTTGGAATTTTTCGATAATTCCTGAATATTCGATGCCACTACCGCAAAGCCTCTGCCCGCCTCTCCTGCTCTTGCCGCTTCAATGGTAGCATTCAGAGACAGAAGGTTGATTTTTCCGGCAATTTTCTCCACATTTTGTGTCATGGCATTATACTGCTCCACGCTCTTATCAATATCACTCAGAGAAGCTGCAATTCCCTGATTCAGGCGATTCATTTCATTCATCTGGGTCATAATATTACCCATCTTTTCACTGCTGATCTCACCAGCCTCTCGAATGCCCGCTGCTTCTTCCTTTACCTTGGTAATACTATCTGTCAACTCACCGAACACTCTCAACAAGTCGTTATTCATTTCCAGCACTTTTTCATTGACCTCTGCCACCTTCTTCTGTTCCCCTTTAATATAATCCAGCATATACTGGTGACAGTTTTCTTTTGTATTAATTCCTCTGGCAAGAGCAATCGCCATATCACGACAAGACTTATAACCACAGGCGTGGCAGTCATAGGTTTTATCCATTTCTGTATACTTGCCGAGAGAACGATATGCCTCTTCAATCTGATTCTCTGAAACAGGAATAACATGAAGCTTTTTCGCCTTGTAAGTACGCATATAGTCCTGTAAGTTCAGTTTTTCATCAAATTCTGCAAACTGTTTGTCCACACCCTTTTTCGTCTGACTTTCCTTGCGGACCTTTCTCGCATACTGCTCTACATCATGCATAACGCTGTTCATCTCGAATCGGTTGTAATCAACACCGATAGCCGGACCACCATTACAGCCGTCCTCACAGTTTAACACATCAAACACAGTAGGAATCTTAGCTCCCCGCTGAGCCTGATAGGTGTCCAAATCGCCATACAGCTTTTCTGTTCCCTCGGAAGTGATAACATCCATATCCGGAGCATGAATTAAAAGATTTTTCCTCAATCCGCCCGGTTCCGGATAAATAGCTCCTTCCAGTCCCGGATGTTCATCAAACTCAAATTCACTGTGTATTTTAATCTTTGGAAGTTCTATTCCATTCCGGTCAAAATAATCTCTCAAGTGTTCCATCGTCACATTATAATCAATAATACCGGTCTCATGGAACTCATCAATTTTGGCAATACACGGAGAAATCGCAGCAATCTTACCTTTAAATCCCATTACCTTCCGTATATATATAGCGACACAGGACATAGGACTGTGGATTGGCGACAAGTTCGGAAGCAGTTCCTGTTTGTGGCGGGTAATATAGTTTACCACCGCCGGACAAGGCTGGGAAATTATTTTCGCCTCCGGATGCTGCTGCACATAACGTATATGAGCCCATGTGCATATGTCGGCACCAAAACTAACATCATGAATCGCTTTTACGCCCTTGTTACGCAACCACTGCAAAACATGACGCCAATTCCCGTCAAAACCAATCTTAATAGCAGGTGCAGCAATCACGGCAATTTCTTCTCCCGCCTTTAAAGCTGCCAAAAACGCATCGATATCATCCTGAAAATATCTCGCACGATGGGAACATGCTTTAATGCAGGCGCCACATTTAATACATTTTTCATCATCAATTTCAATTACTAAATTTCCCTCTGCATCCTTTCGGGCAATATTGGCATCCCCTGCCGGACACGCACGTACACAGGCATTACAGCCAACACATTTATCGGTTTCTACACATATAATGCTCAAAGCATTCTCCTTCCCATTGTTCTACATCTTATCTACTGTGACCGAACAATAAAATTTTATCAACATTTTCTATACTCCTATAGAGTATCGTCATGCGTTTCCATTTCATGCAGTTTCTCTTTTACATTATTGCTTGTTTCCAAAACTGCTGTTGCCGATGCCTCAATCTCATTTGTGGAAGCAGCTAAAACCTGAGTCCTGTTATTGACAGCTTCTACAATTTCACGTAGTTTATGGGCATCGTCTACAATCTTTCCGATTGACTGCATAATCTTATTCTGACTGTCATTACTGCGGTTCGCCGTATCACGGGAATCACTGGCCAGACTATTGATTTCGGTGGCAACTACCGCAAAGCCTTTTCCAGCCTCACCGGCTCTCGCCGCCTCGATGCTGGCATTTAACGCAAGGAGGTTTGTCTGGGATGCAATATCAACAACCTCTGCATTGTTAGCAGACAGTTCCTGTAAAAATTCATTAATTCCATCCATGGAGGATACTAATTCATCGCAGAAATTTGAAATATCTTTCATGTCACTGGAAATCGCTGTACTTTCTTCCGCATTCTTTTCATTTCCTGCCGCCATGGCATCTACCGACTTATAAAGGTCATCGAAGTCTTCATTAATACCACGAACAGTATCAAGGATAAGAGCTTTCTGCTGCTCCGCCACACTATGCTCATGTTGCAGCTGACTTGCCATATTTTCTGCTTCCTGCTTCTGTTCTTCCACTTCTTTCTTGATGTAATAAATACAATTCTCCTTCTGGTTAAAACCATTATGAATTGCTTTATTCATAAGTTCACAGGTATCGTAGCCACAGCAGGAACAGTTGATCTTTCTCTCCTCGCTGGTAATCTTATTCATCTCCCTGTAAATCGCTTCTCTCTCGCCAGTAGATGGTTCTATTACCTTGCAGTCAGCAGAACGGTCTGTATATTTCCGCAGATAATCATCTAAATTCAAGTGTTTAAACTGCTGATTCAGATTTTTCAGACGCTGCTTCGGAGAAAGCTTTTTCGACCATGCACCGCTCCGTTTATCCGTCTTGGACTCCTCACGGATACGAAGCAGGGCACAAAGAGCATCATCTTTTTCTGCCTTCGCAGCCTCACAGCCGGTTCCGTAAATGCATCCGGAAGAACAGTTCAAGGCATCTACAAAGAGATATGGGGTGTTTCCGTTCGCAAGATTCTTTGCATTGTTTTCCAGATAATGGTACATATGTTTTTCGCCTTCCATCTGACGAATAAATACACTCTCACCTAACAACCAGTATACGTTCTCCTTCAAACCACCCGGCATAGGGTAGATAGAACCAAGACCGTATTCAATCTCATCGGACTGAAGCGGTCCGGAGATGTTATGTTCGCGAACATACTGAATCAGATGGTCAAATGTAACATTATAGGACACATATCCATGATTATTCGGGTCATCAATTTCCATTTTCTTCGCAATACAAGGACTGATGAAAGCCAGTTTATCCGAAAGCCTCATTTCTTTCTTCGCATAAACGGCAGCACACATCATTGGACTTTGTACCGGGAACAACTTCGGTAGAAGCTCCGGAAGATAGGATTCTATGTAGCGCACTACTGCCGGACACGGCTGGGAAATTCCACCAAGATAATTATTCTCCTGAATGTACTTAATATATCCCCATGTAGTAATATCCGCGCCAAAAGATACGCTGATGATACGATTGACTCCCATCTGCTTCAGACCACCGAGAATGGATTCATATTCATTCGGATAGTTGGCCTTAAATGCCGGCGCCAGAAGAATAGAAATTTTCTCGCCCTTTTTCAAATCTTCAAAGAATCGCTCCGTATCATCCCTGAATTCTCTTGCTCCATGCTCGCAAACATCAAAACAGGCACCACATCCAACACAACGAGTGCCATCCACATCAATACGCATTTTTCCGTCCACCACCCGGGACACACATGCCCCCGGACAACTGCAGACACTAATACATTTATTGCATCCAATACATTTGTCATTTGTAAAAACCAATGATTCCTCTGCGTTTATCATATTGTTCCTCCTCCGTAGCATACAATTATATACGAAAATTATAAAGTATTTTCGGGTAATTGTCAACAAGAAAACGGCACCAGTCACAGTGCCGTTTTTTCATTATCTCACAATTTACTTCACACGGATACGCTTAACCTTACTAAATTTTCCATAAACCTTTTTACCTTTTGCGTTTTTCCGGTAAGCACGCACCTTGATATAATATTTCTTTTTCCTCTGCAGTTTCTTTATGGTTACTGTGCGTTTGGTCGCATCTTTCTTTTGCTTTGATTTCGTAAATTTTTTGTTCCGTGCATAGACAATCTGAAAGCCATCTGCTGAAAGCTTCTTGATTTTTACCTTAACCGTCTTCTTCTTTGGTGATGTAACCTTTTTAATCGCTGCCCTTTTCGGCGCTTTCGGAGATGGGGTTGCGGACGGTACTGTTGTTATAACAGGCAAATCATGGGCCGGTGTCGCTGTCGGTGTTGGTTTTGGGGTTGGTTTTGGTGTTGGTTTTTCTGTTGGCGGCGACGTTACTGTCGAGCCCTCTTTATAAAGAGCTTTGATAGAAACAGTACTTCCCGTCAAGGTAATTTCCGTTTCAGCCGCCTTAGCATCTGCTGCGGTTCCTCCCGTTACTTCCCATCCGGAGAATACATAACCTTCCACTTCCGGTGCTGCCACACGAATCGGCGCCTCTTTCCAATAAGTTCCTGTCCAAGCACCGGTAGCCGACACGCTTTCTTTCAGCGTATTAACGGTCAAATCTGCCGCCTGGTTCAGGCTGGTAGAAACGGATACGGATGCTTTGGTCTTTACGGAAAAATGTCTTTTTAAAACATTGTCCCCACGGGATGCCATGTTTTCCCACATGGTCAGAAAGTTATTGACACTATTATTAAAGCAACCTATATCGGCGGCACCACCATTATACTCGGACCAGTCGGTTCCGAAACGCTGGTTCTGCTCTTCCATTAGCACCCTGTAGGCATCTGCCAGATTTGCATACTCAGAATTATACTTCTTGTAATTAAAGTTCTCATTCAGCAAATCCATGACGGTATTAGCGAATGCTTTTTTAAATTGGCTGTTGGCAAGCAAGGCAGCAAACAGCGGGTCAGCGGAGTCTCCGCTTCCTTTCATATCAGCGATAGTATCCAATGACAAATATCCGCCGAGATCATTATTATAAAGGCTCATACTGAATTCCGTGTCGTGGAGCAGCCAGCGCCATTTCCCGTCCTCATACTTACTATCCGGATTTATCGTTCTGGAACGCCAGAACTGGTTGTTTTTGCGCAGTCCCCAGTCAGTATTTCCAATCAGTACCTCTGTTGCATAATAATCCAGATAACTCTGCAATTCTACGGCATCCAGAAATTTTTGGTAGTTTTCATCCTTGGACATATCTAACTCTGCCAGAGCTTTTAACTCATCAAACAAAGCAATATCCGTATCTACTCCCTCATCCACTTCGCCATCTTTGATGATCACTACATTATTCTTGTTTACGCCAAATTCCTCTTCCAGCCAGTTATCGCTATATTTTTCCTGAAGATTGTAAAGTCCCCAGTATTCACCATTCAGATAGACGACACATGGACGATACGCCTGTGTCGATATGTTCCTGTCCGCTACACGACTCTGAATGAAAACATCTCTCGTCTTTGTGATAAAAGTATCATTACCACCGTTTCTGAGAACAAAATTTTTATACTTTTTCGTTTTTTCGGTCCCCTCGTAGTTTGTCGCTCCCGGTATCAGTTCATATTTCAGGTTTTTCTGTCCGTACTCCTCGCGGAAATATACATTCAGACTCTTTTGCTGATATTGTCTTGTGTATCCACCGTGAACACGGATTCCAATGTCATATCCGAAAGCAATGTTGCCGTCTTCCTCATAGAAGTCTGCGTAGGCTTCTCTCTCCCACTCTCTTCCGTGCTGGGTATAATTGTTATTATTTCCCACCACAAATATACCGGTATCAGCATCCATCAGATTTTTCGGATCGGTAACAAGAGAGAGCACGGCTACATTTTCGTACCTTGTAGTTAAATTGTTTCCCACAAAATATGTTTTTGTCACCACTGGACTCTCATTTCCCTCTGCATCCACTGCTATGGCACGAATAACAGTGGATTTCGCTACCTGAGCATCCGTAGCTACATACTTTTTGGTCTGAGCCATTTTATCAGCATTCTCTCTCGTAGCCAGCACATTTGACTCACCGGTACGGTCTTTTACGTTAATCGGTGTGCCACTATATGTATAGATTTTGGCACCATCTCCCTCTTTCTGGCGTTCCGGGGACGGAACACTTCCATCCGTAGAGTAATAAATCGTAGTACCCTCTCCTGCCGTCAGGGTTAAATCAAAGCCAGTACTGTAATTTCCGCTATCCTTTGAAAATACAGGGGCAGCAACCGTTGCTGTTCCGTCTTCCTCTGCTGCTTTCGTCTCCCATACATCCTGGCTAATCGGCATCACCTGAACCACGAGAGCCAGTACCAATAAGAGTCCCCATATCTGTTTTGCTTTTTTCTTCATTTCATCCTCCGTTCTGAAGCGTTTTCTTCTGTTTACAATATAGTGAATAAATAATTAACTATATTATAAATTTGACGAAAGTTTCTGTCAATGAGAAAATAAAAGATTCCACACTCTTCCAGAGGAGTGCCTGGCGGTGCACTTCCGTACCTCTGCGGTGCACGTCTGCAACTCCGCGGTGCACGTCTGCAACTCCGCGGTGCACGTGGACGGCTTTGCCGTCCACTACGCGCGCAAGCGCGCTATATAAATAGAAAAGAGTTCTCTGTGGCAAGCAAGTTTGCCAAGGAGAACTCTTTTCTATTTATGCACCGCTTATTACGTACGCGATCATTTCGTACGCGATTATGCATTCACGATCTGACCGAAGTCCGGTTTTAAGGAAGCTCCTCCGATAAGGCCGCCGTCAATGTCCGGTTTTGCCAGAAGTTCCGCCGCATTGCCGGCATTCATGGAACCGCCGTACTGGATACGGATGGCATCCGCTGTCGCCTCGTCATAAATCTCCTGAATCACCTGACGGATAGCAGCACAAACCTCTTCTGCCTGATCTGCCGTCGCCGTCTCGCCGGTTCCGATAGCCCAGATTGGCTCATAGGCGATAACTGCTTTCTTCGCCTGATCTGCTGTCACATTCTGGAATGCAATTTTAATCTGCATACGAATCCAGTCTACATAGATACCCTGCTTTCTCTGGGTCAAAGTTTCGCCGCAGCAGATAATCGGAACCAAATCATGCTCCAGCGCTTTCAATACTTTTTTGTTCACGGTTTCATCCGTTTCCGCAAAATATTCTCTTCTCTCGGAGTGACCGATAATAACATATTTTACACCGGCATCTACTAACATGCCCGGGGCAATTTCTCCGGTATAAGCACCGCTCTCTTCAAAATAGAGATTTTCGGCACCTACCTTTACATTGCTTCCCTTCACAGCCTCCACTACCGGAACAATATCAATGGCCGGCACACAAAATACTACGTCCACATCATCGTTCTTCACTAACGGAAGCAATTCCTCTGCCAAGGCTACTGCCTCACTAGGGGTTTTATTCATTTTCCAGTTACCTGCAATAATTCTTTTTCTTGCCATGGTTATATTTCCTTTCCTGTATTTGCTTTTAGCGGTCGTTTGCTGCTGCCACACCCGGCAGTTCTTTTCCCTCTAAAAATTCAAGAGACGCACCGCCACCGGTGGAGATGTGGGTCATTTTGTCGCCAAAACCTAACTGGTTTACGGCTGCCGCACTGTCTCCGCCTCCGATAATGGTAGTAGCACCGGAAAGCTCTGCCATTGCCTTTGCTACCTCAACGGTACCTTTAGCAAAGTTTGGCATCTCAAAGCATCCCATTGGTCCGTTCCACACAACTGTCTTTGCACCCTTTACGGCATCAGCAAAGAGTTTGGAACTTTCCGGTCCGATATCAAGACCTTCCATATCATCCGGAATCTCACCGCGTCCCACTACTTTAAAATTAGCATCGTTGGAAAAATCATCTGCCACTACGGTATCCACCGGAATCAGCAGCTTAACGCCTTTTTCCTCTGCTTTTTTCTCCATATCAAGAGCGTACTGTTTGTAATCCTCTTCCAGAAGGGATTTACCAACCGGCTCACCGTGGGCTGCCATAAAGGTATATGCCATACCACCGCCGATAATGAGAGTATCTACTTTATCTAACAGGTTGTTGATAACAGAAATTTTGGAGGAAACCTTCGCTCCGCCAAGAATGGCAACAAATGGTCTCTCCGGATTGTTTACGGCATTTCCGAGGAAATCGATTTCCTTCTGCATCAGATACCCAACTACCGCAGTATCTACATACTTGGTTACACCTACGTTGGAGCAGTGTGCTCTGTGAGCGGTACCGAAGGCATCATTGACAAATACATCTGCTAAGGAAGCAAGGTCTTTGGAAAATGCCTCCTCATTTTTCGTCTCCTCCGCACGATAACGGGTATTTTCAAGAAGAACAACATCGCCATCCTGCATAGCTGCCACTGCTGCCTTTGCGTTTTCACCGACTACGTTGGCATCTGCCGCAAATTTCACTTCCTGTCCCAACAGTTCGGAAAGACGGGTGGCTACCGGTGCCAGAGAAAGATCCGGCTTCGGCTCTCCCTTTGGCTTGCCAAGGTGGGAGCAAAGGATTACTTTTCCGCCGTCTCCGATTAACTTCTTAATAGTAGGAAGGGCTGCTACCAGACGGTTCTCGTCTGTAATTTTACCTTCCTGTAACGGTACGTTGAAATCACAGCGCACCAGTACTTTTTTTCCCTTTACATTGATATCATCTACTGATTTTTTATTTAACATAAGAAACCTCCATTTTTCACTCTGTATACAAGAGCCTTTCTTCAAAATTAAGAAAGGGTCCGGCCCAACCGACCGGACCCTTTAAGGTCAATACAAAAGAACTTTATTTATTATGATAACTCACTGAAGTATTTAATGGTACGAACCATCTGGCTTGTATAAGAGTTCTCGTTATCATACCAGGAAATAACCTGAACTTCATAAGTATCATCGTCTACCTTGCAGACCATAGTCTGGGTAGCATCAAAGAGAGAGCCATATCTCATTCCGATAATGTCGGAAGATACGATTTCATCTTCATTGTAACCATAGGACTCATTTGCTGCTGCTTTCATAGCGGCATTGATACCCTCAACAGTTACATCCTTGCCCTTTACTACGGCAGTAAGAATGGTAGTAGAACCGGTAGGTGTCGGTACACGCTGTGCGGAACCAATCAGTTTACCATTCAGTTCCGGAATAACCAGGCCGATAGCCTTTGCTGCACCTGTGCTGTTCGGAACAATGTTTACTGCTGCTG
>JAFLTA010000066.1 GCA_022510685.1 Lachnospiraceae bacterium | reverse complement strand
TAAATATGTGTTTGTAGGCTCTAATGAGTCCGATGCAGGAAAGTTCCAGGGAGAGTTTATTCTGGAAAAATTTAAGGATGCAGATACTATCAATGTGGGAATCGTGGAGGGTCAGAAAATGCATCCGGCAACAATAGGAAGATCCAATGCATTGAAAGCCGTGTTAGATGACTCGGATAAGACGATTAACTATGTATACGATGACTATGCAGACTGGGATTTAGACCACTCAAAAGCGAACTTTGATGTTTTCTTGAAAACAGGTCAGACAGTAGATGTAGTTGCCTGCAATAACGACAACATGGCATTAGGCGTGCTGCAGTCCTGTGAGGAGCATGGTATTCCGGATGGTCAGATTACCTTAGTGGGAATAGATGCTACAGATGTAGGATGCGAGGCGATTGAATCCGGCAAGATGGAATTTACCGTGTATCAGTCTGCAATCGGTCAGGGAAGCTATGCGGTGAAAGCAGCGGCAAGACTTGCCAAAGGAAAGACGTTAGATGGGATTGATTACGTGTCCGATGACCACAAGTATGTGTGGGTACCTTTTGAAAAGGTAGATAAGACTAACGTGGCAGATTATAAACAAAATTAAGTATTTCAAATTATACTTTTATAACTAACGGGCTCCCGGTGTCTTCAATACCGGGAGCCGTTTTGACTAGCATGATGGCGCCTATCTGAACCTTGTTTCGTTCTGCTTCATCACGCTGGCATGACAGCGAAAACATAGAGAAGTCGACAACGTAATTCGCATACGGGAATGGAGGAATATATGGAGCAGAGAATATTGCAGTACAGGGAATATTTACTTGGGATATGCGAGAAAGATTATTCGGATGATGAGCGAAGGCAGCTGTGTGAAAAAGTGCTGACACAGATTTCTTTTTTTCAGCATGAGAGGCTGATTCATTTAATAGTGACTATCACGTTTGCGCTGCTGACAGTGATTGTATTTGCTGTATGTGCAGTGGCACCGACGATTCCTTTTTTGTGTCTGGGGGTACTTTTGATGGTGCTGTTATTTCCGTATATCCGCCATTATTATATTCTGGAAAATTCTGTGCAGACCATGTACCGATGTTACGATAAGCTATGTCTGGAGGAGTTTCATGAGATACCTAAGAAGCAGCGAAAAAAAGGAGGAGCAATATGAGGATACCGGAATTTTTGCCAGCACACGGGACAATCGGCTTTGTGGCTCCTGCTTTTGGGTGTAATATCGAGCCATATCGAAGTTGTTTCGCTTCTACACAGGAAAAATTGGAGAAACTCGGGCATAAACTGGTAAATGGTCCCAACTGTTATGCAGGGGACGGAATTGGTATCAGTAGCACTCCCGAAAACTGCGGCAGAGAAATCAATGAATTCTTTGCAAGGGAGGATATTGATGTACTTCTCTCTTGTGGTGGCGGAGAGCTTATGTGCGAAGTGTTGGATTATGTCGATTTTGACCAGTTAAAGCACTGTCCGCCAAAATGGTTCATGGGATACTCAGACAACACAAATCTGACATTTCTTTTACCTACTCTATGTGATACAGTGGCAATTTACGGTCCCTGCGCTCCGGCATTGGGAATGCGACAATGGCATCCGGCTATTCAGGATGCCTATGATATATTGACAGGGAAAACCAATAAGGTGCAAGGGTATCCTCTGTGGGAAAAAGAGTCATTAAAGACGGAGGAAAATCCTCTGGAGCCTTATCACGTCACGGAGCCTCGGGTGTTGCACTGTGAACCGGCAGGACAGGATATTCAGATGGAGGGGCGTTTGATTGGTGGCTGTCTGGATTGTCTTGCCAATCTGGTGGGAACGAAATATGACCATGTGGCGGAGTTTGCAGAGCGATATGCAGAGGATGGGTTCATTTGGTTTATGGAGTCGTGTGACTTGAATGTGATGAGCATCCGGCGTGCATTGTGGCAATTGTCTCATGCAGGATGGTTCCGTCACGTCAAGGGCTTTCTCATCGGGAGACCTCTGTGTTTCGGAGAAGAAATGTTCGGCTTGAACCAGTATACGGCTGTTACTTCTATGTTATCCGGGTATGATGTTCCGATAGTTATGGATGTGGATATCGGGCATCTGCCACCTATGATGCCTCTGGTCAGCGGTGCAAAGGCAGAAGTAACGGTCACGGGAAATGACATAACGATTGCCATGGATTTATCTTAAGTGGTACTAGAATACAGATGTCAACAGGGAAAGGGAAATTGATTAAGAGAATTAATAAATTTTAATCTGTAATCTCTTGTAAAAAATTTTTATTTTATTATAATAAGATACGTTGCAGTGTATAATTGACATATTTTATATATCCTATACGAAAGGTAGGAAAAGGAGATAACAATGCCAAAATTTAGTGTAAAGAAACCATTCGTGGTATTGGTAGGGGTCATCATCGTACTAGTGCTGGGTGGTGTCAGTTTTTCGAAGATGACAACCGACTTACTGCCTAATATGAATATGCCTTACATGATGGTTATCACTACATACGTGGGTGCTTCCCCGGAAAAGGTGGAGACGGAAATTACAAAACCCATGGAGGGGACTGTAGGTACCGTGAATGGTGTGAAGAACGTTGTCAGTAATTCTTCAGAGAATTCCAGTATGATCATGTTAGAGTTTCAGGATGATACCAACATGGATGCAGCAATGGTAAAAGTCTCATCAGCCGTAAATCAGCTGGAATTGCCGGAGACGGCGGGACGTCCTATGATTATGGAGATTTCCATGGACATGATGGCTACGCTCATGGCAAGTGTTGACTATCAGGGAAAAGAAAGCATTGAGCTGAGTAAGTTTATCGATGAGAATGTAATCCCAACGTTGGAGCGTCAGGATGGTGTGGCAAGCGTATCTACCATTGGTATGATTGAAGAATCCATCGAGGTGGTGCTCAATCAGGATAAGATTGATGAAATGAATGGCAAGGTGTTGGAGAAGACGGATAAAACTCTGGCAGATGCCAAGAAAAAAATCGATAAAGGACAGAAAAAGCTGAAAGAGGGAAAGGATGAGCTGGAAAAGCAAAAAGACAAACTGAGTGATGAGCAGAGCAAACAGTCTACGGAATTGGCGAAGTTCAGTAAACTGATGAATCAGGCTATTGCAACGAAAGTCGCATATGAGTCTCATTTGACAAGTTTGAAGGCGAGTCAGGCTGCTTTGAAGGCAGAACGTAAAGCGTATGTGGATAATAAAGTGGTTTCTTCTTATGAGCAGATGAACAAAGGATTCGCTGCTGTGCGTGCTACATTTGCCAAAGGAGGAGCGGCTTATCAGGCGATATATGATGAGATATATAAGAACATTTTGTACACTATGGTTCAGGAGGCGTTGAAAACAGGCGGAATTGATGTAACCATCACGGATAACAATGTGGATACGTACCTGAAGCAGTTGGGAGATATGGCAGATGTGCTTAAGGATACCGCTGCAACACAAGCGGAAAATCTGACGAAGACACAGACAGAAACCCAGCTTGCAACTTTGCCCATAGATGTAAAAGATGCCATTGACAATCCGGCTAAACTGACAGCGTATAAAAAGCTGCTGGAACAGCAGGGGCAGTCAGAGGCAGCCAAGGCAATGACTAAGAAAAATCTGGAAACTCTCTATAATATTGTCGAGGTGCGCATTCCGCAGATTGATACAGAGCTTGCCAACTTAAAAACGGAGATTGCCGCAGCAAAAGCGGTAGTGGCTCAGGTGACAAAATCCATTGCCAAGGCAGAAAAGCAGTATGAACAGGTAGAGGCAGGAAAGATTAATGCGGCAGCTGCTTTTGGTTCTGCCAATGCACAGATGTCATCTGCTCAAAGCGCGATTGAGAGCAGTGAGAAAGAACTGGAAACAGCACAGGATTCTTTTAAGAAGTCGAAAAAAGAGGCACTAAAAAATGCCAATCTGGATCAGTTGCTTACGATGGAAAGTTTGTCCGGTATTTTGATGGCAGAAAACTTCTCTATGCCGGCAGGATATATTAGTGAAGACGAAACGCAGTATTTGATTAAAGTAGGCGATGAATACGAAAGCATTGAAGCCATGAAAAAAACCCTTCTCTGTCATATTGACGATATCGGAGATGTGCGTCTGCAGGATGTGGCTGATATTACTGTGGTAAATAACAGTAAAGATTCCTATGCGAAGGTTGACGGAAACGATGCAGTCATTGTCAGTGTGTCCAAGGCAAGCACGGCAGGAACCTCTACCGTATCCAAGGAAATCAACAAAAGCATGCGTGAGATGGAGAAAAAGTACGAAGGCTTACATTTTACGAACATGATGGACCAGGGTGACTACATTAAGTTTATCGTGAATTCCGTGCTCTCTAATTTGCTTTGGGGTGCATTGCTCGCTATCGTAGTGTTATTCCTTTTCCTTCAGGATGTAAGACCTACAGTTGTAGTAGCATTCAGTATACCGTTGAGTGTGTTGTTTGCCGTGGTACTGATGTATTTTACCAATATTACGATGAACATGATTTCCCTGTCCGGTCTGGCGTTAGGAATCGGTATGTTGGTGGATAACTCCATCGTAGTTATTGAGAATATATACCGACTGCGAAGTAAGGGCATATCTGCAGCCCGCGCAGCAGTAATGGGTGCCAATCAGGTGGCAGGAGCGATTTTTGCATCTACGCTAACTACCATCTGTGTATTTATGCCGATTGTATTTACTGACGGTATTACCAGACAAATCATGCAGGATATGTGTCTGACCATTGCATACAGCCTGAGTGCCAGTCTGGTGGTGGCGTTGACAGTCGTGCCGACCATGGGTGCCACATTGCTGAAAAAAGGTTCAGAGCGCGAGCATCGCTTCTTCAATGCAATGATTGTCGGTTATGAAAAGGTATTGCGGTTCTGCTTGAAAGTAAAGATAGTTCCGATTACGATAGCTGTGGCATTGCTTGTATTCTCCATCGTGAAGGTAGTACAGATGGGTGTTGTGTTTATGCCGGAAATGGGTAGTGAGCAGATGTCATACAGTTATACGGCAAAAGAGGATACTTCTACGGAAGAAGATTATGCCCAGTCAGATGAAATTTTGGAAAAAGTGAAAGCGATAGAAGGTGTAGACAAGGTGGGAGCCATGATGGGAGATATGGGCTCTATGCTGGGAGTATCCGGAGGTAGCGGACCAAGCAAAACGTTTAACGGAATGCTTCTGTTAAAAGAGGATTATGCCAATCAAAATAAGAAAATAGCAAAGAAAATCGAAAAGATTTTAGAAGATGCGGATTTAGATGATTACAGCGTGTCAGAGTCTAATATGGATATGTCCAGTATGATGGCAGCCGGTGTGGAGGTAGATATTTACGGTAAGGATCCGGAAAAACTTCTGAAAATCAGCGATGATGTCATGAAGATGCTGAAAAAGCAAAATAAATATGAAGAAATTACCAATGGTCAGGAAGATGGTGACAAGGAAATCGTAGTCACGGTAAACAAGGATAAGGCGATGCGCTATGGATTGACAGTGGCGCAGATTTATCAAGAGCTTGCCGCCAAGCTGACCACGGAAAAGAGTTCAACGACAATTACTGTTGACGAGCAGGATTATGACGTAACGATTGTAGATGAGAGAGAAGAACTGGATACCGATAACTTATTAAAGTATGAGTTTGAAACGACTACGGTGAATGACAAGGGAGAGGAAAAGAAGGAAAAGCATAAGCTCAAAGAATTTGCCAAGGTAAGCGAAGGTAACGGAGTGGCTTCCTTGCGCAGAGAGAATCTTTCCAATTATATTGCAGTCAACGCTACGGTAAATGAAGGTGAAAATGCAACTTTGCTCAGCCGTGATTTGCAAAAGGAAATTGACAAATACAATATACCGGACGGTTATAGCATTAAGATTGCCGGTGAAAGTGAGACCAATAACGAGATGATTAAAAATATGCTGACTATGATTGGTTTGGCAATTATATTGATTTATCTGATCATGGTGGCGCAGTTCCAAGGTCTGTTATCACCGTTTATCGTCTTGCTGACCATACCGCTTGCCTTTACCGGTGGACTGATTGCCCTATTGATAACCGGGCAGGAATTGTCCGTTATGGCTATGATGGGATTCCTGGTTCTTTCAGGTGTCATCGTTAATAACGGTATTGTGTTTGTAGATTATGTCAATCAGTTGCGACTGGACGGCACGGAAAAGAAAGAAGCCCTCGTGGAGACCGGAAAGACGCGTATGCGCCCAATCCTTATGACGGCACTTACAACGATTTTGGCGATGTCCACCATGGCACTCAGTCAGGATATCGGTGCTGCCATGTCACAGGGAATGGCAATTGTTACCATTGGCGGTTTGCTCTATGCAACGTTAATGACATTGTTTATCGTTCCGGTATTTTATGATATTTTCTATCGCAGAAAATTGAAGAAGATAGATTTGGGCGATGAGGAGAATCTGATGGATGAGGATGCATAAAGTGTATGCAAAAAATCGATATACCGGATTCCGTATATGACTGACTTGAAAAAACGTAAATTTGTAATAGTTCAAAAAGCTCTATAGTTTTAACTATGAAACTATAGAGCTTTTTTCTTGCAATCAATGCCGGCGCAAGATTGAGGCAGGGTTCAAATAGGTGCCATTATGCGAGGATAGAATTATTCATGATGGGTATAGTATATCAGTAGAAAAACGATTTTATTGCTTTGACTATCATATATCGTGATAAATCTGCGAGATAGTATGCGAAGTAATATGTGGAAATGGAGGGATAACGTGACGAAAAAGCAACAGGGAAAACAAAGTGTGCGTTTTGAAAATCCACCGGTTATATGCGGAGCGGCATCCGTTGTGGGGCAAAAGGAAGGAGAAGGTCCTTACGGAGACTGTTTTGATCAGATAGAATTGGATCCTAAGGTTGGTGGCGATACCTGGGAGGATGCGGAAGGGAGACTGCAGGAGAGAGCGGCACAGTTGGCGATTACCCATGCCGGTTGTGGCAAGGAGGCAATCCGCTATGTGGTAGCAGGAGATCTGCTGGGACAGCTCATGGCATCCTCTTTTGGACTGATTGATTTGGAAAAACCGTTGTTTGGTGTTTTCGGAGCTTGTTCCACGATGGGGGAATCCATTGGTATTGCGTCCATGATGGTGGAGGGCGGTTTTGCGGATTATGTGTTGGCAATGACTTCCAGCCATTTCGCCAGTGCAGAGAAGCAGTTTCGTTTTCCGCTTGGATATGCGAATCAGCGTCCGAAAGCATCTACCTGGACGGTGACGGGAAGTGGTGCTGTTGTCATAGGAGCAGAGGGTGCAGAGCATGGCAAAGCACGTATTGCCGGAATTACCACGGGAAAGATTGTTGACTATGGTGTGAAGGATACTATGAACATGGGTGCCTGTATGGCGCCGGCTGCCGCTGATGCTATTGTTACTCATTTCACAGACTTTAAGACCGGACCGGAGGTTTATGATCGAATCATTACCGGAGATTTGGGCATGGTGGGAAAGGATATACTCTTGGACATCTTATCAGCAAAAGGATATGATATTGCAGACATTTACATGGACTGTGGAATAGAAATCTACGGAAAAGATCCGCAGACGAATGCAGGTGGCAGTGGATGTGGCTGTAGTGCGGTCATGTTGGCAGGATATATTTTAAAACAACTGGAGAGTGGAGAATGGAAACGGGTATTATTTGTGCCAACCGGAGCATTGCTTTCTGTGGTCAGTTTCAATGAGGGAAACAGCATACCGGGAATTGCTCATGCAGTTTTATTGGAATCTTTAGTTTCCTAAAAAGTAATTTGTATTGTTGAAGTTATATGATGCTGGGGTCAAAACCCCTAACGGGGTAAATTCGACAAAATTAGTCTTAAAAATACGCATATTTTTTGCTGAAATTATCACAAAATTAGTGGGAAAATAACTTTCAAAATCATTTTGAGACGGCGAGTAAAAAAATAATTAATTTTTCTGAAAAAGTTCACTAATGTGGCTGCAATTTCGGAGAAATTTATTGAAAAATTAATGAAAAAGTACTAAGAATGTCATATTCAAAATAGGAATAGAAGGGAGAGTGTTAATTTTGAGTTATTTATTGGCTTTTGTGGTGGGTGGATTAATCTGTGTAGTAGTACAAATTTTAATGGATCAGACAAAATTACTGCCGGGACGTATTATGGTCCTTTTGGTATGTACCGGAGCTGTCCTTGGTGCTTTGGGATGGTATGAACCCTTTGCAAAATGGGCAGGAGCGGGTGCTACTGTTCCGTTGCTGGGATTTGGGAATGTGTTGTTTAAAGGGGTAAAAGATGCTATTGATGCAGAGGGATTTATAGGATTATTTAAGGGAGGATTTACTGCTTGTGCAGTAGGTGTATCCGCAGCACTAATTTTTGGTTATTTAGGCTCCCTGATATTCAGACCGAAGATGAAAGATTAGTATTTTTTTAGTGTTTGTAAGGTTGCTTTTTGGGAATTGGTCAGAAAGGATTAATTTTATGATGCAATTTAAATAATTTTTCTATATATTTTATTATTTTTTATGCATTTGTACCAAAATTTAAAAAACCCCTTGCAAGTATAAGCTAATGGGTATAAACTTGCTTTTGTAAAGAGACAGTAAACAGCTATAGCTCAAGAGAGCAATGAAAGGGAGAATTGAAATGGCTAATAAGGCAAAAGCAACAGAGTCAAAGACTAATGTAGTGAAAAATTCACCGGTTGCAGCGGTGGCAAAGGCAGTGGGAGCTGCAAAGAAACCTGAGGTTAAGCCAGCAGTGAAGGCTGAGGAGAAGAAGCCTGCAGTAAAGACAGAGGAGAAGAAACCTGCAGTGAAAAAACCGGCAAAGAAGACCGCAGCGAAGAAGGCGGCAAAGAAGCCTGCTGAGAAAGTTCAGAAGATTTTTGTGGAGTACTCCGGTGAGCAGTTCCAGACAGAGGAAATTGTTGAAAAGATTCACGAGGTATACAAAGCAGAGGGTCACCGCGTTGGTGCAATTAAGTCCCTGTGTGTGTACATCGACCCGGTAGAGCGCAGAGCTTATTATGTTATTAATGATAAGGCTGAAGGAAAATTTGTTGATTTCTAATTAGTCATCCTTAAATATAGTAAACAAAGGGTGGATTCATTTTTGGATTAAGTAAAACCTTCAAACTGATGTAGGAAGTTACATAGTTTGAAGGTTTTTTTACTATAAATTGTTTTTGTAAACGAATAGATTACTTGAAAAGGTGGGATAGATATGAGATTAATTTTACTTCTTATTATTTCTATTATTGGTTGGTTTTTTGGATATAAAACGAGACTGGTACGAATGCTCGAAGACAAAAACACCTGGAAAATATTTTTGATACCGTTTTTATTTCTTTTAGTTCTTTGCTTATTTGGAACCATGTTTCACAATAATAAGGAGGCTAAGCAAGAGAAAGAGATAGAGACGGACCAAGATGTAGTTAAAAAGGTAGAGCAGACTGTTTCAGATGAATATGGGATAGAGGTTGAGCTTGGAGACCAAATATCCTACCAAGAGGTACCGGAAAGGTACGCTATACAAAAGGTATACTTATCCAATATACATTATGGAGATCAAGGAGGTCGTTGGTATATTGTTCACCAGAAAGGGACATCACCGACAACAGAGTTCCTTTGTTATCAAAGCACTTATGGACCGATACTGGATTCGTATCCCTATGCTAAGATGGTGGAATTAGCGGAAACTTGTGGGTTGGACTCCTACCTTCAATCCAATATAGATGATGTAAAGATAAATCGTAGAGATGTGATATATTATGGTCCTGTTTTTGCTCTGTCGAAGGTAAAGAAGCACTCTAAGGATTTTATGGCGAAATGGAAGACATATGTTCAAAAGCTGAGGGAGAAGGAACTGGTCTGGTATCAGAGAGACTATGTATATATACTATACTATCATGAGAAAACAAATAGCATTATGGAATATCAAATAACTCATAAGAAAAATAAGGACTCAGACAAGAGGGAGATGAAGAATTTAAAAAGTTGGATTAGCTGATAGTGGGCTCTGCTCCTATTGGATAAAAAATGAATTGTCTCCGAACAATCTTTATGCTATATTTTAATGCGGATTACGCCCATAGCATCGGCTCCAATCTCATATTAGATTATG
>JAFLTA010000065.1 GCA_022510685.1 Lachnospiraceae bacterium | reverse complement strand
GGTTCCTGTGCAAATGTCTGCCCGGGTAACATGAAGAACAATGTTCTTACCATGGTACCTTATGCTGAGGGACATGACCAGCAGGAATTCTTCGAATATGGTGTAACCTTTGATGCTCCGGCAGCTGTACTGGAGAAATTCCCTGAGACCACTGTAAAGGGCAGCCAGTACAAACAGCCACTCTTAGAGTTCTCAGGAGCCTGCGGTGGATGTGGAGAGACTCCATATGCGAAATTAATGACACAGTTGTTTGGTGACAGAATGTATATTGCAAACGCTACCGGATGTTCTTCCATCTGGGGTGGTTCTTCACCGGCATCTCCATATACAGTAAACCACGAGGGCAAAGGTCCGGCATGGGCAAACTCCCTGTTCGAGGACAATGCTGAGTATGGTTTCGGTATGCAGTTAGGTCAGAGAGCGAACAGAGCGAAAGTTGTTTCCGCAGCAGAAGAGCTTCTGAAGGTTGCTGAAAAAGAAGATGTAAAGGCAAAGATTCAGGCATATCTTGATACCATTGAAAACAGTGGTGCCAATGCAAAGGCAACAAAGGAAATGATTGCAGCCATTGAAGCATGTGGTTGTGAAAATGAAAATGCAAAACAGATTCTTGCCCTGAAAGATTTCGCCGCAAAGAAATCCCAGTGGATTCTCGGTGGTGACGGTTGGGCATACGATATCGGTTACGGCGGATTAGACCATGTACTGGCAAGCGGTCAGGATGTGAATGTACTCGTATTCGATACGGAGGTTTATTCCAATACAGGTGGTCAGGCTTCTAAGGCTACCCCGACCGGTGCTATTGCACAGTTTGCTGCCGGCGGTAAAGATGTGAAGAAGAAAGACCTTGCCGGAATTGCCATGAGCTATGGTTACGTTTATGTGGCACAGATTGCTCAGGGTGCTGATATGAACCAGATGATGAAGGCATTTGTAGAGGCTGAGGCTTATCCGGGACCATCTTTGATTATCGCTTACGCTCCATGTATCAACCATGGTATCAAGGGCGGTATGAAGAGTGCCCAGGCAGAGGAGAAGAAAGCGGTAGAGTCCGGTTACTGGCATCTGTTCCGTTTCAACCCACTGTTAGCAGAGGAAGGAAAGAATCCATTCATTCTGGATTCCAAAGAGCCGACAGGAAGTTATCAGGACTTCATTATGGGTGAGGTACGTTATAACAGACTGTCACGCTCCAATCCGGACAGAGCAAAAGCATTGTTTGCAAAAGCAGAAAAGGATGCGAAAGCAAAATATGCAGCTTTGGCAGAAAGAGCAGCAAAATAAAAATGATTTGAAATAATCATGAAATAAAAAGGGAATCCTTATTATCTGATATATACTTTTCTATTATTAGATGAGGAAAACAGATAATGAGGATTCTTTCTATTGGGAAATAGTTGGATGTGAAAATAAAATGACAAAGTTTCCCACTATACTGTAACTGGTTTGGAAAAAACGATAGGAGAGGACAAAGATGGGACAGACACAACAGGTACGATGGAAAAAGATAATAACCGTTGTTTTTTGTGCAATCGTCTGCATGCTGCTTGCCGGGGGAAAAGCAGAAGCGAAGAAAAAGCGCTATGCCGTGACGACGAAAACGGTGCCGTGTATCGAAGAGTATCAAAAGGGCAAAAACCAAAATTATAATACAAATACAAAGCATTATTATATGCTTCGCTCCTATCTGGAAAAGATGGCCAAAAAAGGAGGAACGTTGACACTGAAAAAGGGAACCTACAAAATTCCCTGCACCCTTTATGTGCCATCCAATGTTACGATTAAGTTAAAAAAAGGCGTAAAATTAGTTAAGACAAGTAAAACCGGAACCAAAAAGCTGAAAGCAACATCTTATATGTTTCAGATGGTTTCCTATAAAAAAGCAAAGACAAAACGGAAAATAAAAGACTATGGAGCTTCTAAAAATGTCACACTGATCGGCTTAGGAACAGTGACGATAGATTTGAAAAAAGTAAAGAATGCCACCGCTATTTATATGGGACATGCAAGGAACATAGCGATAAAAAATATCCGTTTTAAAAACAGAAATGGTGGTAATTATTTACGGATTGAGGGGTCTAAGAAGATTACGGTATACAAATGTAAATTTTATAAAGCAGCCGGCAATCCGGCGGTGTCAGGAAAACGTCCGGCGGTTCGCCTAGAGACGATTAATTCGGAAACCAATAGCTTTTCCGGAAAATGGAGTAAGCTTGATAATACGATAAATGAAGGCATTCAAATAAAGAAAAATTCCTTTTACTCCCAGGACGTAGGTGTGGGGTCGTCCAAATATGCAACACGGGTAAAGAATGGCAAGAGAAGGATTTATTATCAGAAGGGCATTACCATTTCGGGAAATGTCTTTACCAATCCGGGAAGAGCGGCAATTTATGCGGTGGGATGGCGTTGGCCGGTCATCTCCTCCAATACGATGAAAAGAACTTCTCGCAGCACGAAAAGTGATTTCTACCTGTTGGGCTATGGTGTATACAATCCTACTGTGACGAAAAATATCTTTAAAAAATGCCATTATCCTATGTGTTTTGGCACGGCAGTGAATCGGGGGCGAAGCAGAAAATTTGCCAAGCTGGCTTCGACACTGACAACCAGTTGCATGAACCGATGGGACAGTAACCGGTTCATCGATGTCACCCATTATTTTGTGAAAAATGACAGCACCCGCATTTTCTATTTCAGGAATAGAACGGATCGGAATTTTACCTTATCCATAAAGTCTGCGCCGTATAGAGAACGTTATACGGATCGTTCTGACTTTTCGGCGAAACGGGTATATTACGTGTTTCAGTCCTATATGGATCAGCTCGAGTATGCGGGAGGCGGGACGATTACAGTAACTGCCGGAACCTATCCGGTGACAAACAATATCTGCATTCCGTCCAATGTGACCCTGAATCTGCAAAATGGGGTTACCTTTTATAAGGCGGGGACAACTTCCAAGGATGTTGCCTATGCAAAGGCCATATTTACTCTGGTGCCACCTTCCAAAGATGGGACAAAGAAAACCGTCAGTGGCTACAACGGTTCCCATAATGTAACGATTAAGGGAAGCGGCAATGTGATAATTAACTGTGTGAATGTAAAAAATGCCATGGCCATTGTGATGGGGCATGCAAGAAATGTTACCATCCGGGGCATTACCTGTTTGAATCAGTACGGGACCCACTTTATTGAACTGAATTCATCTAACAATGTAACGGTGGAAAACTGTACCTTCAAAGGATTTACACCATCGAACCAGAAAAGCCACAAGGAATGTATTAATATTGACGGAACGGATGAAAACACCGGTGGTTTTCGATATAATTGGTCCGCTCATGACAAGACCACCTGTAAAACTGTTACAATCCGAAACAATACCTTTCAGAATGTGGGGACAGCCATCGGCAGCCATACTTATTCTGCGGCGGGAAAAACCCAGCTATACCATGAAAATGTGAAGATTTATGGTAATGAAGTGAATGGAACTTATAATGCAGCTATCCGTGCCCTGAACTGGAAGGACTGTGTCATTAAAAACAATACCTTGAAAAATATCCAGTCCTTAAAGGATGGAAAACTGAACGATAAGGGTGAGCAGACAAAGTATGCTGCCCTGCTCTTACGCGGTGTCGTAAATCCTACCGTTACCCAGAATGTTATTGATACCTGTAAGTATTATCCGATTTATGTTACTCAAGTGGAGACTCCGAGGACGGATGAATCGGCTAAAGCCGGATATCCCAACACGGAATGTATTATTTCTGCTCAAAACTGGGCGGCCATGAAGAAAAACACAATTATTAATGTACCGGAGGAATTTCGTTTTATTCTTGTGCGCAGTAATGAGGACGAAAATGATTCTTCTGGCGCAAAGGAGGAATTTCTGTCGTAGTAATGCCATTTGATTGACAAGTCGGGAATGTTGGGCTATAATTAAATGATGTTAATTTCTAGGAGGTAAAACCATGGCTGAAGCAAAGAAAAATATTTTGACGTATGAAGGCTTAAAGGCGTTAGAGGAGGAATTACATGATTTAAAGGTAGTCCGTCGTAGAGAGGTTGCCCAGAAAATCAAAGAGGCGAGAGAGCAGGGAGACTTGTCGGAGAACGCAGAATACGATGCGGCAAAAGAGGAGCAGCGTGATATTGAACTTCGCATTGAAGAGATTGACAAAATTTTAAAAAACGCCGAAGTCGTCGTGGAAGAAGATATAGATTCCAGTGTGATTAGTGTAGGTTGCACAGTTACGATTAAAGATTTGGAGTTTAATGAGGAAATGGAATATAAAATTGTTGGTTCTACGGAAGCGAACAGTCTTCAGGGTAAGATTTCCAATGAATCTCCGGTGGGCAAAGCATTATTGGGAGCCCAGAAGGGGGATACCGTAGAGGTAGAGACGCCGGCGGGCATGATTCGGTATGAAATACTTGATTTTCGCAAAAATTCCAAATAAAGAGAGGTACTAACAAAGTGGCAGAAGATTTAAACCAGTTGTTAAAGGTCAGAAGAGAAAAACTGGCCAATTTACAGGAAGCAGGGAAAAATCCCTTTGAAATTACGAAGTGTGATGTGACTCATCACTCCATGGAAATAAAAGAAAACTATGATGCATTAGAGGGACAGACTGTTACCATCGCCGGACGAATTATGTTCAAGCGGGTTATGGGAAAAGCCTCCTTTTGCAATGTTCAGGATTTACAGGGCAACATTCAGGCCTATGTGGCACGGGATAATATCGGAGAGGATTCCTATAAGGATTTCAAAAAATATGATGTAGGTGATATCGTTTCCGTTACCGGAGAGGTTTTTAAGACAAAGACAGAGGAGATTTCGATTCACGCCACGGAAGTGGTTCTGTTGTCAAAAAGCCTTCAGATTTTACCGGAAAAATTCCATGGTCTGACGGATACCGATATGCGTTACCGTCAGCGATATGTGGATTTGATTATGAATCAGGAAGTAAAGGACACCTTTTTGAAGCGTTCCAAGGTCATCCGGAGTATCCGCAATTATCTGGATGAACAGGGCTTTATGGAGGTGGAAACACCGATCCTGGTGCAGAATGCCGGTGGTGCGGCAGCAAGACCTTTTAACACCCATTACAATGCATTGGGAGAAGATTTGCGTCTGCGTATTTCTCTGGAGTTATATTTGAAACGTCTGATTGTAGGCGGTCTGGAAAAGGTATATGAAATCGGCCGGGTATTCCGTAACGAGGGACTGGATACAAGACATAATCCGGAGTTTACACTGATGGAATTATATCAGGCCTATACCGACTACCACGGCATGATGGATTTGACGGAGAAGTTGTACCGCTATGTGGCGAAAGAGGTTACCGGTTCAGAAATTATCCATTATGGTGAACACACGATGGATTTATCAAAGCCTTTTGAGCGAATTACTGTAGTGGATGCAGTGAAAAAATATGCCGGTATTGACTTTAATGAAATAAAGACAACAGAGGAAGCAAAGACTCTGGCAGACGAGCATCACATTGAGTACGAGAAACGCCATGAAAAGGGAGATATTCTGAATCTTTTCTTTGAAAAATACGTAGAAGAACATCTGATTCAACCGACCTTTATTATGGACCATCCGATTGAAATTTCGCCGTTGACGAAAAAGAAACCGGATAATCCGGAGTATGTGGAGCGTTTTGAATTCTTTATGAACGGCTGGGAAATGGCAAATGCCTATTCGGAGTTAAATGACCCGATTGACCAGCGCGCCCGTTTTGAGGCTCAGGAGGCGTTAATCGCCCAGGGAGATGAAGAGGCGAACCATATTGATGAGGATTTCCTCAATGCCTTGAGTATCGGAATGCCGCCGACAGGAGGAATCGGATTCGGTATTGACCGCATGGTGATGATGATGACGGATTCGCCGGCGATTCGGGATGTACTGCTATTCCCGACGCTGAAAAGTTTGGATAAGTAAAGTGTAAAATTGGATTGTGGAGAGCTTTTCGTAAAAAGAAAGAAAAGCTCTCTTTTTTTTGTTTTCCATAGACAAAGAGAAGGTGGTTATGCTAAAATATGAATAAGTATATTTTGATGCACTGACAAATTTTGCTAAGGAAAAGAGAGGAATATATATTATGAGTAATTGGATTTTGGTAGTAGATGATGACACAGAAAATCTTCGGATGGCAAGTCACATTCTTAGCAAGGAAAAAATGCGTGTGAGCTGCTTAAAATCGGGAGAGGATGCCATTAAGTTCTTGCAGGAGAACCGCCCGGACCTTATTCTTCTCGATATACATATGCCGGGAATGGACGGTTTTGAGACAATTGCCGAGATTAAGGGAAATGAGGCTACAGCGGATATCCCTGTTATTTTCCTGACTGCAGATGATGACAGCAATGCGGAGACCAGAGGTTTGGAAGCCGGAGCCATGGACTTTATCAAGAAACCGTTTGTGCCGGAGGTACTGCTGCTTCGCGCCAGTCACACCATTGAACTGGTTCACCTACAGGCGGATTTGTCGCGGGAAGTAGAGATAAAGACTCAGGAAGTAATTGCGCAGAGTGAAAAACTGGAGAGGCTGGTCGTACAGGTCGTGAAAGCATTATCGGGTGCCATTGACGCCAAGGATACTTATACCAATGGACATTCCAACAGAGTGGCAGACTATGCCAGGAAAATCGCAAAGCGTGCGGGACTTTCCAAAGAAAAGCAGGAAGAGATTTATTTGATGGGGCTGCTTCATGATGTGGGAAAAATCGGCATCTCGGATGCCATTATCAATAAACCGGCAAAGCTGACGGACGAAGAGTATACTATTATGAAAAGCCATCCGGTTCAGGGTGAGAAAATACTGAAGAATATTTCCGATTTTCCAAATCTTTTAATTGGTGCCAAATGGCATCATGAACGCTATGATGGCAAGGGGTATCCGGATGGGAAAGCCGGGGAAGACATACCAATTGAGGCACGGATTATTTCAGTAGCGGATGCCTATGACGCCATGACTTCGAAAAGAAGTTATCGCGACAACCTGCCGCAGGCAGTGGTTCGTGGAGAAGTGGAAAAATGTAAGGGAATACAGTTTGACCCTGAATTTGCAGAAATTATGCTCCGTATGATTGACGAAGATGTTGATTATCTGATGAGAGAAAGGTAGGCAGATATGTACGAGCGGGAGAAGCAGAGAGAAATACATCTTATGATATTGCTCTGCTATACTATTTTTACGATTATCCTAGTTGTGGAGTCCATATTCGTCAAATGGAATATGGGCGCTGTTATACTGATTATCCTCGGTATTATTGCCAGCTGGGTGATACATATTTTGGGAAATATGACGGAACGCACCCGTTTGTGGACATATTTCATCCTGATGATGCTCACATTTTACTTCTATGGTATTCATGAGGACAGCACATATAATCTGGCTCCTGTCATGGCAGTGGTTATTGTTATGTATTCTGCTACAGATGAGAAACGTTTTGTCAGACTTTGCGCTTTGATCTATTATTTGACCATATGTTACCAGTTTGTGTTTGTAATTGGCAACCCTTTCGATTTGCCAAGACAACTTCAGATCAGACTTCTTCTCCATTTCGGGATTGTTTTGATGGCAGAGCGATTGATTGAGATTGCGATTCGATGGCGAAGAAAAGATAGAAGTAAGACAGAGGAAACCATATCCGATTTGAAAGAGATTAATCGACGGGCGGAAGATTTCCTTGCCAATATGTCCCATGAGCTGCGTACTCCGATCAACGCGGTGACGGGAATTACGGCTGTGATGCTGAAAAACGAAGAAGATGCGGAGAAAAAGAAAGATATACAGTCGATACAGATGGCGGGAAACCGACTGTTCAATCAGATTGAAGATATTTTGGATTATACCGAGGTAGATGGCGGAAGCGTTATCGTCACAGAAGAGAATTATACGATTTCCTCTTTGATTCAGGACATTATTATTGGGAATCGCCTGACCAGTGAAGAAATAGGTATAGAATTGATGTTTGACGTGGAAGCCCGTATTCCGGCTGTTCTTCTCGGTGATGGAAGAAAAATCAAGAAGATTATGCAACACCTGATAGATAATGCGATCAAATTCACGAAAAAGGGCGGGGTTTATGTCAGAGTGTACGCATTACGTAAACCTTATGGCATCAATCTGTGCATTCAGGTCAGTGATACGGGAATTGGAATTGCAGAAAATGAGCTGGGGAAAATCAAAGAGAAATTCTTTCAGTCCAACGGAGGAAGAAATCGAAAAAGCAGCGGTCTCGGGTTAGGTTTGCCAATCGTGTACGGTATGGTGGCTGCTATGGAAGGATTCATGCAGATCGAGAGCACGGAGGGAAATGGCACTACAGTATCTGTCAGCATTCCGCAGAAGGTAGCAGATACTACTCCGAGTATCGTGATAGCAAATCCGGAAAAACTTTGTGTGGGATGCTATTTATTGCCGGAGAAGTACGCAACTCCGGAGGTGAGAGAGTATTACAATACAGTGATTTCCCATATGGTCCAAGAGTTGAATATCACGATTCACAGAGTTTTTCGTATTGAAGAACTGAAGAAACTGGTTGCCATGTACCAGTTGACGCATTTGCTCATTGCAAGAGAAGAATATGAGGAGAACGCCTCGTATTTTGAGACGCTGGAGTCAGATATGGAAGTTATCGTGGTGACAGATGGAAGACTTCGTCCGATTAAGGACAGTCAGGTTAAAGTGATTAGAAAACCGTTTTATGTTATGCCGTTTGCCAAAATTTTGAGTTCTCAGATATCTTCCGAGAAGGATCTGTTTGAGAAGAACAACATCGTCTGTCCGGGTGTCCGGATACTTGTAGTGGATGATGAACCGATGAATCTGATGGTGGCGGAAGGAATCTTTAATGCTTATCAGATGAAAGTGAAAACAGTTGGAAGCGGTGCAGAGGCAATCGAGCTCTGCGAAAAAGAGGATTTTGATCTGGTATTTTTGGATCACATGATGCCGGAGATGGATGGTGTGGAGACCTTAAAAATACTTCGCAAAACCTGGCAGAAAACAGAGAAAGTACCTGTCTTCATTGCTTTTACGGCGAATGCTGTCAGCGGAGCAAGGGAAATGTTTTTACAGGAAGGCTTTGATGAGTTTATTTCCAAGCCGATTGAGGACCAGGAACTGAAACGGCTTTTACGAAAAGTTTTGCCTGAGACATCGATTGTCTATGTGGAGGAAAACGAACAAAGGCAAAATGCAGAACAGGACACGGCAGCGCAAACTACAGTAGAACAGGCTCATGAAGAGGAGTCGGTTACAGGCAATGATACGTTAGGCCGTCTGGAAAAAAAGGGAATCCACACAGAGAACGGACTGGTATACTGCCGTGGGGACAAGGAGTATTATGAGCAGCTTATTGGCATGTTTGCGAAAAATGGAGAAAAGAAGATAGCAGACATCGAAAGTTCGTACCAAAAGGAAGATTATAAGAATTATCAGATTATGGTGCATGCTCTGAAAAGTTCATCTAAAATGGTAGGAGCCGACACGCTTTCAGAGATGGCGAAGGCGGTAGAAGAGGCTGCCAAAAATCAGGATATTGTTTATATCAGAGAAAATCATGGGGAGTTGATTACGAAATACCAGAAGACCATTCGGACTATTTTGGAAGTGTTAGGTTCTGAGGATACGAATCTGTCAGGGGAGAATGTGGCAACCGGCACTGAGGTGTCGAAAGAGGAACTGTTGAAGCTTCTATCAGAGCTGAAGGAAAATCTTGATCTTTTTGAGGCAAGTGCAGCAGAAAACCTGTTGGAGCAAACAAAAGACCTTGTATATCAGGGGGCATCCGTCAAAGAACTTATGCAGGATGTCAGTCAGGATGTGGAAAACTTTGAATTGGTTTTGGCAGCTGAGAAAGTGGAAGCACTTGCTCATAGTATAGAAAGCGGTGAAGTATAATGAAAGTCAGTAAAATGTTGAAATCCATACGGAACCGCAATCTGGATTTGCAGGAACGGCTGTTCCGGCTTCTTGTGATGAGTGGGCTCTGCGGATTGGCGGCAGGAATTGTGAGCGATATTTTAATCGGGGAAGACATAAAAAGTATTATGCTTTTGATGGTCGTGTGTGCGTTCTGCGGCGCTATCTTTTATTGTGCCATTCGTTTTCACAAAATACAGATGGGAGCGGTCATTATAGCAGTTGTCATCATTTTTGTAGTGATACCGATTGTGTTTTTGACCGCAGGCGGAATTGCTGGGGGAGGACCAATCTGGTGCCTGTTCGGCATGATTTATGTGAGCCTCGCAGTAGTAGGAACAATAAAATATGTATTGCTGGTGAGCAGTTTTGTCGTGAATGTGACCTGCTATTGTATTGCCTATATTTCTCCATGGGTGGTTGTTTCGCATACGAAGGAAACAGCCTATATTGATTCCCTTGTATCATTGTTGATTGTGTCAGTTCTTCTCTGTAGCATGATTATTTTTCAGAAGACTATCTACCGCTCGGAAAATGCCATTGCCCAAAAGCAGAATCAGGAAATTGAAGAACTGAACCGGGCGCAGAACCGTTTCTTTTCCAGTATGAGCCAT
>JAFLTA010000064.1:9952-11380 GCA_022510685.1 Lachnospiraceae bacterium | reverse complement strand
AATAACATCATTGCCAAGTCCGCCCGCATCCGCTGTCCCAGCGACAATTCTCTGGCAAAGGTATTCACAAGCCCGCCCATATCCAACAGTTCCGTTACCATATCCAGATTCCGTTTATATAAGGAATCCGGAATATCCCATACAACTTTTTTCCATTCAAAGCTCTGTAGTACAGGATGATCCCACCAAAGTTCTGTCCGATTGCCAAATAATACACCAAGCTTCTTCATTAACGCTATCCGATCCTTCTCGGGCGACATTCCCAATACAGAAACTTTCCCGTTTGTAGGCTGCAGCATACCCGACAACAGCTTCATAGTAGTGCTCTTACCGGCTCCGTTGGGACCTGCATATGCTACAAATTCACCTTTGTTTATTTGGAATGAAATCGTATCCAGGGCTGTCACAAGCTTCTTTTCCTGTTTAAAGATATTCCTGCTTCCCTCTTTCCTCTGCCACTGTGTAAATATTTTACTGACAGAGTCTACCTTCACCGCAATACTATCATGAACGGTGTCCACCTGAAACATATCTATTGATTCCTTTTTTAACATAATATCTAAATCCTTTCTTGAAAAAATAAGCTGCAGTAAACGAAACAATCAATGCAAATATCGCAGGATAGAAATTACCAAATACGAAAGTTTTCCCCAGAAGGATCATCGTTGGAAACCAAGCCATAAGTCCCGCCGGAAAAATTGTCAAAAGCGGATATTTGATATATAGTGGCATTCCGGATAGCGGAAATGTCCTGGTGTGCTCTACGCTATATATCACTGTACTGGATATTTCCTCACACTGTACTGGTGCATAAAAAGCGAGACTGGAAAACAGGTATGAAAGAGACACCACGATCACCATACTGACTATCAACTGAAAAATAAGTGTCCCCAACCACCACCATGGCAATACCACATCCATGTTATGCACAGCAACGCACAATAACGCAATCCCTGACAATAGATTGCTGGAACCGGTAAACGGAAATATTCCCACTGTCAGCTGCACCACATAAGGAAGCGGCATAATAAACATGTGCTCCCATTGCCCTCTGCCAATGATCCTGCTGGGAAACAGCGCATTGCAGCCGCCCATCATATTTAGAAAGCCCATCACAATATTGCCATATGCCAGCATGAACAAGACTTCAAACCGATCCATGCCGCCTATACCGCCAAATTTCCAAGCTAAAAGGAATATTCCGGAAATTGACGATATATTAGAAACAATATCCGCGGTTATGACGACTGCCATAAATTTCATATCCCGCATCAAAGAAGCCAGATCCATCTTTGCATAGATCTTAAGCAATTTAAAATATCTCTTTATTGTTATCTTACCCACCAAAACTCACCATCCTCTCCCTGGATCTCTGAAACCACATCACTGCCAAAAACCATATCACAATATTCCAGAAAACCTGCACCG
>JAFLTA010000064.1:8519-9852 GCA_022510685.1 Lachnospiraceae bacterium | reverse complement strand
CGAAATCACTTGCCCAAATACAGGCATCGGACGGGTAAATACTTCCACGCTTCTGGCATCGTAATCCCATGCTGATAAATAGGTATTTACAATCATCATGTCTGAAAGCAAAGCATTGACATATGTATAACTTAAGAGCTGCGAAACGGACATTTCCACCGCATACCCACTGGCTGCCAATGTCCTCCAGATAAACATAAGCGGCACAAGATATATAACCTTCATAATGATATCCGGAACCATGTAAAGAGCGCCACCATTTGTCTTGCCACGAACCGACATCCGGGCAGTTGCCATATATTTACGGATCATCTTTATTCCTCTCATTCTGCCGTTTTTCGGCATTATAGTTTACAGTACTTCTCATAGACATAAAAATACCCTGAACAGACTGTTTTGTCCGCACAGGGTATTCGCTCTCACTTAAGCAATATTGCAAATCGCCAACTTCTAGCTTATCGCATCACATGGTGAGCCGCATACAAAACAATCCGCTTCCCAAAAAAGGGCATAGTTATCCCCTGCGTCCATTGTTTTGTAAGTGTATTTGCGTATGATATCACTACCGGCAAATAACTCTTTCGCCATAAGTACTTCGTATTGCTTCATACTTCTCACCACCTTTCGCCAGATATAGATACATTGTACATTAATTCATTCTAGTTTTCAATATACAGACCTGAAAATATTAATAAAGTCTCTTGACATGAACTCCTGATTTTAATTTATCAATGGACCCCCTTTACGGCTCAACCATTTTTAATAGATTTCCTGCCTCCTCAGCCATCATCATAGAAACCTGTTCACTGTCCTGAGAAACCTCCACATTGCGCTCCACAACCTGAGAAATGCGTTCCAGTCCGTCTACAGCCTGGGTAACAATAGAAACATTCTGGCGCACCGTGTCGGCAATATTTTTAACTCCCGAGCTGGCCTTTTCAATCTGCTCCGCCATACCGTCAAACACCTGCATCGCCAGTTCACTGATCTTTCTGCCTTCCTCAATGGCAACAACTGTACTCATTATCAGAGAATTTGTTTCCTTTGCAGCCTGGGAACTTCTCGCCGCCAGTCCGCCGACCTCCGTTGCCACAACAGCAAATCCCTTGCCCGCCTCTCCGGCTCTTGCCGCCTCAATAGATGCATTGAGAGAGAGCATATTCGTCTGCTGGGCAATGGCGCTGATTTCCCCGATAATCTTCTCAATCTCTGCAGAGGTATCGCTAATCTTGTGGATAGATGACTCCAACTGCTCCATCTGTGCTCTTCCTTGCTTCATTGAATCAACCGTATCATTGATCAATGTTGAGCCGACTATAGTAGCATCCGCACT
>JAFLTA010000064.1:0-8419 GCA_022510685.1 Lachnospiraceae bacterium | reverse complement strand
TTGAATCAACCGTATCATTGATCAATGTTGAGCCGACTATAGTAGCATCCGCACTACTGTTTAATCCCTGCGCCAGCTGATCCATGATACCTTTCAGGTCACTGACTACATTTTCCTGCTCTTCCGTACCACTGTGGATCAGACGGGCATTATTCAATGTATCATTTGAGATATGATTTAAACGGGAGCAAATCTGTTTTACATTTTCAATCAGCAAATTATTACTGTCTACGTCCTGCTGCGTTTTTTCTATCAATTGCTCATTTTCCTTTAAATTAGCACGCAGACCGTCCAGCATAGAGTTAATACCATCGCTAAACAAAGCAAATTCGGGATTGCCTCGCTCTTCAACACGAACAGAGTAATCTCCGCCTTCAATCAGTTTCATGGCATCTGCTATGTGATAGATGCCTTTTACTATTTTGCCATCCACCATGCGATTGATCAGAACCAACAGGATCGCAAAGATCACTAACATACTGATTGCCACAACCAAAGTCTGGCTCAAAAGGCTCTGATAAAATTCTCCGGCAGGCAGGAAGGTACCGATCAACATGCCGTTATATTCCTCGGCAACATAATATCCTGACGTGCGATCTATCCTCGCTCGACCGTTGCCTGCTTTCATCGGCAGACCAATGCTCTCCGCAGATGTGCCGATGTAACTTTTCTGGGGATGGGCGGAAATCTGTCCCGACTGCAGATCTACTGCCCAAATATATCCGTTTTTACCGTAATCAACATCGTCCAGCACCACATCAATAGCAGTGTTCGCCAATGTTTGCTCCAAAATTTCCGGACGGATACCGACCTGAACAAATCCCTTGGTATCTTTTCTTGCCACGCCCACATATTGCATCAAATTTCCTTCAGCTGAATTTTCCTGAGGCTCTTGAACGATCTCTATGGTCGGGTCATCAATGATGACCAAAAAAGCCGCTGATTGATCACCGCTCCCCATATCAAACCCAATATAGGCATCTACGGTACTATGCGTAATAAAACCATTTGCGTCAATTACGTGCAACTCACTTACCATCAATTCATCCAACAGTGCATTCAATTTATCCTTATCTGAAATAATCGATTTATCAGCTGCAATTATATTGGCAAATGCTTTTGACTTAGCAAGACTGTTTTCTCCAAGATCCTTCGTCAGCCTGTCAATTTCCTCCTGATTGCTCTTCAATCTTTCTTTTACTGTGGCTAATTTTTCCCGACTGTCGGATGTGTTACTAATTTGTGTTGTAATCGTCTGCAGTATAAAAACAGCCACTACGGCAGCCACCATACCGATCAACATGTACATACACAGGTTCTTAGTGAAAATTTTCTTCATTATGTATTCCTCCATATTTATTTTTATCCACAGTATCGACAAGATACTGATACCGTAAATAGGTGCACTTTAGCACTATCTAGCACTACTGTATAATACTTATCTAATTCCATTCTAGCAGAAATTCATTGTTTCGACTACTATTTTTTTGCTTTACCGGAGAAATAAAAAAAGGGTTCTCTTAAATCTCTGCCCTTTATACCCATTTGGTCTTATTCATTTGCTGCAATAGCTTCAATCTTGTCCGCAACCGCCATGATCCTCGCACAAAGCGGAATCTCCTCGCCAGCCAAAATAACCTAGTCATTTACGATTGCGAAAACTGTGTACCATAAATGCCTCTTTAGCACTCTTTATAACATCGTCCGTTTCAAGGACATAGTCCATGATTTTTCTGCGAAAGTTCGCTATAAACAAAGGTCTGCCCCATATGGACTCGTAAGCACGCTGGAGTTCTGTCAGGGTAAAACGTTCCGGCGTCAGATTAAATACGATTGTACCACCATTATTGGCTTCCTTTTGCAGTACAAGATAGGCACACAGAATAATACAGGCATGGTCAATCGTCAGATTATCTGCCTCCTCACACGCTTTTTTGTAACAAAAAAGGTGTATCAGTTGAAGTGTTTTACTTCATTTCGATACACCTTCTTGTGTTCAATAGGCTGTATTTTTTTCGATTTCTTCTATTTTCTTCAGCCCTCTTGAGTCAATCTGATAAATATTTCTGCATATGTCCTGTATGTCTTCCAAATGATGGGATGTCATAAGGATCGTAACCCCTTCCTGCGTGTTCAGTCGTCTCAGCAACTGCCGAAAGTCTTTTACTGTTTGTTGATCGATTGCATTAAAGGGTTCATCCAGAATCAGCAGTGAAGGCTTCTCCATAACTGCCTGCGCAATGGCAAGCCGCTGTTTCATTCCCAGGGAATACTTTCCTACTTTGACCTTAGAAGCCGGATCTAACCCCACTAACCGCATAGTCTCCTCCAGTTCTTCTTTTGTCACTTTTCTTAAAATCCCTGCTATTATAGAGAGATTTTTCAATCCTGTCTCATTGGGTAAAAAGCCTGCATTATCCAAAATGACGCCTATGTCCTTGGGGAACTTCCCCTTTTCAAGTTTCTCTCCTCCTACCGTAATCTCCCCTTCATCCGGTCTGACAAGTCCACATATCATTTTAAGCAGCACACTTTTTCCCGATCCATTAACACCTACGATGGCACAGCTTTCTCCCCGTTCCACGCTGAAATTAAGATCTGTATATAGCACATTACCCTTATATGCCTTTTTCACATGATTTATTTGCACCATCATTTCCGATTTTTCCATTGTCTCTATTCCTCCTTGTTTTTCTGTCCCAGTCCTTGCCACAATTCCAGTTTACTCGGAATCGACTGTCATCGTTGCTCACATATCTACATATTTTTCTGCAAAATCACGAAATGCCAGAAAAAATACCACACATATCATGATTAGATTGACTGCTATCTGAACCAGCAATGCCGGACGATTCCCGCCCGATACAAAATTTAACAGTAACCTCCCTGCAAGAACCGCCAGAAATCCCGCCTCCGCATGTCTGAAAACACAATGAACCACATATGCCGCAAGACAGAAACTTAAGGCTTCCAAACCCTCTTCTGCTAAAGCCCGCAGCAGATCGCTCTGCCACAGCAGACTCCCCATATCCATACCGGGTAATGTCAGGCTGTGAAAAACTGCCATCGCCAATGTCCCAACACCATAATAGCACATAGCTCTCCCGATACACCCTGCATAAGTGCGCAGAAATACTTTTCCATAACTTCTCTGCCGCAAAAAAAGATAGATAGAAAATCCACTCTCCAAGCGCAATAAATGCAGATAGATAGAAATCCATGCAGTTAAACGCATGGCTATCCAATAAATACAGTCAGCCCCAAACCTGTGGAACGTGCGATTCCATGTACAGACCAACAGTTCTTCCCCAGTCTCCATCAGAAATAATCGGGAGTACCACGCAAGCAGGAAAAAGAGCAGAGCCATGCTAATCAGTTTTACGGGTTTCCTCAAAAACATAATCCTTTCTCCTGTTCAATTCATCTGCCAGATAAAATAAAAGCAACAGCAGGAACGCCCAATATATCCCATAAAACCGATAGTTCAGTCTTACCCGCCCAAACAGCCTATAAGCGATATTTCCCCAAGGTGTCCACACTACTACCGACTGCAGCATCAGCCTTACGACTAAAAAATTCATCAGTGGAACCACTGCTGTCAGCATTACACCCAACATTGCATTCCCTGCCACATTCACCAGCAATTCATATAACAAAATCAGTACACAAACATAGCAAAATAGATTTAAAATTTGCATTATTATAATCCCCGCCGGATGTCCGGAGGACACAAAGACCATCTGTGGAGTGATGGGCAAATTATGTCCTACGATAAAGAGGATCCCTATATGTGCCAGCAGTGCTGTCATAGCAAAGAGGGCTTTCGCAAGGATCCGGATGGAAAAAAACTCATTTCTGGTCCGATACCGGAGCAAAATAGGGTATCTGCAGATTTCATGAGTCTTTCCGCTGGTCCATGCAAGACACAAAAAAGGGAACAATATCAAAAAATATTTCTCCTGCGTCAGAGAGTATACAATGAATTCTCCAATGGACGCCCCTGGACAATCTATCAAAGAGTACTCCAAATGGACATATGCTACCATAGCAGAAAGAAGAGTCTGGATGATCCATTTCCACCAAAAATAAAACTCTCCACATTCCACTTTAAGCTTTGCCAGTATGATAATCGCCTCCCCAGTACAATGCCAATCCAACCGCTGTCAATACTGCCTCGTAGATTGGAATTGTCCAGTATCCCAACGGATACGCCTCTTTGTAGTAGTATATTTGCAGCGGCATCATATCCAACGCTGCAAACCATTTGCCGATAAGTGAACTGAGAATGGAGGATGAAAAAATAGCGTAGCAAAAAGGCAGCAGCAACGCCAAATACCTATTTTTGACTACTGCACTCAACCCCATTCCCAGGATAGCAAAGGCCGTCACCAATATGGCGGCATGAAAAGCATACATCACACAATACCAAAAGACCTGTTCTTCATATAAGGACGGGGCGAAATGGATATTATGTCCATAATACTGCCTTGCATAGTCCCAGTCTGTGTCACCAAGTATCCTGCAGACCGGAATCCATGCAAGACAGGGCAACAGAGTGGCCACAAAAGCCGAAGAGCCAACCGCAAGCGCCTTTGCCGCAAGGTAGCCTTTCCGAGAAGTTTTCAGCAAAATAAGCTGCCTATAACCACTGTCTCGATCCCTCCGGTATGAAAGGACGTAAGGGATCATGGCTACAATCGGGAAGAACACTGGCAGCATGGTTTTCATCCCTAAGAAAAAAGCATGAAAATAATAAATCCACCACGGTCTTGGAAGTTCAATCGTGGCATAAGAAAGCGGCAGATAATCGCTGCTGCCGAAAGCGAGCATCGCCAGCGTAATTGCACAAGTAACCCAAAAAGGTTTGGAACAAAAGGCTCTCTTCAACTCTGTTCTTATCATGTTCTTTTTTCCTTTCAATCTAAATTGTGGTTAGTTCGGGGACATTTCTTCTTATCCATTGCCCTATCCCTCCTTCCTGCTTATATATCCGATTTTGGATCCGTTCGTTACAATCTATTTTAAATTTCCTCGTTGTCTAAGCGCACTTGGGACTTTCACCCGTTAGAAACGTGCGCCGCCGGGCGCACAACCAAAAAAGGACTGCTTTTCGCAATCCTTTTCCGCACGGATTTTCACCCTGTATTTGATTTAATAATCCTGTAACTGACACACTATAGCAAATATTAACGCAACCGCTTGCTAAATCATATTAAAATATTCCAAAGCATCCCGAATCGCTTTCTCATTCTCCGGCGGACAATTAGGCTGTCTGGAATCTTCAGGCTTTAGCAGATTATAATTCACTCTTTCAATGATCCCACATTTCCGCTTCACCTGTGCAATATAGAAATTGCTGACCTGCAGACCTGTCTGCTCTTTCACATATGCCTTAATTTCCTCATATGCAGCCTTGCTCTCCGCAGCCGTCGAATCCATCTCATACAGATTCAATTCCACCTCAATATGGTGGTCGACATTGAGTTTGGACAATAAACACACTGTCTCCACGTTCCGTGAGTGGGCAATAAAGATGTGCACTTTTTACCTTGCCATCGACATAGTCCCATTTCATTTATCCATAATAAATTTCCTCCACGATTAAAATCATAAGCTCTGTATCCACATTTCCACTTCATTATATTGCTCTGTCAAGGCTCTATACATAGCAGATTTCCAAGAATTCAGGTCAAAGGATTCCTCGCTTTTTTTCTGCTCATTGAAGTGCAACAACAATTGTTCCTTTCCGCTATTAAAATAGATATCTTTCCAATATAGCTTAGATCCATCAATAGCACCATTAGCTAGCAAAGCATATCTCTCCTTTAATTGATTAACACGTAAATGTATATCAATTCTTTTTTTCATAACTTCATATACATCAGAACCACATCCGTTAATGTACTCAATAATGAGTCCAGAATTAAAAGAAACTTTTGCATCAAGCCATTTAATCTTTGATACATCATCAAAGTATGGATGGAGAGGCATATCCTCTGCTTCTACAGAAGAGAAAGTTCCTTTTTTCAAGTTACAATTCCAACAAGTTGGAATAAGATTAGCAGGTGTAACCACCAACAACGGATACTTACTTTTAGGTAAATAATGGTCTAAAGTTGTAGTTATACTAATTTCGCAAATTGGACACTTTCTTCCCGGTGCATTTGCCATTATAACATTATAATATTTTTCTCTTAAGCTTTTTTCTTCTTGATTTGCAAATTTCTGTGTATATACTTTTTTTATCTCTTTTGTTTCTTTTTTAGATATTCTAGGAAAAACAATCATGCCTATTTCAGATGGCATTCTTTCAAGAAATTGCTGCGAATACTTTGTTACAGCAGTTGAGTATGTAAGCAATCTCTTTTTACTTTCATCAGATTCAAACCTATTAACGCATTCTTTAAAAATTGTCTCAACAGATGTATCTAACAAAGGGATTGGAAGTGATATCACAATTCTCCCCTCTCTTTCAACGCAAACAAAATTCTCACTATACCTTTTGCTTCATCACCTAATTGTTGCTTAAATTTGCCTAATACCTCATCATAATTATCCAACTCCATAACAGCATCCTTTAACATCTTATGAAAACCAGAATTTTTCACTTCTAGGCCAAACACTTCACTTGTCAATATGCCAATATTAGAACCAAAGGTTTCGATTTCCGGTCTCTGCACTTCCAAATAGCTACCATATCGATTTAACAGCCAAACACAGGATCTTGGTACTTCTTGCAAAACTACCGGAGAATGAGTAGAAATAATTGCTACACCGTTTCTCTCTATCAACAAGGAAGATAATGCTCTTACAAATGCAGACAAAAGCGGTGGATGTAAATGATTTTCTGGTTCATCGATAAATATGATACTCTGTTCTTCCAAGAGATCAATGCAACATGTTAATATGGACAGTACAACTTTATGCCCTGAGCTTAATTCGGAAAACTTCTCCTTTGCACTTATTGTTACTTCATTATCCTCCATACTGTCAAATTGCTCATTTTCATTTTTCCATAAATTCATCTCCACCTCGTCAAAGGCAGGATCACTTTTCAGCAAACTTATTGTCTCAATCAAATTTTTCTTCTTTTTTCTGTTCGCTAAGCAATTTTTCAAACCATCAATATATTGATTTTCAATATTTTTTATTAGGTTAGGATTTTCCCTGTCTAAACCTACATAAGAATACTTTATGATGTTTGTATTGATTATTTCATACTCTGAAAAATTATCAAATGGGCTAAATGCGACACATAATACATTGGCAAAATGCTCATATTCTTCCTCTTCAGGATATTGAAATATTCCTTTAGTACTACTGTCCGGAAGACAAATGCCTTTAATCATGTCTTGGATCAGATGCGTCTTACCTGTTCCATTTCGTCCAATTAATACGTGTACATTTGTTGGGGGAAAAGCATATGGTTTAACTTGAAATTCCAGTTTTGTACTCGCAAAATTCTCATCTTGTGCAGGTATCAAGTACGAAAACTGGTAAGGTGTTAATACTGCACCTCCTCTTGCAATCCTGTTAAATTGCCTTTTACATTTAAATTCACTAACAAACCGTAATAAAGACTTTTGCATAACATCTTCATGAAGATGTTCATTTAGCAATTGCGTATTGTATGCAATATCATTAAGAGGTTTTAAAATATCTATATACAGCGTATCTTCAAGTTTTTTTATAGTAAGATAACTTTCCTCTGACTGCCACAATGAATAATAATTTTGGGGTAATCTTTCAAACCTTTTAGGTATGCTGTCATAAATTCGTCCTATTTCCATATCTGTATACGCTATTTTAATTGCTCCTAAATCAGTTGCACAGCCAGATTCATCAACATATGTTGCATCAAAAGAGGTCTTAAAACAATAGTCATCCCAACCATCTCTCCGAAAAATAATACAATTTATATCTTTGGGACTCTCAGCATTTTTCTCTAACACAATAAATAGCATTTTGCATTTCTCTCCTATAATAAATTTAAAAGATTTGTTTTTGATAATAGTACATCTTATCCATTCTTATAACAGAAATTGTTTTGCAATTCCTTGTGCGGACAAAATACATCGTTTCTTTGAATCTCCATCGGTTCCTGAAGTAATAATTTGTGCCACAGATCGTAGCACTTTTACTCTATTTTTTTCCAATAACCCTTTTTAGCAGATCCGACTCTAGTGATTACACCTTTATCTTTCAGTAACTTTATTCTCTGAGAAATAGTTTTCCGACTAACATTCATTTTTTCAGCAATATCTACATATGTGGCAGCCGGATTTTCACTTAAGATTTCAAGTATTCTTTGTTCGCTTTCCGCTAATTTTTCAGTCACCTTTTCAGTCACCTTTTCAGTCACCTTAGCGCTTTGAAGTGCCTTAAATTTCACCATTAAATCTTCGCCATGAACAATATA
>JAFLTA010000063.1 GCA_022510685.1 Lachnospiraceae bacterium | reverse complement strand
TATCTGAACCCTGTTTCGGATTGAGGCAGGGTTCAAATAGGTACCGTTATGCTAGGATAACTTATATCCTACAAACACAACACACCTTGCCCCCACCGGTGGCAGAACGGAGATTTCCATGATTGCAATCATTATGGCAGTATATAACGGAGAAGCTTATCTGAGAGAGCAAATCGACTCACTGTTAGACAATTCCCGCCGGGATGTTACAATTCACATTTTTGATGACGGCTCCGCAGACCGTTCGGCAGACATTATCGCAGAATATCAGGAGTGCCATCCCGAAAAAATATTTTATTATCGAAACACCAAAAACCGTGGTGTTATCCGTAATTTTCTGGAGGGGTGTCAGGATATTGATGCGGACTACTACATGTTCTGCGATCAGGATGATGTCTGGCTGCCGGAAAAAATCCCCCATACCCTTGCTAAGATGCAGGCTGCAGAAAGCTCTTTTCCGGAAAAGCCTCTCGTTGTCTTCGGGGATGCCCGCGTCGTAGACGAAGACCTACAGGAAATCCATCCATCCTTCCAGCGACAGAGCGGCTACCGCACAGATTTATTAGACCTGCCTCATATTTTAATGGAAAATAAATTGATTGGCTGTACCATACTCTTTAACCGCAGTCTGAAAAATCTATTATCGGATATACCGGACTCCCTTCGCATGCACGACTGGTGGATTGCGCTGATTGCCTCTGCTCTGGGACGTATCATTTATTTGGATGAACCTCTTCTTCTTTACCGCCAGCACGCCGGTAATGTTGTGGGAGGCAGTACAAAAGCTTCTTACATCAAAAATCGCCTTGCCAATTTATCGGCTCAGAGGAAGGTTCTCTATGATACCTGTGCACAGGCACAAAGCTTTTTGGACTGTTATCAATCCTTATTGACAAAAAAACAACAGCACCTGATACACACCTTTGCAACCATTCCTCAAGCGAATTGGTTTGCAAGACGTTACCGGGTACTGCGTTATCATTTCCTAAAAAGCGGCTTGGCACGCAATTTAGGCATCTTACTCGTTATATAGACTAGGAGCCAGCATAACGGCGCAAATTTGAACCCTGCCTCAATCCCCCGATTTTACGCTTGACTGCTTTTCTTTTTTTTCAGGTGGTAATTGATTCCCAGTCCCATACCTGTCAGTACAAAAAATATAGGAGATACTGCGATACAGGAATCATTTGTAAGCCCCATAATCAGATATCCTATCACACTGACCATTAGTGCCACACCGATTTTAGGCAAAAGCTCTGAAAAATCCTGTTTCCAGTACAAACGGATGCCGGATATAATATACCAGACAAAAAATGTAATATAGGCAATCAGTGCCGGAATTCCTGTCTGTGCCGCAATTTGCAGATACATACAGTGTGGTTTTGTAACCAGCTCCCCATCATGTCCGGAATTGTACAAGCCCACCAAATCGTGATTGGGGAAAGCAATCGTAAATGTGTCCGGTCCGGAGCCAAGCAAAGGATACTTTTTCAATACACTCCATGTCTTTGCCCAAATGTATCCACGATTATTTGCTAAACTGTAATGATTTTCCAGATACGGCAGCCCTTTTTCCACTTTTTTCATGTGGAATAATGAGGCGCCTCCCGCCTTGACATAATAGGTGTCATCGCCTGATATCATCTGATTCGTAAACACCCACTGCTTTTCCACCGGTGTTTCTACACCATCTACATTCTGATTCAATGTAGTCGTCACACCAAATCCCTTAAAATTACTCCTATTTATAACTTCTAACCGGAAAGGAAAACGCTCATCATTCACAATCGTTTCCCCGGAATCGGCTTTCGTGGATAAAATTTCCGCTCCATCCTGATCATGCAGCAGAAATACCGTCTCATCTCCTTCTCCCTGTACTTCCACATGAAATTCATTCCCGTTTAATGTAATGGCAACATCGTCTCCCGTCACAATGCTCTCTAATTCATAAGTCTCCTTTTCTGATTGGAACATCCCCTGAAGCCGCTGGATTAAAATATTATTATTCATCTGATTTACGACGACAAATCCCACACCGGCCAGTAAAACCAACCCCGCAGTGACATACCATTTCTTTAAGAGTACACTTCGTAAACCGATAATCAATATGATAACCGCAACCACTAATGCCACAATTCCGGCACGGGACTGTGATGCAAACAGACAAATCAACAATCCTGCTATCAAAAGTCCGTAAATCACTCTGGCAATCATTTTTTTTGTGTGGAGTAACAGTGCCATCAAAACAGGAATCATCATCACCGTGTAAAATCCTACATAGTTCGGATTATAAAGAGACATATAAACTCGTCCCTCTCCGAACTTTAACTTCAGGTGTCCCAGCAGTCTTTTGTCTGTTACAAAGATTTTTTGTAACGGCTTATATTGTACCGGGTCTAACCCAAACGCCTGACAAAGTCCCAATACAGTGAGAAAAGCAATTCCTCCCACCAGCCATGGCATGATTCGTCTTACGGCAGCCTCCGAACGGAAATTATAAAAAGCAAAATAAACCAATAAGACATATCCCAGTAACATCCATACAGATTCAAACTGCTCGTAGATACCTTTAAAAGAATACGTTCTGTCTATAGAAAAACAAGCAGATAAGAGACACAGCACACCATAAACAAACAACGGTATCAATATGGCATCCCAAATCGGCTTGATTTCTTCGCTCAGAATCATAAACAGCATGATAAAAATGGTAAAACCAAAGGAAATATACAGCCATATGGATTTTGCCCGCAAAAAGAAATCCATTGCGGTACTTGTCCCAACAAACCAATCGTATTTTGTAAGACCTGTAGGAACGTTAATCTGGTATATCAACACCGGGATAAATACTAACACAACAATCAACGGCATCAGATACACCAACGAATACTTTTCCTCCTGAACCGCTCTTTCTTTCTTTACTCGTGCCATTCATCCTCCTCCTTTTCCGATATCTCAGCCAATACGCGACGTGTATCAAACACATCTGCATCCTCTCTCTCTTTCCATGCCGTCGTCGTGCCTTCGTCGATTCCCTGCGTTGCTTCCCGTTTCAACATGGTCTTCATAGTCATCAGCAATAATTTTACATCCTGCCACAATGTATAATTCTCTATATAAAACAAGTCCAGTTTCAGCTTATCATATGGTGTCGTATTGTACTTTCCGTACACCTGTGCATAGCCTGTCAAACCGGCTTTCACCCTGGTCCGAAAACGAAATTCCGGCATTTCCACTGTATATTGTTCAATAATTTCCGGTCTCTCCGGGCGCGGTCCCACAAAGGACATGTCTCCCCGCAAAATATTAAACAACTGAGGCAGTTCGTCCAGGCGCGTGGCACGGATAAAGCGTCCCACCTTTGTCACACGTTCATCATTTTCGCTTGCCAGTTTTGCCACTCCGTCCTTTTCCGCCCCTACAACCATACTGCGGAACTTTAATATTTGAAACTCCCTGTCATTTTGCGTACAGCGCACCTGACGATACAATACCGGACCACCGTCAGAAAGCTTCACTGCCAGCGCGGTAAGAAGCATAAACGGCAAGGCAATAATGGTAAGAGGTATCGCAATACACAAATCCAACATCCGTTTCAAAAAACGTTCATCAAAACTCAAAGCATATCCCTTGGAAAGCAAAAACGGTGTGTCAAAGACATGAATACGGTCTGAGCCCATTAAAATCAAATCTGATAGTTTCGGTACAACGTATGCTCTCTTGTGATGCGCATAACAGTATTTCAGCAAATCATTCCGCTCTACCGCCGAGATATCTCCGATAATGACAGCTTGGAAATCATCTATTTTATCGATGATTAACTCCATGCCCTCCTCAATATTGATTGCATCGTAGATGGCGTACTTATCCCGCCTGGTTTCCACTTTATATATCAAATCCACTGCAGAACGCTCTCCGTATATGAGCAACAGTTTCCATGGTTGAAAAATGCGGTTATATAAGTGAATGATTATGACATTAAACAACGAAGAAACAATCATCTCTCCAGCCATGACCAACAGCATTACCCAAGGTTTTACAAAGCCAAATGCCAGCAAAGAGATAATGAAATAAAACAATACATTCGTCACCAAAAGGCTCAGGTACTGGGATAGCAGCACTTCTATCCTCCGATACTGTCCAATCCTCAGACTTCCATACATATTAGAAAAAAACAATAACATAACCCCGTATAAAGCAAGTACAACATAGTGACCTCTCCGATAAAAGGAAAAGACATACATGGTGTCTGCATAATAGTGATACCAGCCATAGGCAAATACCGCAGTCATCATTACTATATTGATTATAGAGGCAAAAAATAAAATAGTCCGCTTATAGGGGTCATAATTTCTCATGGTATCATCCCTCGTCTATACGTGTTTTCCACTAATTTTTCCAATCCCCATACTTTTCAAAAAGCACCAGTCTTTATTTTATAAACTTACCGTACATTTGTCAACAAATATAGTTCTGCCGATTAAGCAGTCCTGTCCTCTCTTATAGCGTGATGGCACAAGACGAAACAGGGTTCAGATAGGAACCGTTATGCTAACACGAAAAAAACCGGAAACATAAGTCTCCGGCTTTTTACATCCATCCACCAACTGTCTCCAGTCGGCTTCTTCACTCAAAAGACAGTGTACGGCCTCCCTTTCAAATGAAACGTCACTCCGAAAATCCTGTACCAATCGTATCACTCTCCCCAGTGTACGGCCTGCGAATAGTAATCCTCCTGTCACATTCCTCCCGTTGCAGCGATTTTAAAAAAATTCTTATAAAAATTTTTTTAGCGTAATTCCAGACACGCAATCAGCATTCCTGAACTTACCCAATACATATATCGGTAAGCCATTTAAAAAACTTTACTCCATTATTAATTTTTTTATCTGCTCAATCACATAATCCTGTTCTTTATCCGTAAGCCCCGGAAAAATCGGCAAACTGATGGCTCTCTCATAAAAAGCTTCTGCATTTGGACAGTGACAATCTGCATATCCGTGCTGCTGATAGTACGGATGCTTGTATACCGGAATATAGTGTACGTTCACACCGATTCCTGCCTCACGTAGCTTGGCAAAAGCCTCTCCACGGTCTTTGTCCAGAATTTGTATCATGTATAAATGCCATCCACTCACTACATTGTCCGCCTGTGTGGGAAGCTGCAAACTCTTCATCCCGGCAAATGCCTGATTATAACGCTCTGCAATCGCCCTACGCCTAGCCAGAAATCCGTCTAACTTGTCCATCTGACTGGTACCGAGGGCACAGGATATATCCGTTATACGATAGTTATAGCCCAGCGCTATCTGCTCATAATACCAAGGCCCCTCATTCTTCGACATCCATTCCGTATCTCGTGTAATACCATGGCTGCGATACAAAACCAGCTTTTTATATAAATCTTCATCGTTAGTAACAACCATGCCACCCTCTCCTGTAGTCACAGGTTTCACAGGATGAAAACTAAAGCAAGTCATATCTGAGAGGGAGCCAATTTTTTTCCCCTTATACTCCGCCCCCAGCGCATGTGCAGCGTCTTCAATGACAATCAGATTGTGTTTTTTTGCAAGAGCCGTCACCGCCTCCATCTCACAAGGCTGCCCCGTATAATGAACCGGGATGATTGCCTTGGTACGCTCGGTGATTTTCTTTTCAATCTCAGCCGGAGCAATATTATAGGTCGCACTGTCAATGTCTGCAAACACTGGGGTTCCTCCGCAATAAAGGACGCAATTGGAAGAAGCCGCAAAAGTAAGAGGTGTCGTTATGACTTCATCTCCCTCTGCAATTCCCGCCGCCAGACAGGCAATGTGCAGTGCCGCCGTTCCGTTGGCTACTGCCACTGCATAACGGGCGCCCACATAATCCGCCACTTTCTTTTCAAATTCCGCCACTTTGGGACCGGTTGTGAGATAATCCGACTTGAGCACGTCCACAACCGCCTGAATATCAGCCTCATCTATCGTCTGTTTTCCATATGGTATATACATAGCAATCTCCATTCCTTTCATCAACCTGTTATTTACTTCGGCATTTTTTACCCAAAGACTTATACTATATGTACACAATGCTTTTTCAGAAGAATCGGCTGACTTTTAGATAGAAATATGATATTCTAATGCAAGAGACAAGTGCAGGAAAACCATAAAAAAGAGGAGAATGCCAATGAAACTATTGATTCCCGACTGGAAATCCTTTGGCAAGGAAGATATTGCCGATGCTCTGACCCATCTGGGACACGAGTTTATATACTATTCAGAAGAACCCCGCAATTACCGGCGCGACCCTAAATTTCGCTCCGGTCTGCGCCGTACCATTCGGGAACAGGGTATTGATGCTATCTTTTCATCCAACTATTATCCGGTTCTATCTGCCGCCTGCCAGGAGACAGGCATTCCCTACTTAAGCTGGTGCTATGACAGTCCGCTGGTACTCACCTATTCCGACACCGTATTCAATAGCTGTAATTATTTATTTCTCTTTGACAGCCAGATGGTTACAGAACTTAAAAATCTCGGTGTACAGCATTGCTATTATCTGCCCATGGCGGCAAATTGTAAACGCCTGGACGCACTAAAAGCAACGAGGGAGCAACAAAAACTGTTGGATGCCGATGTGTCTTTTGTAGGCTCACTCTACAATGAAAAACATAATTTATTTGACCGTTTTGCGGATTTGGACGACTATACGAAAGGATATCTGGAGGGTATCATGCAGGCACAACGTATGGTATATGGCTGTTTCTTTTTGGAAGATACCCTGACTCCGGAAATTATCTCCAAACTGCAAAAGACGGTTCCTTTGGAAGTCAATCGGGACGGACATGAGACCCTTGCCTATCTGTACAGTAATTATTTTCTCTGTCGGAAAATGACGCAGACAGATCGCAAGGAAATACTGGAATCTCTGGAGAATCGTAAGGATTTGTCCGTCAAATTATATACACCGGGGGCTACACCTATGTATTCCCATATACGAAATATGGGTACCGTACAATATCAGAATGAAATGCCACTGGTATTCCGGCACAGCCGTATCAACCTTAACATCACACTGCGCAGCATACAGAATGGCATTCCACTCCGTGCTATGGACATTATGGGAGCAGGCGGATTTCTGCTGACCAATTATCAAAATGATTTCGGACTGCATTTTACTGACGGTGAGGACTATGTGTGCTATAACAGTTTGGAGGACTTGCAGGATAAAATCACCTATTATCTGAACCATGAAGAAGAACGCAAAGAAATTGCCAGACGAGGACATCGAAAAGTAGCAGAGGAACACAGCTATATACAGCGTCTGCAGGAAATGTTTTCGGTATTAGTATGATGGCATCAATTTTCTCTCTGTTAGTCTTTGCTTGAAGAAAATACGATTATGTTGCAGAAAGGAATGCTTTATGGACAAGACAAAAATCAGCTTCATAATATGTAGTAATAATGATATTTATCTGGAGGAATGTTCTCGGTATATCCGGAATCTGAAACTGCCGGAGGGATTTACCATGGATATTATTCCCGTACGCGGTGCAAAATCCATGACTGCAGGGTATAATCAGGGAATGCAATTGTCAGATGCCGAGTATAAAGTATATCTTCACCAGGACGTATTCCTTTTAAATGAAAATTTCATAGCAGATATCTTGTCCATTTTCCAAAAAGACGAGCATATCGGTATGATAGGTATGGTAGGTACAAAAAAAATTCCGACAAACGCCTGCATGTGGACAACACCTATGCGCACCGGAGCCATTTATTCCTGTACATTAAACACTGTAGAAGACCGGTTTGATTTGCCCATCCCTTCTCGTCGGGGATTTGTACCCGTAGATGCCGTGGATGGACTTCTCATTGTTACCTGCCGGGACATTCCATGGCGGGAGGATTTAAATCTGGGATGGGATTTTTATGATGTTTCCCAATCTCTCGAATTTGCAAAAGCCGGATACCGCGTTGTTGTCCCTTATCAGGAAACACCATGGACACTTCACGACAACGGCTTTCTGCATCTGGGCGGTTACCATACCAGCAGGGAACGCTTTTTACAAGCATATTTCCCGGAGCGCACCACAGAAATCGCTGACTGCGAAGCTGCCGTACAACGTTTTTTGAAGAAACAAGTTGCTTTGGAAGCTGCCGTCTCTGCCGTAAAACAAAGTATATACCCACTACTTGCTGACAGTGAATATGAAAAAGCTGTATCTATGATACTGCCCCGTTTGGAGGAATTCCAAGAAGATGAAGAATTTTGCATCTTATATATATTGGCTGACATCCACAGACAGGAAATGGCAAAAAATATGCCATCCATATTTTCAGCAGCAACCCACATATTCAGCACTGCTCAAGAAAGTGTCACGTCCTCGAAACTCTCTGCCTACGATACCACACAAAAAGAGGACACCACATCCGGTGCCCCCTACTATTTTTTATATCATCATATGAAGTTTCTCATCTGGCGGGAAAAATATCTTTCCATCGCCATACCTGACTATCCGGAAATATCGGAAATCGCATGGAATCGTATACGGGAATTCTGTTAAACTCTTCTATTTTCCATATCCGTCCGGATTATTCGACTGCCATCTCCATGAATCGGCACACATCTCTGCAATACCGTTCTCCGCTTTCCATCCGAGTTCACGCTCGGCTTTAGACGGGTCACAGTAGCAGGTCGCAATATCTCCTGCTCTCCGCGGTTTAATGGAATACGGAATCTTCACACCCGTAGCCTGCTCGAAGTTGTTTACAACATCCAGCACGCTATATCCTGTACCCGTGCCGAGATTATAGATTTCCAACCCACAACCGGTTTCAATCTTCTGAATTGCCTTAACATGTCCTTTTGCCAAATCCACCACATGGATATAATCTCTCACACCTGTTCCATCCGGTGTATCATAATCATTTCCGAATACTCCTAATTCTTCTCTCTTACCTGCCGCCACCTGGGTCACATACGGCATCAGATTATTCGGAATCCCATTGGGATCCTCTCCCATTTTTCCACTCTTATGTGCTCCAATCGGATTAAAATAACGTAACAAAATAATATTCCACTCATTATCTGCCCGTTGTACATCCATAAATATCTGTTCCAGCATGGATTTCGTCCAGCCGTATGGGTTGGTACACTGCCCCTTAGGACATTCCTCTGTAATCGGAACAAACGCCGGATCTCCATAAACGGTCGCTGAGGAAGAGAAAATCATATTTTTCATATTATATTTTCTCATCGCCTGCAGCAAAGTCAATGTACCTGCAATATTATTCTGATAATACTCCAGCGGCTTTTCCACTGACTCACCGACTGCCTTTAATCCTGCAAAATGGATACAACAGTCCGGATTTTCCTTCGTAAATATCGTATCTAACAACTGTGCATCTGCAATATCTCCTTTGTAGAATGCCACCGGTTTTCCTGTAATTTCCCGCACACGGTTCAGTGATTCTTCACTGGCGTTGTACAGATTGTCAAGAACGACCACTTCGTAGCCTGCCTCCAAAAGCTCCACACATGTATGACTGCCAATGTAGCCTGCTCCACCTGTCACTAATACTTTCATGTTTGCCTCCATTTAAACACTATTTTAGAGACGGAAGAATTGAATACCTCCATCCAAATCTTCAGATAACTCAGTCAAACGCTCTGCCGACTCTGCCAGGAGGTTAATTGTAGCATTTAACTCCTGCATAGATGCCGTTGTCTGCTGTGTTGATGCCGCATTCTGCTCTGAAATTGAAGACAGATTTGAAATGATATCCTCAACTTTGCTACGTGCAGTGTTACAAAGCGTTGTCTGACCTTTAATACCATTCGTCTCATCTCTGGATAAGTCAATACCCTTGCTCACATCTCCAAACTGCGCTTTGGTCTGCTCCAACTTAGTCTGCTGTTCATCCACAATTTCCTGTACTTCATTCATGACGGTCACTGTATGATTAGAATCATTTAACAATCCCTTGATAATCTCGGCAATCTCGTGAGCAGATTCGTTAGACTGCTCTGCAAGTTTTTGAATCTGATTTGCCACTACCGCAAAACCGCGTCCCTGCTCTCCTGCTCTTGCTGCCTCAATAGACGCATTCAATGATAAGAGATTGGTTTCCTCTGCGATATTCGTAATGATCTCTATCGCCTCGCCAATCCTATTAGCAGATTCATTAGTAGCATTAACCTGTTTGCCGATTCTGGCAATAGCCTCCATCGTTCTGTCGTTTGAATCGCTCAAATCATTGATAATAGAAAGGGAATGGTCACCGGCATACTTCATATCCTCAGAAGTTTCATCCAATGTTCCCACTGTATCTACAATACGACTAATCACTGTTCCCATCTCACCAATGCTGCTTGAAGCAGTTTCAATTTCTTCTGCCTGAGATACTGCACCTCTGGAAATATCCTCCACTGCATGACCAATCTCATCCGCTGTACTGCTTGTCTGTGATGCCATGAAACTCAAGTCTCTACCTGCATCCAGAAGAATTTGAGATGATTCTTTCACTTTCGACATCGTACTTAGCAATTCACTCTGCAAAGTCTTGACACCTCTTGCCATATCACCAAGCTCGTCACTACGTTCCAATGCTCTCCGGTTGATGGTCGCTCTCAAATTACCATCCGCCAACTCCGTAACAGCCCTATTTGCTTCACTGACTGCCCTACGCATGCGCACTGCCATAACAACAACAATACAAATAGACAGAATAGAAACAACCAGCGCACAGCCTATCAAAACCATAGAGCGGGATTTTATGTATTCATTCATGTCCGTTGCAGGGGTTCCTGCAAAATACATACCTACAACACTGCCGTCTTCATCTTTCATAGGCTTGTAGAATGCATAATATTGTTGATCATTAATGACCAAATCATATGCCGTCAGCGTTTTTCCTTCCTTCACAACCTGATTGTAAACAACGTCAGACGCATCCGTACCAATCATTCTCTCATTCGTTTTATGATCTATGAGAGTTGTAGCACGTCGTGTCTTATCGTAGAATAGGGTAACGTCCAGTGTGGTGCCTTCCACCATAGAATCTAACACCGCTACGTTTGCCGTAATGTTGTATTTACCTTTCAACAGATTGTTTGACTCATCCAGTGTAAAGTCTCCGTCGTCCAAAGCATCTATTGCTCCCTCTAAGCTGGAAACCGAAGCCATCAACCGGTCTGTAATTTCTTCCTGCATACCCTTCTTAATACTGTAAGAACCAACAATCGTTAATGCAATTGCAAGCACCAGTAACGGTATCAAAGAAATAAAAAGAACCTGCCAGACTAACGTGAAACGGAATTTCTTTTTGCCCTTCGTCCCCCCTGCGATACTTTTCTGCGGATTACTTTGTGTCACGTTTTCTGTCGTACCTTCTGTAGTGCTTTTGTTATCTTCACCCATAAATTTTTCTCCTCCACATAACATAAAATTGAATATTAACAGATTCTTGCGTATATGTAATCAGCGCACTTTAATGAGTGTTATTATACCATTTAAATTATAAGTTGTCTATTTAAATCTCATTTTGTTTTTCCACAATGCATTTGCTTTATTTACAGTGTTTTCAGTGTTTTTACGTGGTCGATTTTCAAGAGATTGCTGAAATAAAACATGATTTTTATTAGAGATGGGGCTTCCAAAAATATTCAGTAAATTTTTGTACAGTACTTTTCCGGCTTCATTTTTAGGAATCGTTTCGATAAACAACAGTTATTATTACTCCGGCTATCAAATATCGTAATTTTTACTTGTAATCTCCAAATCCATCTGATAAAATGTAAAGTATCTATTGCATATACGAATCCGGCTGTCAATGCCTGACAGTCGGATTTTTTCTAACTTTTCTGATTATTGATGCCATAAAACTTAAACTGTACGTCACCATCTGATTACTTCCTCGTCGGTATGATACTATTTTGCTCAAATTTCTTTCTTACATCCTCCAGATACTCCCGAATCGTCAGGTGTTGCGGACAGGCTTTTTCACATTTACCACACCGGATACAATCACTTGCCTTACCGTGACCGTTCAAAGCAATATTGTTATAATACACCTGCTG
>JAFLTA010000062.1:5529-12226 GCA_022510685.1 Lachnospiraceae bacterium | reverse complement strand
AACCCCAGACACCCTGATTAAGAGTCAGGTGCTCTACCAACTGAGCTAATGGCGCGTATCAATTTACCGCAATGACTATTATATAATAGTTAAATGTAAATTGCAAGTATAAATTTATAAAATTATCGAAAATAATAGGAATTAACGGAGGAAACTATGGAGAAGAAAAACCATTACATTGACATGCTAAAGAGTTTTGTATCTAATATCTGGTACGTTATTGCCCTTGTTGCTGCCTGTACAATTGTCATTATCTCAATTGTAAACTGGGAAACAACGGTAGCGGTTTTAGAAAAACTGATTTCAATTTTAATGCCGTTTATTCTTGGTTTTTTTCTTGCCTATTTAATTTATCCGTTAGTTAAGTTGATTCAAAAACCGTTAGATCGGATTAAGAAAGGAGAATATCCCCGCGTCAAACGATATGTTAGTGTTTTTATTGCCTACCTGATAGTGCTGGGGGTTTTAACGGTAATTATCCTCTATATTTTCCCACAGATTAAGGATAGTACGAAGGAACTGGGGAATTTCTTGACTAAGGGCTATAACTATGTAATAACACATGAACAGGAAGTAAATAACCGTTTACCTTTTATCGATATAAGTGACATTATTGTTTATATCAAAGCAAACTGGTCGGGTCAGTTAATGAACTATAGTTCAGATATTTTTCCATATGTATACCAATTGTCTTCTTCCGTGTTTTCTCTTATTTATAATGTCTTTTTTGGATTAGTAATTTCTGTTTATATTGTACTGGATAGTAAGAATCTGGCGAAAGGATTAAAGCGCATTGTTTATGCCATCTCACCGGCAAAAAGAGAGGAGAGAGTATGGGATACACTGATGCAGTGTAATCATATTTTTAATGGCTTTTTATTTGGAAAGGCCATTGACTCATTGATTATTGGTCTTTTATGTCTGATAGCCATGACGATTTTAAACCTTCCTTTTGCACTGTTGTTTAGCGTCATTGTGTGTATTACGAATATGATTCCCTATTTCGGACCAATTTTTGGAGCAATCCCGGGAGTTTTGATTTATCTCTTTATGGGTGATCCGAAGCAGGTATTGATTTTTGCTATTATGATTCTTGTCTTGCAGCAGTTTGACGGGCTATATCTGGGTCCCAAAATTCTGGGAGATTTAACGGGAATCAAGCCGTTATGGGTTATCTTTGGTATTACGGTGGGCGGTGCTTATTTCGGGGTAATCGGAATGTTTTTGGGAGTGCCGACGGTGGCGGTATTCATGTATCTGATTCATCTGTTTACGGATAGGAAACTGAAGAAAAAGCAAGTCCAGTTACCGGATTCCAAGTAGCTTTTGAATTTCCATCAGGGCACAGATGATTTGCCGTAGTTTTTTGGATGTCTTTCCACAATTTAATTTTTCTGCTAGTTTTCGTTGAAAAGAAGAACTCATAAAAAATAACCATTTTCTTTATTTTATGAAAAAGGTTATTTTTGTGTGTAAATAATTTGTGTAACACCCCATTTAACGGGAAATAACAAAACGACAGATTGGCTTTCCCTCTGCCACAAATTTGCTTTCGTATTCCGTCATTATGTTACCGGTAAGAAATTCGCTGTGGTGCAAATCATAAGTAATCTCGTCAATTTTCCACCGCCCGGACTGATGGACGGATTCTACGGAAAAGTCAAAGAGCATGCGGTTATCGGTTTTAAACTGGATAATTCCGTCAGGTTTCAATATAGAATCATAAAGGGCCAGAAAGGCGGGACTTGTCAGACGCCTTTTGGCATGACGATCCTTTGGCCATGGATCGGAAAAATTTAGATAAATTCTGTCCACCTCACCCGGAACAAATATATCTGCCAGATATTTTGCGTCAAAGCGAAGAAAATAAAGATTGCTTAATTCCATCTCGGCACGGCGTTCCAGAGCACGGTACAAAACACTGGAGTACATTTCGATGCCAATATAGTTAATATCCGGATTTTTGGCAGCAAGAGCATGAATAAACTGCCCCTTGCCCATTCCGATTTCAATGTGAAGCGGATGATTATTATGAAAAAAAGTGTAAAAACGTCCTTTGTAGTCTTCCGGGTTCTGAATGACAAAGGGGCTTTTTTCGATATATTCCTTAGAACCCTTTACATTTCGTAATCGCATGGCTTTCCTCCTGATTTAAGTATAACATAAAGGAAAATTAAATAAAATACCATATTGGAAAATCAAGAGAAATCGTGTATGATAATAGTATGTGAGGAAAGTACTATGAGGGTTTCCGATTATCAAAGATGTTGGAGGAAAAGATGAAGAGAAAGATTAGTATAATACTTTTTTTCTGTATTTTATGGAATGCGATGTTTATAACTGTGTTTCCGACAGAGACGAAGGCGGCAAAGAGTAAGCCAAGTATATCCGCAGAATCCGCCGTTGTCATGGATGTACAGTCGGGGAGTATTTTGTACTCAAAAAATATGGATAAAAGACAATATCCTGCCAGTATTACAAAGATTATGACAGGGCTTATTGCTCTTGAAAATTCTTCTCTTTCAGAGACCGTTACCTATTCCGGCAGTGCGGTACTGAATCTGGAATCCGGAGCCTCAAATATTGGGATTAAAGTTGGGGAAAGAATGACAATGGAGGAAAGTCTTTACGCCATTCTTTTGATGTCTGCCAATGAGGCATGCAATGGTGTGGCGGAGCATATTGCCGGCAGTGTAAAAAATTATGCAAAGATGATGAATAGCAGAGCGAAGGAATTGGGCTGTACCGGAACGCATTTTGCCAACCCAAACGGGCTCTGGCTGAAAAATCATTATACGACAGCTCATGATATGGCATTGATTGCCAGAGCTGCTTATAAAAATTCCACCTTTGCCCAGATTGTCGGTACAAAGCGGTACAATATACCAAAAACAAACAAAAATAAGGCCGGACATGCCCTGTATAATCACCATGGTATGCTGTACGCAAATCCGAGCTATCCGCAATACGTCTATGAATATTGTGTAGGAGGAAAGACGGGCTACACGTTGAAGTGCCGCTATACGCTAGTTACTTACGCAAAGAAGAACGGAATGACATTGGTTTCTGTTATTATGAAGGCGCCAAATCACCCGTCCATGGAGCCCAATGAATATACGGACAGTACAAAGCTGTTAAATTATTGTTTTGAAAATTATACCCGTTATGGGATTCAGGATAACACCACAAATGAAATTAACAATCAATATTTATTTACGAAGTTCAGCCCTTACTATAAACAGTCAACCAGTTCCCTTTCTCTGGATGCAGATGCCGGGGTAATTCTTCCGAAGGGAGTATCCTTAAATAGGGCACAGAGAAAAGTAGAGTTTTATGACACCCCACAAACAGGAAAAGACGGCAGGAATGTTATTGGGACGGTAACGTACACGTATAATAATAAAAAGGTGGGAGGATCAGATATTTATTATACGGAAAAACAGTTGCCGATGCTCAGCGACAGTATTGATATGTCCCAGTGGTTTGATGCTGCGGTAGAAAAAGCAAATGAAGAGCCATTTCCGTGGAAAAAGGTAGCGATTATTACGATTTTGGTATTAGCGACGGGAGCTGCGGTGGTTCTTATCATACTGCGGATACAGGCACAAAAGGAACAGCGAAGCAGACGAAACCGGTATAAGAGGACAAGAAGAAGACTGAGACGGGGACGAAATGACAGAAATTTGTATTTTAAAAGATAAAAAGTTAGCACGATGACGCCATTGTGCTGGTGTAACATTTTGGAATGGAGGTTAGTATGCGCAGAACGAAGATTGTATGTACTCTGGGACCGGCAACCGATGATGTGAAAGTACTGGATCAACTGATAAAAAACGGAATGGATGTGGCGAGATTTAATTTTTCTCACGGAACCCACGAGGAGCAGCAGAAACGGATGGACAGCTTCCGGGAGGTTCGCCGGAAATATCAGCGACCGGTAGCGATGTTGTTAGATACCAAAGGACCGGAAATCCGTCTGGGAGATTTTGCTGATGACAAGGTGCAGTTAGAGCGGGGGCAGACATTTACCCTGACGGCCAAAAGCGTGCTGGGGGATAAGGAGCATGCCAGTATCTCTTATCCGAATCTTGTAGAAGATGTAGGTCCCGGCAGCCGGATTCTTATTGATGATGGTCTGGTGGAGATGATCGTGCAGGAGGTTACGGAGGAATCAATCCGTTGTCAGGTTGTAAATGACGGTGTGATATCGAATCACAAGGGTGTCAACATTCCCGGTCTGCATCTGAATATTCCTTACCTCAGCGAGAAGGATAAAAACGATTTAGTGTTTGGGATTAATAACGATATTGATTTTGTAGCGGCATCCTTCGTGCGCTCCGGAGAGGATATCCGGCAGTTGCGGGCCTTTCTTCAGGAAAATGGCGGCAATGGAATTAATATTATTGCAAAAATAGAAAATGGTGAGGGAATTGAAAATATAGATGAGATAATTGAACTTTCGGACGGCATTATGATAGCCAGAGGAGATATGGGAGTGGAATTGCCGGAGGAGGAGGTTCCTGTTGTCCAGAAGATGATAATCGGGAAAGTGTACCGGGCAGGAAGGCAGGTAATTACGGCCACCCAGATGTTAGACTCCATGATGAAAAATCCAAGGCCGACACGGGCGGAGGTGACAGATGTAGCGAATGCGGTCTATGATGGAACCAGTGCCGTTATGCTTTCCGGTGAAACGGCAGCAGGAAAATTTCCGGTGGAAGCATTGGAGACGATGATTCGGATTATCAACCGGACTGAGGAAGATATTGATTACCGGAAACGGTTTTTTGCCAGAGGACGTCAGGTTAATCCGGATGTTACCGATGCTGTTTGCCACGCCACCTGTACGACGGCATATGACTTGAATGCCTCCGCCATCGTTACGGTAACGAAGTCGGGACGTTCTGCCCGGATGATTTCAAGATATCGCCCGGCCTGTCAGATTATTGGCGGCACAACTTCTAAAAGGGTTTGCCGGCAGTTAAATTTATCCTGGGGAGTGGCACCGGTACTTTTAGAGGAAAAAACAGATGTTTTTGATTTGTTTTCCCACGCAATTAATGGGGGGAAAAAGAAGGGACTTTTGCAGGAAGGAGATTTGGCGGTTATTACATCCGGTGTACCGATTGGAAAGTCGGGAACTACTAATATGATTAAGGTAGAAACGGTAGAGTAGTATCTAAAAACAAAAATAACGACACCATCCATTGTCCGGTGATGTCGTTATTTTCATTTATAAAAAAGTTCTCCCTTGCGGAGCAAAACGCTATACGTTTTTTAGAGGGGCGCATTTCTCAGCCGCCCTTTTTTATTGTCTTAAAGAATTATCTTGCGGAAATTTTTCTTTCCCTTTTTCAGGACAATTCCATCTCCTTCAAAGGCTTCCCTTTCAAAAGCGGTTTTTATATCGGAAATCTTTTCTCCGTCTACGCTGACACCGCCCTGCTGAACCGCTCTTCTGGCCTCCGATTTGGAAGGAACAAGACCGGAGACAAATAAGAGGGTTAAAATGTCAATGCTGTTATCGGTAAGGTCTTCCTCTTTTATTTCGTAGGTTGGCATATTCGCTGCGTTTCCGCTGGAAAACAGAGCTTTTGCGGATTCCTGTGATTTTTTAGCTTCCTCTTCTCCGTGAACCAGCTTGGTCAGCTCAAAGGCAAGAATTTCCTTTGCTTTATTCAGCTCGCTGCCTTCCCAGCTTTCCATTGCCTCAATTTCAGAGAGCGGGAGGAAGGTAAGCATCTTAATACATTTGATGACATCCGCATCATCTACATTTCTCCAGTACTGATAAAATTCAAATGGTGTTGTCTTCGCCGGATCCAGCCAGACAGCACCCTTCTGGGTTTTTCCCATTTTCTTTCCTTCCGAATTAAGGAGAAGATTAATGGTCATGGCATAGGCGTCCTTACCCAGCTTCCGGCGGATCAGCTCCGTACCACCTAACATGTTACTCCACTGGTCATCGCCGCCAAACTGTAAGTTACAGCCATATTTTTCAAATAACGCCATAAAGTCATAGCTCTGCATAATCATGTAGTTAAATTCAAGAAAGCTCAATCCTTTTTCCATTCTCTGTTTATAGCACTCTGCTGTCAACATGCGGTTGACGCTGAAGTGTGCACCGACCTCTCGTAAAAGTTCAATGTAGTTCAGTCCTAACAGCCAGTCGGCGTTGTTTACCATCAGTGCCTTTCCCTCGGAAAAGTCAATAAATTTGCTCATCTGCTCTTTAAAGCAGTCGCAGTTGTGTTGTATTGTTTCTTTCGTCATCATCTGCCGCATGTCCGTGCGCCCGGAAGGGTCTCCAATCATGGCAGTACCACCGCCAATAAGGGCAATCGGTTTGTTTCCTGCCATCTGAAGCCGCTTCATCAGGCAGAGTGCCATAAAGTGCCCTACATGAAGGCTGTCTGCTGTGGGGTCAAAGCCAATGTAAAACGTGGCTTTCCCTGTGTTAATGAGTTCCTTGATTTCTTCTTCGTCGGTTACCTGGGCAATCAGACCCCTGGCAACTAGTTCGTCGTAAACGGTCATTTCTATATTCTCCTTTCTTTGTTGAGACGCAATATGCTACACACGGCAGCAACCCGTGCGTCCACAGCAATACGCCGTGCGCCTACCGTAATGCGCCGTGCGCATAACGAATAGTACGCCGTGCGCACAACGAATAGTACGCCGTGCGCACAACGAATAG
>JAFLTA010000062.1:0-5429 GCA_022510685.1 Lachnospiraceae bacterium | reverse complement strand
GTGCGCACAACGAATAGTACGCCGTGCGCACAACGAATAGTACGCCGTGCGCACAGGGAAACGAAAATGCCACCAGTGGCATTTTCGTTTCCCTGTCGCGGGCTTCGCCCTATGTTGAAGTGAATAATCAATTTTCCCAGTGCAAGCACAGGAAATTGATTATTCATTCAACGCACGGCTCATTGCCTACACGCAAAAAGACTTTCGTCCGAAAAGGACGAAAGTCAATACTTCGTGTTACCACCTTTATTTACAGACAGCTTCCACTGCCTGCCTCGTTCACTACCTCACAGACAGCAATACAAATTCTGCTGATTTTGATAGTGTTGCAGAGTAACGCCTGCCTACGTCACAGCCTACTGATAATTACCGGATAATCATACATGAGCATATAAGTTCCAATAATTTCGTGTTCGGTGTGCAGCTCAAAAAGGTATTCATAAGAAGCTTCCCCTGCACCTCTCAGCTACCGGTTACTCTCTGTTGGTTTCCCTTCTTACTACTTATTCTTATCAACGCCTTTGTCAAATTAACTCCATTATAGGGAAGAGAAGCAGATTTGTCAAGAAAAGAAATTCTTTTGTTATAAAGGTGTTTTGGCAAGCTCCTCTTTTTCTAAATAAAAATTTCCGTTATCTCTCGTTCCCATATACCATTTGACAAGGTGAATATTTTGTCTGTAAATTTCGATGCAGGTTATACACCGGGGGTGGACACAACTGCCGGTGTTGATATAATGAAGCTCTTCATTTTCGACCATAGGGCGGTGGGTGTGTCCGGTGATTAGCGTCCGGTTATGCTGCTTTGCCCAGGCGGTAAGCCGTTTTTCCGAGCGCTGTTTTATCGTGTAATTTTTGGCAGCGCTGGTAGGATCTAAGATACCAATTTGTTCTAAGGGTTTCCAGAGGTACCGAACGAGGAAACAGTTGACCCGCCACAGAGTGGAATTCATCAGAGAAGCCTGATGCCCATGGGTAAGATACAGCCGCTTTCCAGTACAGTTATCCTCCAGAATAATCCCGGAATAAAAACGAATGTCGGGGAAAAGAGGTTCTCTGCTCTGGCTGGAGGTGCATACATAATCCGCATATTTTTTTCGGGAATAGGAAGGATATTTTTTTACCATATCATGATTTCCGTAAAGCATGTAAAGACGTTTTTGCTTATAAAAAAGGGAAAGCTGCCAAAAGACGTTGCTGTGGAGTTCCTTAATTTGCTCCATGTCACGGTTTTCCCACAACTCATCGCCGTCTCCCAACTCAATATAGGTAAAGCCCTCCCGGTAATAATGCCTCAGGGCGGCAAAGTATAAATGCTGGTTTTTGAGAAAATTATCATTATGGGTTCCGTTTCCCCGGTGGCAGTCGCTAAATAAAACGTAGCGGGAATCTGCACAAAGGGGAAGAATAGGAACATCTTTAAAAGATTTATCCAGACGTTTTTGACAGCTCATAGAAACCTCCATTCCAAAGTGTGCATCCACATTATTTTCTTTTCATTTCCCGACGATGGAACCGTTTTAGCCGAAGCATCCGACGGAAAATGAATGGCAGATAGAAATACAGATAAAGCAGTTTATCACAGGTATTAAAAAAAGGTCTGGTTACAAAACCGTACAACCGGCAAAACCTTTTGTTTTTCCACTGCACATAGCTGCGGTAGATTTTTTTCGGCAAATGACAGGAAGTACCGGAAGAAACAAAGGTAAAGGAAACATCGGTATAATAAAGACTCAAATTCATAGTGTCCATATTATAGCCGGCGAGGTAAAGGGCATCCATAAAGGCATTTCGCATTTCAAAATCAGGAAAGCGTATGGAAATCTTCATGGATAATTCCTCCGGATTTGCAAAATGTCCCATGGAGAAAATGGTAAGCCACCAGTGGGATTTCTCCCTTGTGCCCAGTGAGGTTCCCTTATGGAAAAGTTCCATGGAAATATTCAGATATTCCTCTGCGTCAACTGCGGAAAAAATAGTGGTGCTTCTTTCCGATGGAGAAATGATACGGTCTGCATGGTATACACCAATTTCACTGCCGGTATTAATACCGTACTGCCCCTTCCAGAACTCAATCAGCCAAGTCTTTCTATCGTAGTCAAAATAAATGGGCTTACAGTCAAAAATCATATTAAAAAAAGGCGCCATCCGATCATAAATGCTGCCGTAGCCATATTTTTTCTGCCAGGCATCCGGAGTACTGCTAAACACATCCTGAGAGCAGTCATAGCAGTAGCCAAGAGGCAGAACCAGTTCATTTAAAAAATGACATTTTTCATCTCTGGTCATACAGCAGACTTTTTTAATAATTCTCTTTTTTCGGAAATGAAAAAGGAGAAGAAAAAAGATAGCGAGAAAAATAATAATAAAAAGAGTAATATACATAGTCATACCTATCTTACGTTTCTTACTACAGGATATGCAGAAGTTGTCGAAAGGTGCGGATTTTGCCAATATTGAGAGGTTATATTAGTAGGGTGTTAGCAAGCCCCTATTTGAGATTGACAAAAAAGGGTATCCCTCAAGTCATATGACTTTTGGGATACCCTTTTTTTATAGATATCACAAAAATTTTCTCTACCTATTAAATAAACCGAGCTTTCTCCTGTTCCTGCTCCTGCTGTTTTTTCTGCAACATAATCTGATAGGACTGCAAAAGCTTCTGTTTGTCCAGCTCAGATGCTACTTTCGCAATATCCGCATCCTCAAGATTACTCACTGCAGATGTGAGATTGATGGACGCCTGTGAATTATAGGCAATCGTATAATCCAAGGCATTGCTCTGGGCACCAATCATACTGCGGTTGGAAGATACTTTTGCCAGTGCATCGTCAATCGTCTGAAGAGAAAAATCTCCCGTTACATCGAAATCCTGAATACCGAGTGATTCCAATGTGGCAGCTCCGATATTCAATGTAAGTCCTTGACCGGCATTCGCTCCGGATTGGATATAACCATCCCCATAGGAACCGTCCAAAAGTTTTTTCTTATTAAACTCCGTGTTGTTGGCAATATCTGAGATTCCCTGCTTAAGCTGGTCAATCTCATACTGAATCGACTGAAGGTCTTCATCGGACAAAATAGCAGAATTTGATGCCTGAATGGCAAGTTCGCGTATTCTCTGCAGGTTATCTGCAATACCACTCATCGCCCCATCTGCCACGTTCAAAAGGGATTTTCCATCCTCTGCATTCCGGCGACCTTGATCGAGACCGTTTATCTGAGCATTCTCTTTCTCGGCGATTGCCATCTCTGCAGCACCATCTGCTGCGCTCTGCAACTTACTGCCGCTGGCAATTTGGCTTTCCAGACTGCTGCCATAAGGATTAACGCCTGATACTCCTGAAATACTGCTCATTCCGTCTCCCTCCTTTCTTTGAGAACAAAAACTCTTTTTATATAGTTATAATTATAATACCACAATTTTCCTAAAATGGAAAGAGGAAAAATTGAAAAACGCTATGCTAAAGAACTGCTTGTAGTTCTTTTCTTGCGGGTGTATCTTTTATGTTGTCCATTCTTTCTTTCAATGCTAACATATCACCACCTACTTTCCAGATTTATAGTTCTGCCTGAACAATCTTTCCAAAGTTTATTTCATCCTGTAATAATCCATATACATAGGCAGGGCTTTCTCTGTAAAGTCCTGTCTCCATATCTGATATCTTGTCATAGATGGATGAAGCATATAGCAATGCCATTGCAGCATCATATTCTATTTTCTGAACTTCGACAATGATCTCAACTAAATCCTGAATCATGTATTCAATCATCTGCTTCTTTTTTATCATAGTCACACGCCTACTTTCTTTAATAAAGAAATTGCTTTTTCCGTATGGAATGAATACTGATTTGTGGTCTCCTTGTATATCATTCCCTTTATCATATTTTCAAATGTGATTGCACCGTTTTCATATTGTCTGAAAAGAACGGCCATATCGTCATTAGCAATCGGTCCTATTACTACATCGTACTTATTGTCAAAATTACATTCCGGATTGGAAAAATCATAGTACTTTCTATTACGGTTATTCATGATAAATTTAGCCCATTCTTCCGATGTCTCGATTCCGAAATCTTTTATACACAAGTCATTGAAATCCATAAATGAATCATCAATCTCAAACACATTAAGTACTGGCAAACCACCATACAGCTTTGCAACCCTTATTGCCATTTTCTTCGCCTGATCTTTCCTGACAGTAAGATAAAAGCCTCTGCCAAAGTCTTTATATGGTCTGCACATTGCAAGATCAATAACTTTAATGTCTGTATTGCTTCCATGGTATAAAAGCATCAATATTCTCCTCCATTATTTCTGCATATAATCGTCAAGTCCTCGACCGCATCATTAAAGCTCAACGTATGTTCTATATCGTAATTTTCCTTTAAAAACTCTATTCCCTTATGATTATATAAATAAACAAAAGCTTCTTTGGAAGACAGTTGATATCTGTCTGCAAACTCATTTACACAGGCAACTGTATAGTTTATCTTTTTTTTCAATTCATTCATAAGCGTGCCTCCTGGTATTTATCCAAAACCGGATTTTCTTGCGTATATTATACCCCGAATACGTGAAAAAGTCTATGAGTCTTTTGCCCCAAAAATATTACAAATGAGTGGAGTACATCGTTTTTACTTGATATCTGCATGATTATCTGTTAAAAATGTAGTTGATGAAAGGTAGGTGAATAATATGGATATTTATAACAGAAAAATCGGATACATCTATCATTCACATATACTTTCTTTTTGAAATCATTTTGAATCGTTATAGAATGATAAATCTTAGTGTTTTCGATTTTTCGGGAACACTTTTTTATTTATTTAGGAGGAACTTAATGAGCATTAGATTAGAAATGTATGATAGAAACAAACCTAAACCTGACTGGCTGCATATTGCCCTCTATGAGATGAATCATTGCAAAAGTGACAATCCGGCTGAGTTATTGGGATTTTTAAAATATTCCGGTATTCCGGGGGGAATTGATACCAAATGGTTTACTATCGTTGCTTTCAAGGATAATCGTCCTGTGGGCAGGGCGAATTATATTCAAAATAATAGTAATCCGCTTAACTGGTATATAGGCGATTTAGTAGTAGTGTCCGAATTTCGCAGGCAGAAAATCGCGAGCAGAATGATAAGCAAAGGATTAGAACTTATTTCTTCAATATCAAGCGGCGGAGAATTTATTTACTCATATATTGAGAAAAATAATCATCCGTCTATCCAACTACATGAATCATTTGGGTTTACGGATTCCGGCGAGATCAAGCCCTTTATTGATTTTATCTTTGGAGAGGATGAGACTACTTATATCAAGAAGATGTAGAAAGAAATTGCCACATCTGCAATCGTTTTATAGGGGTGGTGCATTGCTTCATTATTCGCGAGTACTCCCAGTAGGAATCGAACCTACAACTAGC
>JAFLTA010000061.1 GCA_022510685.1 Lachnospiraceae bacterium | reverse complement strand
GCAAATGTAGAAACAATGATGTATGTCAGGGAAAAGCCCTGGCACGGTCTCGGTACGATGGTGACCGAGGCTACCACCAGCTCCGATGCTCTGCGTTTTGCAGGGCTGGACTGGACAGTAAGACAGGAGCCTGTGTACAATGCTCGTGGAGGTATTGTTAAGGGCTACAAAGCCAATGTCCGTGACAAGGACGGCAGCGTTCTGGGTATCGTAGGTGACCGCTATAAGGTAGTCCAAAACGTAGATGCCTTCAACTTCACCGATGACCTCATCGGCGGAGATGTCCGCTACGAAACCGCAGGGTCACTCAAAGAGGGTCGTCAGATCTGGCTGTTGGCTAAGATGTCGGAGTTCAAGGTTGCAGGTGATAAGGTAGAGCCGTATCTGTGCTTTACCAATTCTCACGATGGCTGCGGCGGTCTCAAGGTCTGCATGACCCCCATCAGAGTGGTCTGCAACAATACCCTGAATCTTGCGCTCAAATCAGCAAAGCGAGTTTGGTCAATGCGCCATACAGAGAATATCCGTGAAAGGCTGGACGAGGCGAGGGACTGTCTGTTCATGGCTGACGAGTATATGACAAAGCTTGCTGTGTACGCAGACCGTGCCGCTAACACAAGGCTCTATGATGCTGATATTAAGAATATCCTCGAAGAGCTGTTCCCCATCACCGACAACGCAACCGACCGTGAAAGAGCGACAGCCGAAAAGTGCCGCAATGAATTTATGGTATGCTATTTTGCACCCGACATCAAGCGTTTCAGAGGCACTGCCTGGGGTGCTATCAACGCTGCAAGTGATCTTGTAACCCACTCCATGCCCCACAAGAACACCAAGAACTATGAGGCGAATAACTGGGGACGTATTATGGAAGGTCACGCAATAATGGACAAAGCGGTAGAGCTTTGTATGGCGGGAGTTTCAGCCTGATTTATCAAGAAAGGAAGGTTACATTATGGCAGCGCAAATCTTAACATCCACCGCAGATATTCCTTATGAGGATTGGCTTGAATACAGGAAACAGGGTATAGGCGGCTCTGACGCTTCCGTAGTCTGTGGTATCAGCCGTTGCAAATCCCCTGTGGAGCTGTGGCTGGAAAAGACAGACCAGTTATCGTATCAGGAGGCTGGTGAGGCAGCATACTGGGGGACACGGTTGGAAGCTCTTGTCAGGACGGAGTTTACTAAGCGCACTGGCATTGAGGTCAGGTTGTAAATCAGCTTCTCAGGAGCGAGGAATATCCCTTTATGCTTGCAAACTTGGACGGCGTGTGCGAACATCCCGATTACGGAACCTGTATATTTGAGGCAAAGACCGCCTCGGCATACAAAGCGGGTGAGTGGGATAACGCCATTCCCGACGAGTATATGCTTCAGCTTCAGCACTACATGGCTGTCACGGGGTACAAAGGGGCATACATCGCTGTCCTTATCGGCGGCAATACATTTAGGTGGAAATTCGTAGAGCGGGACGAGGAACTGATAGCTATGCTTATCAAGTTAGAAACGGACTTTTGGGATCACGTACAAAGCAGAATACCACCTCTGCTGGACGGTTCCGATGCTTCAGCGAAATTCCTTGCTGAAAGGTTTCCTAACAGCACACCGCAATCCCGTATTACGCTGCCCGATACTGCCTTAGACCTGCTCGCACAATACGATGAAGCCTGCGAGCAATTGGAGACTGTCACTGAAAAGAAGCAGAAAGCTGAAAATTTGCTTAAAGAAATGCTGGGCGACAACGAGGCAGGAACATCAGGGAGTAGGATAATCACTTGGAAAAGTGTGACCCAAGAGCGGCTGGACAGCAAAACCCTGAAAGCAGAACACCCAACGCTCTATCAAAAATACGTAAACAAAACATCTTATCGCCGCTTCTCTGTAAAAGCGGCGGTATAACTTTGGAGGTAAAAAATGGATACTACAAAACTGAAAACCCGTTTAGAGGACAAGGTTATCGAAATCAAGAAGCCTGATACTTCCCTGTCGCCAACCAATTCTAACTATCTCGCCTTAACAAGCAATGCACTGGAAATCATTCGCTCAAATCTGAAAAACCAGCCCCTGTCCTTCGACCTGTTCGATATCGTCAAGTCGCCCTCTGGTGGTGCTACTGTGTTCTCGGTTCCTGGGCTTGCAGGAGATGAAGCCGAAAAGGAGCTGACAGGTATCATCTTGGACTATACCACACCCAGAGCTTACTGGGATACGCCTGACCCTGTTGAGGGAACACCGCCCATTTGCATGAGCGAGAACAGTATCATTTCCCACGATGGTAAAGCCTGTGCTCACTGCCAGTACAACGATTTTGGTTCAAAGAACGGTGACAGCAATGCTAAAGCCTGCAAGGAATCTGTACTCCTGTTCCTGCTGCGCCCCGACAGCATTATCCCTATCCTTGTTCGTATACCTGTTACAAGCAAGTCCCGTTTCCTCAAATATGCTACACGCCTTCTCAGCAGCCTCACGCCTATCAGCAGCGTGGTTACTAAAATCACCTTAGAGAAAGCAACCAGTAAGGGCGGCAAACCCTATGCTATGTTTAACTTTGAGGCTGTGAGGGAGCTGAGCGAGGAGGAGGCAGAACAGGCTAAGAGTTACGCACGACAGTTCATGGATATTGTCAATGCGGCGGCTGTCACTTCGGAAATAGCGGTGGCAAGCTGATATGAAGGTTAAAGCGTATATTCACAGCCTGCAAGATAAAGAGAACAACAGACACGTATTGGGTGACGCCGAGATCATCAGACAGATCGGGAACAACATATACCTTGCTAAATACAATGGCATCTTCTGCACGGCGATATTCAATTATTACACTGTCAGCTATTACGTTGATGATGTATACGGGATTGTTAGCGTGGAGAACCTACCCGATTAGAGCGGCGTGCCAAAAACGTTCGTTTATGGGACTGATTTCACGGAACAAAATTACCCCCTTAAAACGCAGGATTTTAAGGGGGATTTTGTTTCAAAACTCGTTCCAAAATCAAAGTGCCGTTTCCCATACGTTATTGGGAAAAAAGGAGGCTTTATGAAAAATTATATATTCGGCTATGCGAGGGTATCCACCGAGGCTCAAAATCTGGACAGACAGCTTGACGCTCTGAGGAAATACGGGGTTGATGTTATCTATAACGAGAAGATGACGGGAACAAAAAGGGATAGACCTGAGTTGACCAAGTTGCTTGACCGTATATCCGAGGGCGATACTGTGGTTATCGAATCCTTGTCGAGACTGGGCAGGAGTACAAAGGACTTGATAGAGTTGACGGAGCTATTTAAGTGCAAGGGTGTGAGACTGGTCTCGTTAAAAGAATCCATTGATACTGACAGCTCCACAGGAAAGTTACTATTTACTCTCATGTCTGCTATAGCCCAGTTTGAGCGAGATGTTATAGCCGACCGTACAAGAGAGGGACTGCGTTCTGCAAGGTCGAGGGGACGTAGGGGTGGTAGACCTAAAGCCAATGCTGAAGCTGTGAAAAAGGCAGTTAAGCTATACAACACTCAGCAATACACTATTAAGGAAATAGAGGAGTTGACAGGGATTAAGAAGTCAACACTTTACAGAAATCTGTGAAAGGAGGGGATTTATGCGAGAGGAATACGACTATGATTTTGCCTACTATGTTAAGGACGTAACAGACAAGAAGATTACCGAGCTGACAGACGAGCATCTTGAAAAGCTCTATGCGGAGTACGAGATTGGTAATTTGGCGTGCGACCTATATGAAAAGGTTATGAGAGAACATGATGCCTTTATTAAGGCTATGCAAATGCAAGACCCTGACTACATAATCAAGGCTGCCTATGAAATCGTATGGAAGCAGAATATTACAGAATATATTGAAAATGAACCTCCCTGTCTGACAAAGGAACAATATACTGCCTTGTTGTCAGTAAACAACACCCTTCATGAACTGTACTGCGAGTGGCTTTCCAGCAGTGAGCTGTATACCTATGATGATATTGAAATTCTGCTGAAAGAGACAGCGGAGGCTATCATTATCTCTATGAAAAGGAACCAGCAGGAAGGAGATTCATAATCATAAAAGAAAGGCTTATTGAAGATATTGCCAGACGTAATATGGCACAACCGACAGACGCATAATCCGTCGGTTGTTTTTTGATGACCACCTAAATATAAACATCGGCTAATCTCGGATGTAGTGCTGTTTTAGTCGAAAATGTTCAACTTGTCAATATCATATTCTCTGAAATTATATTCCGCCAAGAGGTTAGGTATTTGTTTTATTCCCCAAGTTTGGGGTATAGTGACTGGGTTGATACCAAGAGCGGATAGTTCCTTCAACGTGCGGGTGAATGAATCGACATCATCTTTAGAACGTGATTCTTTTGCTTTATGTACGCTCCTGCAACTGCTTACAATACGCAGTGCCTCAACTAACCTATTCCTTTTCTGGATGTTGAAATTATAAGAATCTATCTTCTCGACTGACTTCGCAAATGAGTACCAATCACCGCAACCGACTGTTTCAGAAAAGTACCGGCTGATGACTTCTTCACATACCTGTGGTTGCAGCAGATGTCTGTACTTATTGATTTCACCGTTATCTTTTATCCCAAGATGCTCTATAATGTCATATTTTTTCCTTCGCTTGCACTGCACCTCGAATCTGATGATGGATTTTGAATCCTCTAACATCTGTTCGGGAATAGGTGGGTATCCTTTTTGTATCCGATCAAGCAGTTCATCATATTTCAGATAGGCGTTTATGTCCGCAGCTCTGTTCATCAAATAGAAACTGCTTTTCACATCCTTTGTTCTATGGGCAACAGAATCGTATTTCTTCCACTCCTCATAGTTGGACGGTATGTTAGATCTCTTTATCAGGTTCATTATTTGTTGAGGTGTACAGTGAGGTACAAGCTCATCTATGCAAAAATTTATACAGTAATCTATCCGGCTCAACGTATAGCAGTTGAACGTCTGTAATATTGGAGATATTTCCTTTGAAATACAGTCAAAGTTAGGTATAGCAACACTCATATCATAGTAAGTGGCGGCGGTAATGTAGTCAATATCACCACCTAAGATCTTCGGATTGATTTTTACATACAGAATATCCGTGCTATCACTGTAGTTCCCTTTTGGAGTAATACGCCAATGTATGCCTCTGTCGCAATTACGAAAAGTTATTTTAGTACTGCCTTCATCTGGATATATCTTGAGTTTTTCTTTTTTTCGACTGTACTCGGTGAAATCCTGTACAAGGGTAAAGGAGTGTTGCTTGGATAGTTGCAGTGATAGCTCCATAGTGTGAAAACCCAGCGATGATTTCAATTTTATCCCTCCTTCCGCAATGAACATAATAATAAAAGAATGTAATAAGAAATAATACATTTCACATTATGGATATAGTTATAACAGTACGCAATTTTAATATAACTGTGTATGATGATAAACGGTTTGTGTATTACGATAAGTTGCCTATGGTTAGATATAAAAATAAGATGATATAAATGTAGAAATTATACAGATAGCGACGCTCGTATATACACTTATACAGATTTACATTAACAAAATATTTCAAAAAAATGGTGTTTATAGGTGGTAAGTACCACCTATAAACACCACAATTTTTATCTATTTTTTAAGCCATTCCCTGAACTCTTCCAAATCATACTCTCCAGCTCTGACCTTATCTCGCTTTTCCATCGCCTCATTATTCCATTCAATAAACTCGCCCCTGCTCATTTTACCTCTTTGCTGACGTGCATAACGGGCTTTGTAAGCACGGCTGTATATTGTATAAGCTTCATCGGCAGCCATCTTTTTCTTGAATGTATTATTAGAACCAACGTCGGAACACTTATGTCCTGAATCGTCAAATCCGTCACAATACAAAAAATTACGGTTGGTTACAACAAAGTATTTGCCACAATTTTTGCATACCCGAATCATTGTGTTATTTTGGATCATGTGCAGAATTTCAATTAAAAGCAACTGCCGCAAATCAGTAATCTCATATTTTTCGGATATTTCCGACGGATTGATTGCTTTAGCAAGGCTTACAGCGGAAGCAATCTCTTCCTGTAGTTTTTCAGAAACTCCGTTACGCACAACATTTCTACCATATAAAGAATAATTTAGTTTTTTAAATCTTTCCTTTAACTTTTGAATTTCTTCTTTGTGATGATTGTTCTCCATATCGGAAAATAAAGTCTGCTCACACGAGGGCAGTTTTTCAGCGACACTTAACCCAGTACCGGATATATTTTCGTATAACCACATACGTTGCTGGACGGAAAGCACATTCACATCCTTTGCATCAATATCTAAAATAAAATAGAGCATGTTTGCAATTTCGTTTTGCATACGAATTTCAAAGGAAAAAGGGACAGGTTGCCGATTCGGAATATCGCTTAATAAGACCTCCCATGTATCATCAGGGACATTCCACTTTTCAGCTCTTTTCTGGTACTCAACGAAGAAATCGTCGGGACCTTTTTCATTTCCATCGGGCGGCATTTTATTTGGCATTAACGCCCAAAATCTTTCCATATACCATTCTTTAGTCATTTCCTGAGGGATTGCTGAATTATGGCAAGAATACTTCGAGTAAATCAACATATCATTGAAATATTCGCCAATGGTATTGAAAATAGCAGGATCAAATCTGTACTTATAATACGGGTGAACGGATTCCAAGAAATTCTTTATTTTAGTCAACTTGCTGCCACCCTTATTGCCTGAGATCGGATCAAAGGTTTCCATATCTATTCTGGCTGAAAAATACTGCTCAAACAAGCCCAAAACAGGGGTTATATTTGCAGAAATAAAGTTGAATAAATACTTATGCGTCCCATCTTCTGAAAACAATACTTTTTCTTCTTTATTGTTGTACTCATATGCCTCGCCCTTAACCAGTAAAATACTCATACACGGTTCCTCCTCATCCAATAGCCGCTATTTTCAGTTATAACCGATTTTCTAAAAATTTTTTGCAAATATTAAATTTTTTCATTTTCTTATTGACAAATGAAAAAAGTTGTGCTAAAATCACCTTAGTAGAAAATTTAGAAATTTGTCGGCAACGTTCCACAATCAAAAAAATCTGCAAATTTGATTGAGGGAACTTTATAATCGGCATTGAGGTTACTTTAGTGCGAACAAGATTTTGTTTCGTACTCTTAAATGAGTGCTATAACCTGTCCTCTGGCAGCTAACGTACAACATTTAATTCAAGTATCCTTTAATTATTCTACTATATTTTTCCCGACAAATCAAGAGGTAAGACTAATATAAAAATCTTGCCGAAAAATGATAACGTCAGGAAAATCTATATTTCGCTCGAAATTGCCATGAAAGGAGGCAGAAAGTATTGCCCAAAAAGAAGGAAAAATATCAAATCTGGGTGGGTGACGACGACTATGATGCTTCAAAGATAGATTTTGAAGACACTGATGATATTTCAAATAGCCCACCACGACCACCCAATACTGGAGGAATCCCACCAAACTATGTGCTTGGCTTATCAACGCCCGGATTAGTTTTTGGCGTTCCTCCAGACGACTGGAAAGATATTCTAATCGGTATGCCACAGGGCTACGAGGGAAACATTGCAGTCATTGGCGGCAACGGCAGCGGCAAAAGCTACAACATAGCTAAACCTACACTCAAAAGGTGGACAGGTCCGTTGTGCGTAACCGACATCAAGGGAGAGCTGTCTGAGGAATATGCTAAGAATTATAAGCACGGGAGAGACCGACCGCATATTATTTTTGATCTGTTAGACCCGTGCAGCCCAAGTTACGACCCCTTAGCGCTTTTAATACATGATGATCAGGCTAATCTGATCAGTAATGTTTGGGAAATGACTTACTCAATCATTCCTCACGACCAGAATGCCAAAGAACCATTTTGGGAAGACGCAGAACGGGCTTTGCTTGCTGCAGCAATTCTTTACTATTTTAAATTAGGTTTAAGTTTCAGCGAAATTATGTGTACTATATTATCTTCTTCAGCCTCGTCACTGTGTGCGGAAATAGTAGAAAACGGTGGCTATGAGGAACGATCTTTTCTCGGTGACATGAGTAAGATGAAAGAAGAGACTTTAGCCAATGTGGATAGGGGACTGCACAATAAGCTTATTCCGCTTGTAACAGATCGCTACATCGGGCATGCATTCCGAGGAGAGCGAGAGGGTGCAAAGTGCTTTACATGGAACGACCTGGAACATTACAATATTTTTATTCGTGTTCCGGAGTACAGAATGGAACAGTACAGCGCAGCAATAAACCTAATGTATACACAGCTTATCCGTTACTTAGAGCGCAGAGCGGAAAAACACAGTGAGGCAGGAGCCTCAATCCAGCCAACGCTTATTCTGATGGATGAGGTAGCGAGGTTTGGTAAACTGAAACATCTTGTTTCCGCTCTGTCTACATTGCGAAGCAAAAAGGTGAATTTATGTCTCATGCTACAGAGTATTGCTCAACTTAATATGATTTACGGCAAAGAGGAAAGTAAAGTTATACTTGACAATTGCCAGTATAAAGCCATATTAAGAGCGAACGATGCAGAAACACAGAAGTATCTTTCAGATTTGATTGGTACTCATGTGGTGAAAAAAGAGAGTCACAGCTATCACTACGATGAATGTTTGGATGAGACAGGGTCTTCTACCCAAACCAGCGAAAGCCGTGAACATCACATTCCACCGCACGATCTTGCCTTGCTAAAGGATGTGGCTGTATTGACACCCGATGGATTTTTTAGGGTGGGTAAAATCAACCCTGACAACATGACCACCGTTGAAAACAATAATCCGACCACAAGTAGAGTGAAATTACAGGTAACATCGGTAAAAATTTCAACAAACTCATCAGAAACAAAGCAAGGAGTCACCAAGCTCCAAGCCAAGGCTTATCCTAAGTATGATGAACAAGCGAAAGCACCAAAAGATATTTGTTACAAAAACGAGGAGGTGACAGTACTAACAATGGAAGAGCGAACCGAAAATGCCAACAGTCGTGTCAATGAGGCACAGCACCAACAAAGAGCCGCACAACGGGCAGAACGCCAAGAAAAGGAGAAGGCAAACCAACGGCGCAATTTCATACTTGGGGAGATTATGTGCAAACATTTCCCTGAAGTCATGGAATTGGAGCCTGGAACTGCTGAGGAAAACGAAGAGCGTTTTGCTTTGGTTGAGAACATCATGTTGCTGCTGTCCTCTAACGCAGATTTGATGGATGACTTGAAAGAAAAAGCAAGGCAAATGATGACAGTATATGGCGAGGAAGGAGGTAATGTGTAAGTGGACGTGCAGAAATTCAGATTGGAAAAGGGGATGATTTTTTGGCAAACTACCATCTTCGAAGTGGCACCTATAAGTAGAGGCAAGGGTCATTCCGTGACCAAGCGTGCTAATTACATCAGCGGGGAACGTCTCCGTGACAATTACAAGCATGAGACATATTACAGAAAACGAGATGATGTGATGTTCAACAGAATATATCGGCCCGCTAATGCTCCACCTGAGTTTTACGACCTTCAAAATCTCTGTGACAGCATCGAAAAAGCTGAGAAACGCTGCGATGCCCGCACTGCGAGAGAATTTAAGTGTTCTCTCCCCAATGAGCTGCCCCTGAGAGAGCAGATAAATATAGTCAGTGAATTTGTGATAAATAACTTTGTAGAGCACGGTCTATGTGCCATCGTTGCCATTCATGAAGGCAGGAATGTTGATGATCCGACACGGAATAACCCCCATGTACATATTATTGTACCAACACGGACAGTTGATAGTGATGGATTCAGTAAGAAGAAAGATCGAGAACATGATAAACGTGATTACATTGTCAAATGGCGTAAACATTGGGCATTAGCACAGAATCGAGCATACGAGAGAAATGGGCTGGACATAAGGGTCAGCCATGAGAGCCTTGAAGTACAGGGCATAAGAGATAGGGAGCCTACAATCCACATCAGTCGGATTGATTGGCAACGGGAGAAGCGTGGTGAACGTACCCGTTCCGGTGACAGAAAGCGTGAGATCAGAAAGCGTAATATGGATCGCAAACGTCAGCTGGAAAAAGAACGTGAGATCAATCGTGAGGTAGAGCGGGATCGCTCTCGATAATGTGAATAGCCATACCGTATGGCTGAAAAATGTGATTATATATTCTTCTCCTGAAGGAGGAAAAATAGTGAAACAAATACCAAATATGATCAAATTAATGTGGAGCGCAGATTTAACACACCTGCGCAGGAAAGTAAATTCAGGAGGAAGACCATGACTGAAACCGAAAAGATCATAAACCTACTCGACAACCTCAAAGCCGCACTCGTAGCAGATGACCCCCCAAAACAGGACACCACAGAGCCAATGAGGGTCGAAATGCTCACCGTCAAGGAATGTGCAGAGACCGTCTGCGGCTTGTCAACCTACGCAATCCGTAAGCTCGTAGCCCAGGATAAAATCCCTTACGTAAGAGTAGGGGAGAAGGGCGGCAAGATCCTGATCCCCAAGGCGGCTCTGCTTGACTACCTTAAAATAGCAAGCTGAAGCCCATGAGATGATGAAGCTTGGAACAGCATTCCCGCTGTCCCAAGCTTCAAGTCTATCTCACCCTTGACATCAACCCGCCCACATGGTAATATTTATGACGTACAGAGGTATGTCATAAATTTACATCACCAAAAGGAGAATCTTATGGCATACTACAGAAAGGTAGGCGATTCCTACCAGATAAGACATTCCGCAGGCTATGACTCAAAGGGCAACCACAAGGAATATTCCATGACGTGGAAACCTCCGGACGGCATGACCGAAAAGCAGATCCAAAAGGAACTGCCCCGCCAGATAGTACTTTTTGAGGAAGCCTGCAACCGTGGTTTCAAGACCTCCATGTTAAAGTTTGAGGAGCTTGCAGAGGAGTGGTTCGAGGAATACGCAAAGCTAAACCTCCGCAGCACCACCTACTCCCGCTTGAAACAGCTCAAACGCAGGGTCTACGCCGCAATCGGTCACCTGAGAATCGACAAGATAACCCCACGCCAGCTCCAAGCCTTTGTCAATTCTCTTGCAAGGGAAGGCGCCAACGAGAAAACAGGGAAGCCCCTTGCCCCCAAAACCATCAAGCACAACCTGAGCCTTGTATCAAGCATATTTACATATGCGGTCAAGATGGGACTTGTTGCGGACAACCCCTGCTCAAAGGTGACCATTCCCAAAGGCGAGACCAAGGAAAAGCAAATCTACTCCCAGGAGGAAATGGAGGTTTTGCTTACAAAGCTGATGGACGAGCCGCTGAAGTACAGGGTATTTTTCTACCTGATAGCGTACAGCGGATTTCGCCGCAGCGAGATGTTAGGCTTAGAATGGAAGGACGTAGACTTCGAGAATGGCGTAATAAGCGTCCGTCGCACCTCGAACTACACCTCTGAGCGTGGCACCTACACCGACACCACCAAAACCAAGCGCTCCCAGCGCACCCTGAAAATCTCCCCCTTCATAATGGACTTGCTTAAACAGCTGAAGGAAGAACAGAACAACGAAGCCCTACGCATAGGCAGCAAGTGGGTAGATACCGACCGTATTTTCACCAAATGGAACGGAGAGGGAATGGGCAACCACACGCCCTACAAGTGGCTGATGAATTTCTGCGAGGAAAACAGCCTGCCATTCCACGGTATCCACAGTTTTCGTCACTTCGCAGCCTCAGCCCTGATTTCAGCAGGACTTGACGTAACCACAGTCTCCGGCGCATTAGGACACAGCAACAGCGGCACCACCCTTAACATCTATAGCCATATGTTCCAAAACGCACAGGCGAAGGTGGCGAAAGCCATGGACAACGCCTTCAGTTTCCTCACCCAAAAGGACGAGTAAAAGAGCCTTGTCCGCTACGAAATCCCCAATAGCGGATAAGTAGCGGATAAAGCCTTTTTTGGACAAAAACAAAAACCCTCAAACGGCTTTACAAAGCCATTTGAGAGCCAAGAAATTGGTGGAGCATACGGGATTCGAACCCGTGACCCCAACACTGCCAGTGTTGTGCGCTCCCAGCTGCGCTAATGCCCCGATAGTAGTTATAGTAGTTAAAGAATAGTAAATAGAGATTAGTTGTTTTGGTATTGGACAACTGCGTATAGTATTTAGGGATTAGGCAATAGGGATTAGTTATGCAATTTGGAGCAACTGCTCTGAACTGAACCAAACTATTCTCTATTCCCTAATCCCTAATAACTATTTGGAGGCGCCACCCGGATTTGAACCGGGGATCAGGGTGTTGCAGACCCTTGCCTTACCACTTGGCTATAGCGCCGTTTTTCGCTTTTGTGAATACGCAACTTTTGTTCACAAAAACGAAAAGCTCTGCCCCCACGATTGCAAGGGCTGGTACAGCTTATTCGGGATAAACCTGAATTATGCCAAACAAACTGCTGGAGCGGATTACGAGGCTCGAACTCGCTACCTCCACCTTGGCAAGGTGGCGCTC
>JAFLTA010000060.1 GCA_022510685.1 Lachnospiraceae bacterium | reverse complement strand
TGTGAGAACTTCGTTCTCAATATGCGCAGAAACCTTGCGCAGTGTATATGATATATTATAGAGCACTTTATAAATATACAGTATTTTGTATATTTATTCAATAGCAGATTCAACATAAAAAATGATAAACGATATAAAAAGATGATTCTGCTATTGCAAAAACAAATCAAATGCCGTATAATATCTTTCCAGTGAGAGATTTTTTAAAAATAAACAATCAAAAAATCTACTCATGTAGAATGAATAAATATACATTTTTGGATTTTAGAAAAGAGGTATAATATGGTTCAGGTTGGTATTATCGGCTCCACCGGTTACGCAGGGCAGGAGTTAGTACGACTTTTGTTACAGCATCCGGAGGCTGAGATTGTCTGGTACGGTTCCCGCTCCTATGTGGATGAAGCGTACAGCAGTGTGTTTGGAAATATGGTAAATCTCGTGGATGAACGGTGCATGGGCGAGAATATGGATGAATTGGCGGAGAAAGCGGATGTTATTTTTACCGCCACACCTCAGGGACTTTGTGCCTCGCTGGTTAATGAGGAAATTTTATCAAAGACAAAGATTATCGACTTGAGCGCCGACTTCCGCATTAAAGATGTAGCGAAATATGAAAAGTGGTATGGCATCACCCATGAAAGCCCGAAATTTGTGGAAGAAGCGGTATATGGACTTTGCGAAGTAAACCGAAAGGATGTAAAAAAAGCCCGACTGATTGCCAATCCGGGATGTTTTCCGACTTGTTCCACACTGTCCATTTATCCCATGGCGAAAGAGGGACTTATTGATATGAACAGTATTATCATTGATGCGAAGTCCGGTACATCCGGAGCAGGACGTGGTGCGAAGGTGGCTAATTTGTTCTGTGAAGTCAATGAGAGCATCAAGCCTTATGGCGTTACGGTTCACCGCCACACACCGGAAATAGAGGATCAGCTTTCTTACATTTCCGGAGAAGATGTCTTGATTAATTTCACACCGCATCTGGTTCCGATGAATCGCGGTATTCTAGCCACCTCATACGCTACACTGAAACGAAAGATGAGCTATGAGGAAGTGAAAGAAGTATACGATTCCTATTATAAAGAGGAGTACTTTGTCCGCGTACTGGCTCAGGATGTATTCCCGGAGACACGATGGGTTGAGGGCAGTAATTTTGCGGATGTAAATTTCAAGATTGACGAACGCACCGGCAGAATTGTGATGATGGGTGCCATTGATAATGTAGTAAAAGGAGCTGCGGGACAGGCAGTGCAAAATATGAATCTGATGTTTGGATTACCGGAAAATATGGGATTACAGATTGTCCCTATGTTCCCGTAAGGACTAATAAAAAAATGGAGGATGTTATGAGCAGCGAAGAACAACAGAAATTTTTGGATACCATTACCGTGAAAGCGGAAACATTGATAGAGGCACTTCCGTATATACGTGATTTCAATTCTAAAATAGTGGTTGTGAAATACGGTGGCAGTGCTATGTTAGACCGCAAATTGGAAGAGAGTGTGATCAAAGATGTGGCACTCCTGAAATTGGTTGGTATGCAGCCGATTATCGTTCATGGTGGCGGCAAGGAAATCAGCAAGTGGATAGATAAGGTGGGCAAGGATACAGAATTTGTGGACGGTTTCCGTGTCACCGACAAAGATACCATGGAAATCGCGGAAATGGTACTAAATAAAGTAAATAAAAATCTGGTACAGATGATAGAACACATCGGAGTAAAAGCAATAGGTATCTGCGGTAAGGATGGCGGTATGCTCCATGTGGAGAAAAAAATGCCAAACGGTAAGGATATCGGCTTTGTAGGCGACATTGATAAAGTGAATACAGAAATCATCGACACCCTGTTGGAAAATGATTATATCCCCATTATCGCACCAATCGGTATGGATGATGAGGGAAATTCCTATAATATCAATGCAGATGATGCCGCATGCGCCATTGCCGGTGCTATTCGTGCTGAAAAACTTGCCTTTCTCACAGATGTGGAAGGCGTGTGCATGAATCCCAATGACAAGACAACATTAATTTCTATATTGAATTTAATTGAAGCAAACAAGCTCATTGAAGCGGGTATTATCAGCGGTGGTATGCTTCCGAAAGTCAACAACTGCATTCACGCAGTCAATGCGGGAGTGGGCAGAGTGCATATTCTGGACGGACGACGGGAGCACTGTCTACTGCTTGAGTTTTTCACAAAACGCGGTATCGGTACTGCCATAATCGGAGATGACAGCGAGCGATACAGCAATGAAATGGAAGACTGAAATATGTCGTTGCCGTCAAAATGTTGATAAAGCATGAAAATGATTTTTTGGAATGGAGGAATTTTATGAATAACCAAGAAGCCGATCAGTATTTACTCCATACCTACAACCGGAGTATTCTGTTTACAAAGGGAGAAGGTATGTATTTGTATGACGATCAGGGAAAAAAATATCTGGATATGGGAGCGGGAATTGCCGTATCTGCCCTCGGCTACAGCAACGACGATTTCAAGCATGCACTTAAAAGTCAGATTGACAAACTGATACATGTGTCGAATTTATATTACACGGAACCCTCTGTAAATGCGGCAAAGCTACTTTGCCACGCTACGGGAATGGACAAGGTGTTTTTTACAAACAGTGGGGCGGAAGCCATCGAAGGTGCTCTTAAACTGGCGAGAAAATATGCTTATACAAAAAATCCGACATCAGGGGGAGAAATCATTGCCATGGAGCATTCCTTCCACGGACGTACCATGGGTGCTCTTTCCGTGACCGGCACAAAACACTACAGGGAAGCCTTTGAACCGTTAATTGGCGGTGTTTCTTTTGCTACATATAATGATTTGGACAGTGTGAAAGCTCTGATGACAGAAAATACTTGTGCCATCATTTTAGAAACACTGCAGGGAGAGGGCGGAATCCATCCTGCCACACCGGAGTTTATCAAAGGATTACGTGCGCTATGTGACGAACATGACATTGCATTGATTCTCGATGAAATACAATGTGGTATGGGACGTACCGGAAAACTGTTTACTTATGAACATTATGGTGTGAAACCGGATATTGTTACCACTGCCAAAGCTTTGGGTTGCGGAATACCTGTAGGTGCATTTGCCGCAGTAGAAAAGTTTGCCGCTGCCATGGTTCCCGGCGACCACGGTACGACTTATGGTGGGAATCCGTTGGCAACTGCTGCCATCTGCAAAGTGTTTGACATTTTTAAAAAAGAAAATATTTTGGAGCATGTAAACACCATTGCGCCATATTTAGTAGATTCTTTGAATACACTGGCACAAAAATATCCGAATAAAATAAAGGAAGTCCGTGGCATGGGACTCATGCAGGGTATAGAACTTTCCGTACCTGCAGGCGATATTGTGACAAAAGCCCTGGAGAAGGGGGTTGTTTTAATCAGTGCCGGGACTAACATCATCCGTTTTGTCCCTCCTTTAATTGTAGAAAAGGAGCATATTGACATGATGTGTGACGTGTTAAATTCCGTTTTTGCCGAATAGGAAAATCCTCTCAGATTCGTATAGTTTTTCCAAAAAGGGAAATCCTATCTACATCAATATTTAACTGCCGCAGCAAAAAATGTCGGTGTAGAAAGGAAGTACAAAACTATGTTAGGAATGTTAATCGGATTACTGTCGGGACTTTTGATGAGTGTACAGGGCGTATTTAATGCTGAAGTAACCAAACAGACCAGTGTATGGCTCTCTGCCGGCTTTGTACAGTTGACTGCATTGGTTGTATGTGCTGTGGCATGGATCGTAACAGGCAGGGAGGGAAATATTTCTGCGATTCCTGCTGTAAAACCATGGTATATGCTTCTCGGCGGTGTTATCGGGGCATTTATCACTTACACGGTTATCGTGGCAATCAATCAGTTGGGACCGGCAAAAGCTACTATGTTTATTGTCGCATCCCAACTGGTTTTTGCCTATCTGATTTCTCTATTCGGATTATTTGGTGTCGAAAAAGCCGGTTTTGCATGGACACGACTCTTGGGACTAATTGTCATGATTGGGGGAATCCTTCTCTTTAAGTGGGATGAACTGTTCCAAAATAACTAAAACACTAAAAATTCCAGTAAAAGATTCCTAATTTTTGTATATTGTTTCTCTTGTAATTGTCTGAAAGATTCGTTAGAATAGTATTCGGGTTAATAGACATACATTACTTATCAGTTTCAGGTGTCAAAAATTATTTCGACACCCGTTCTTGTTATGTTATAAACGTCAAATGGGCTATTTGTCGGTATTTCCTGCCTGTGCAAACACACAGGAGGGATATTATGAAACAGGAAAAACGGATTATCTGGTTTCTTTGTGTTGTTCTGATTGTGAGCGGCGGCATATGGTACACCGGTCGAACTGTAAATAAGTCATATCCGGCTTCTTTTTCAGAGGAGTCTGGTATTGATGACAATAAAACGGATACCGAGGCATCACAACAGGCATCCGCAGATACACTTTCCGAAAGCGGAGAAATGGCAGTGTACATCTGCGGGGCAGTTAAGCACCCCGGTGTATATCGATTTTCAGGAGATGCGCGTGTCTGCGATGTTGTTGAGGCAGCCGGAGGACTCACGAAAAAAGCAGATTCCTCGGCAGTGAATCAGGCGCGCCATATACAGGACGGAGAACAGATTCAAATTCCTGCCAAACAGGAATCATCTGCTGCTAAAAAAAGTTCAGAGGCAGATACGGGGTTAGAAGCAGCTTCTTCCGGGGGCAAATTGAACATAAACACTGCCGGCAAAGAAGAACTTATGACTCTGCCCGGCATTGGAGAGGCAAAGGCAGCAGCTATTATTGCTTACCGCGAAGAACACGGTTTATTTCAAAAGCCGGAGGATATTATGAAGATTTCCGGGATTAAGAATGGTGTCTATCAAAAAATATGTGAAAAAATTACTGTATGAGATGAATCGCTTATGCGTTCATTGTAAAGGGTAAATTTGGGTTAAAAGCAAATAGATAGACAGCATAGAGAAGAAGACGCTGTCAGAAATGAGGGAGAAATGGCAAAAAAAGTATTGGTTGTTGATGATGAGAAGTTGATTGTTAAGGGAATCCGTTTCAGTTTGGAACAGGATGGAATGGAAGTGAATTGTGCTTATGATGGCGAGGAGGCATTGGAGCTTGCCACTTCTAACCAATACGATGTCATATTACTGGATGTCATGTTGCCAAAACTCACCGGGTTTGAAGTCTGTCAGCAGATTCGTGAGACTTCGGATGTTCCGATTATCATGCTTACGGCAAAAGGCGAGGATATGGACAAAATTCTCGGTTTAGAGTATGGTGCTGATGATTATATCACGAAGCCTTTTAATATTTTGGAGGTCAAGGCGAGAATCAAAGCAATTATGCGACGTAGCAATAGCAGCAGTAATAATAATACGACGGTTCGTGATCCGGAAAAATTCGTAACTTTCGAGTCCCTGCGTATTGATTTGGACAGTCGTAGGGGATATATCGACGACAGCGAAGTAAATTTGACGGCAAAAGAATTTGACTTGTTGGAACTTCTGATGCTGCATCCCAACAAAGTATACAGTCGTGAAGAATTACTAAACACCGTATGGGGATATGATTATCCGGGAGATGTTCGCACAGTGGATGTACATATCCGTCGACTTCGCGAAAAGATTGAAAACACACCCAGTGCCCCTAAATATATTCATACAAAATGGGGTGTGGGGTATTATTTCCAACACTAGAGCTGAAATGGATACCGTTATGCTAAACTATTGAAATCTGTTTATAGATTGGATTATGCAGTATGGAGGAATTATTTTGAGAAAGCACGGGAAGGACTTACTGTTACAAATTCGCAGTATGCGGGTACAGTTATTTGCGGTTCTTATTGTAATCGGACTGCTGCCGGTTGTCCTTTTCTCCAATATCATGATTCGCTCCTATGACAAAAAATTGATTTCCCAGCGTACAGACGAATTACAATCTTACGGAACTGTTCTCTGCAATCTTGTAAGCAGTTCCGGTTATCTTGCCGGACAGGATGCTCCGGAGGTAGAGCAGGAGGCAAGTTCCATTGCAACGATTTATCAAGGACGGGTTATGATTATCAACCAGGATTTATCTGTCGTGACGGATACATACCAGTTGGAAGTCGGAAAAACCATGATTTCTACGGAAGTAATCCGTTGCTTTATCGACCACGAAAAACGTTATGTCAACGATCTCGGTGACTATATTCAGCTCACAATGCCGATTGTTGACGCATCTACAGAAAAGACCACCGGGGCTGTTATTCTTACTTTTTCTACGAAAAACTTTCACACTATTTCCGGTATTATAAACCGCAGGAGTATCGTACTTTTACTCTCGCTTGCCATTGTCGTATTATTTCTGGCGTTTGGATATTCCATTATGGTAACCAGACCTCTGCAACATGTAACGGATTCCATTGATGAAATCGCAGCAGGGGACTTGAATGTCAAGTTGGATTTTCGCAGTTATTCTGAATTGATGAAAATATCTGATTCCTTTAACCAGTTAATCGATATGATTCAACAACAGGATGAGTCAAGGCAGAGTTTCGCCTCCAACGTGTCCCATGAACTGAAAACCCCGTTAGCTTCCATGAAAGTGTTATCGGACTCCCTGCTATCTCAGGAGGGAATACCGGAGGAATTGTATCGGGAATTTCTGGTGGATATTACAAATGAAATTGAGCGTATGACAAGTATTATCAACGATTTGCTCTCTATGGTAAAACTGGAGAAAAACACTGCCAATATGATTATTGTCAATATCAGTATCAATGATTTGCTGGAGCAGTTACTAAAACGTCTCCGTCCTATTGCTGCAGAGCGAAACATTGAATTGATTTACGAAAGTTTCCGACCGATCATGGCAGATGTGGATGAAGTAAAGCTTTCCATTGCCTTAAATAATCTGATAGAAAATGCCATTAAATACAATTACGATGACGGATGGGTACGAGTTACCTTAAATGCCGACCATAAATTTTTTTATGTCAAAATTGAAGATTCCGGTGTGGGAATCCCGGAAGATGTGCAGGACAAAATATTTGAACGATTTTACCGCGTGGACAAGGCACGTTCCCGCGAAACCGGTGGTACCGGACTGGGGCTTGCTTTGACGCGAAGTACAATTTTACTGCATCGTGGTTCCATCAAACTGCACAGTAAGGAGAATGAGGGAGCTACGTTTACCGTCCGAATCCCTTTGACATATGTGGTATAAGAAGTACGGATTGCCGTCATTTTTCAGCAAATCTAAAATTTTACCTGGCGTAAATGTTTGAACAAACGTTTCAGAATGGAGTAATTATGGAGGAAAACAAGGAAAAAATATTTAACAGACGAGCATTATTTTTTTCTCTTACATTACTATTTCTCATTATAACAGTGATAGTAATTTTCTTTGCATGCTCTCGGAAAGAAGAGGAGTATACCGGCTATTATGTTTTTTGCATTGATGCAACCGAGACGAAAGTAGCCTATGAAAAATATTCTCCCAAAGAAAAAGGCGGTACCGGATTAATTGAGGAATTTTTGGAACAGATGCAAACGGAACCCGCTGATATGACGATAAAAAAAGCTATACCGGATAACGTTCATATCGATGATTACGTGCTGGATGAGGGCGGGGAATTAACACTATATCTTGACTCTGCCTATGGCAATTATTCCGGTGTAAATGAAATATTACGTCGTGCCGCCATTGTAAAAACATTATGTCAGGTTTCAGAAGTAGCTGCCGTACAGTTTTATGTGGCGGGGCAGCCACTCACAGGCTCCAATTTGGACATTGTGGGATTTATGACCGCGGATACCTTCATCGACAATACAGGCGGAGAGTCAACCTACCAGCAAAATGCAACGATTACCATGTATTTTTCCAACAAAAGCGGAGATTCCCTTGTAGAAGTTCCCGTGGAAATTATATATGACTCATCCATTCCCTTGGAGCAGCTTGCAATTGAACAGCTCATCCGAGGTCCTCAGACGATAGATGGTGTTTCCGGGGATAATGTACAGCCTACTGTTCCCAAAGATACCACACTCAATAAAGTGACTGTCAAAGAGCATACCTGTTATGTTGATTTTACAGAGGAGTTTCTGGAAAAGCCGGACAACATCACGGCAGAGGTGGCAGTATATTCTGTAGTCAATACATTGATTGAGCTGCCGGATGTCAATAAGGTGCAGTTTAGTATCAACGGAGAACAGGAATTGCTATATAACAATACAATACGTTTCGGTGAAGTGTTTTCCAGAAATTTAGATATTGTAGAACAGCAACAATAAACGAAAGATTTTCAATTTTATCTTTGATAAAAATCAAAAAGGAGGAATGTTTATTCGCAGACCATGTGTTTGGCTCTGCACGGTTGTCATCCTTTTGTTTTTCTGTATTTTTACTATGCAGAGAGAACATATTGAAAAAAAGATGTATCCTTACGACGATCTACTACAAAACGGACCGGTTTCAGCATCCGTCCGTGGTACATTTTATCGTGCAGAGACTACCGATGCATCCCATCGGATTTATTTGAAACAGGCAGACTTGTTTGTGGACGGGGAGAAGCCTGTGCGTTTTTCTGTTTTTCTGATTTATCTTGACCGGTTACCCCATATCTTTCCCGGAAATATTCTGCAAATTAACGGTACACTTTCTGAATTTCAGCGTGCTTCCAACCCCGGACAATTTGATGCAAGGGCATATTACAGGGAACAAGGGATTTATTATCAGCTATTCGGAGAAGAAACCCATATTATTTCCAATCAAAAAATCAAGTTCCATACAGCAATATCAAGATTACAAAATCGCCTTTCTTATGTCATTGATAAAGGACTGCCGGAGAAACAGGCAGGAGTTATGAAAGCAGTTCTTTTGGGACAAAAAAGCGAAATGAATCGTGATATTAAAACGTTATACCAACAAAACGGCATAGGTCATCTGCTTGCCATCAGCGGACTGCATATTACCATATTGTGTATGGGATTTTACAGATTGTTGCTGCTGTGCAGACTGTCGCGTCCGGCTGCTGTTCCATTAACCATTGGAATATTATATATTTACGGGGCAATGACCGGATTTGGAATCGCCACCAGTCGTGCGGTAATCATGATGATATTATTTCTGGCTGCTGAGCTTTTGCAAAAAAGTTATGATTTATTGTCCGCATTGGCTGTAAGTGCATTGGTCATATTGTTTCAAAAACCGTTTACATTATTCTCGTGCAGTTTTCTGTTTTCCTATACGGCAGTTTTGGGAGTTGCAATATTTTTGCCGTTATTGCAGGAGTGCATCGACGGTGACGAACAGGAGCGCAGGACAAAACGACGAAAAAAACGAAGACGGCAGCAAGAAATTCGGGCATCATCTTCTTTATGGCAGCTATATGATTTGGGAAGCCTCATCACGCAAAATATCCATGATTCCCTTCTCGCCGGAATTTCCATTCAATTGACCACACTGCCGGTTATCCTTTATTTTTATTATGAAGTACCTGTATACGGCATACTGTTAAATCTGTTTGTACTCCCGTTTATTTCTCTGTTGGTCCTGCTGGGGAGCGTTGCCGGAACTGTCGGTCTAATCTGTCTGCCCTTGTCACGATTTCTATTTGGCGGTGTATGTGTTATCTTAAATCTCTATGAATGGCTGTGTCGCCGTGCCAACGCCCTGCCTTTACATACTGTTATTTTGGGACAGCCTGCCCTCTGGCAAATTTTAGTTTACTATGTGATTCTTGCAATTCCTGTGTTTTTGAGGATGAAAAAATCAAAACTACCGGTAATATGGAGTATTGCTGTCTGTATCTTACTCCTTCCGAAATTACATCCTAATTTCAGCATTACATTTTTGGATGTAGGTCAGGGGGATGGCATTTTTATGCAAACCCCTGCCGGCACCACTTTTTTGATTGACGGAGGCAGTAGCAGCGAAAATCAGGTCGGAACATATTGCTTGCTTCCCTTTCTGAAATCGCAGGGAATTTCACATTTGGATTATATGCTCATGACACATGCGGACGAAGACCATATTTCCGGACAGCTAGAATTATTGGAACTGGCAAAAAAGTCGGATAGTGTCAGTATTGGTTGTGTCCTGCTTCCCAAACCGTCACAAACACTACGGCAGGAAAGCGGTTATCAGAAAATGTTACAAGCTGCCGAAAAAGCAAATATTCCTGTTCAAACGATATATGCCGGACAGATTTTTCGGGAGGGAGAGCTGGTTATCCGCTGCCTGCATCCGCCAAAAGAGTATGAAAGCGATTCGGCAAATGCCTACTCAACCACTACAACTGTAGAATATGGTGATACCCGTTTACTACTCTGCGGGGACTTGGAGGGAGACGGAGAGAACTTAGTTACGGAACTGTTACGTCAAAATTCCACTTCTTTTGACATCCTCAAAGTAGCACATCATGGCTCGAAAAATTCTACAAACGAAACGTTTTTGAAATTAGTAAATCCTGCGTTGGCAGTTATTTCCAGTGGCAGAAATAACCGTTACGGGCATCCGCACAAAGAATTGCTGGAGCGCCTTGCAAATGAGGATGTTTCTGTCATTCAGACGGCAAAAAACGGAGCTATAACCATTCAATGTGATGGGGTAAAATATCAGATTTTTAGTTATTATGACACCTGACCCCAAAAAAACAGTAACGAAAAACTAAATTTTCAATGACAAATCCTATATTTTATGCTACAATAAGATAGATTTGCTATATTTTTGATTTTTTTATCTTGCTGCGGTGCGTTGCCTGTGGCGGAAAACAACAGGAAATCAGCTTGTTTGTATGTATTTCATTACTTTTGCAACGCAGAAATGAGGACATCATGGATTACAAGAATGCAGGCGTTGACATTGAGGCGGGATATCAGGCTGTAGAATTGATGAAAAAACACATTGCCGGAACCATGAGAAAAGAAGTTCTCTCAGGTATCGGTGGTTTTTCCGGTGCATTTTCTATGGATGCATTTAAAAACATGGAGCAGCCTACTCTCGTGTCAGGAACCGACGGTGTCGGCACAAAACTAAAACTTGCTTTCGAGATGGACCGTCACAACACGGTGGGAATTGATTGTGTGGCAATGTGTGTAAACGATATTGCCTGTGCCGGTGGTGAGCCTTTGTTTTTCCTTGATTATATTGCCTGTGGCAAAAATAAACCGGAAAAAATTGCGGAAATCGTATCCGGTGTTGCCGAGGGCTGCAAGCAGTCCGGTGCTGCGCTAATTGGCGGTGAGACGGCAGAAATGCCGGGATTTTATCCGGAGAACGAGTATGACTTAGCAGGATTTGCAGTAGGTATCGTTGACCGTAAGGACATGATTACCGGTCAGACAGTCACGAAGGGAGACGTGCTGGTTGGCATTGCGTCATCAGGTGTTCACAGTAACGGCTTTTCTCTTGTGCGTAAAGTATTTGATATAAAAAAGGAAAGTCTGGAACGCACCTATGAATCTTTGGATGGTAAGTCATTAGGGGACGTTTTATTGACCCCGACTGTTATTTATGTGAAAGCACTTCGCTCTGTTAAAGAGGGCGGTGTTACGATAAAGGGATGTTGCCACATTACCGGTGGCGGCTTCTACGAGAATATCCCCCGGATGTTACCGGAGGGAGTTCGTGCCCGTATACAGACAGACAGTTATCCGGTTCCTCCTATATTTGATATGCTGGCGAAGGATGGCGATATCGCCGGAGAAGTCATGTACAATACATATAATATGGGAATCGGTATGCTTTTAGCAGTAGACGCTGCAGATGCAGACCGCACGGTAGAGTTGGTGGCACAGGCAGGCAGACAGGCTTACATCATCGGTGAAATAGACACCGGCGATAAAGGTATTACACTTGAGTAATACCGCATAACAAGACTAATAATCATAAGTTACATAGAAAAGAAACGAGGGAAGATGATGCAAAAAATTGCTGTTTGTGTCTCGGGAGGGGGAACAAACCTTCAGGCAATTATGGATGGAATTTCATCCGGTATCATCCATGATACCGAGATTGCTGTTGTTATCAGTAATAAAGCAGATGCATATGCATTGGAAAGGGCAAAAAATGCAGGGCTCCCTGCATTACATATCAGCCCGAAAGAGTATTCCGATAGAAGTGCCTTCGGGCAGGCTATGGTGGAAACGCTACGAAAATATTATGTGGATTTAGTGGTTTTGGCGGGATATCTGGTGATTATTCCGGAAGAAATGATTGCCGCTTACCGAGACCACATTATCAATATTCACCCATCATTGATTCCGGCACATTGCGGAATGGGGTATTATGGGTTGAAAGTGCATGAAAGCGTTTTGGCATGTGGAAATAAAGTAACCGGTGCCACAGTGCACTTTGTAGATGAGGAAGCAGACCATGGTCCGATTCTTCTGCAAAAAGCAGTAGAGGTATGTGAGGGAGATACCCCTGAAATCTTGCAGCGCAGAGTGATGGAAGAGGCAGAATGGAAAATAC
>JAFLTA010000006.1:53615-90278 GCA_022510685.1 Lachnospiraceae bacterium | reverse complement strand
AAATCGTTAAATTTCAAGATTGAGGCAGGGTTCAAATAGGTACCGTTATGCTAGGCTGGCTGTACTAAAATCATACGGCTGTTGTCTCCAGTTCTGCACGGCTACATACATACCGCATCGCCCAGGGAGGAACCAAAGCCTCCTCATACTCTCCGATAAAGACAAATGCCGTCTGATAATCCGGTCGTTTGCCGGGATAGATTCCCTTTCCGTCAGTAAAATATAATAATCCACTCAAATCTTTTAACCGCTGCTGCTCTATCAACTCATTGACATACTGAAATGCCGGACGGAAATCTGTGCCTCCACCACCAACTAATTCAAAATTTTGCAGCAGCCGTTCCAATTCTTCCATGCCGGAAACCACATCATCTTTTTGTACTTTGTCATCGCACTGTATAATGTGAATCCTGCACTGAGCAGAAACCTGTCCACTGCCCAGCAGAATTTCCGCTGTCTGCTGTATAAATTTCTTTACCAGGTTTCCGCTCGTCGAATAACTGGTATCAATCACCACTACAAAAGTTTGTATCTTGAGCACTTCTTTGGTCTCTAAGGGCTCCACCAAAGGCATATTGCCATAAAGTCGCAAACCAAACGAATAAAAATTCATATCAAACTCTTCCGGGTCACACTGCATTTCCTCCCGAAGCAGTGCAAACCTCCTCAAAAATTCTGAATACCGATACCGATTGCCATTTACACTGACCTGGTCTAAAATCAACTGCTGCCCTTCCGCATCTTCCTCGCCTCTCTGCTCCATCTGCATCTGCGTCTGTCTGGATAACTTGTCCCATTTTTTCTGTGCCGGAAGAGGCATAGGCGGCTCATTCCCACCCCGCTGCCAAAAGGCATGTGTGTCTGTATAAAATTCTTTTGTCAATGTCCGGAAATCCTCGTCATCCCAAGCAGTCATCTCCTCATAGATACTCGCTGCCGATAGTTTCCTCTTTGCATTATCCAGACGATTGTAAATATCTCTGCGGCTCCAGCTTAAGATTCTCTTTGTGCTGGGTTTTTCCAAGTGGTCAATCACATATTCCACCATGATATCACATGCCAAGTCCCAGCGGGCATCTTCCCTGTTTCCCTGAAGCCACAAATGAGAAAATACACAATGCAATACACTATGCAGATACGTCCGGTTTAGGAAAATCGGGTTTTTCGGATATACACGTATTAACTGTTCCGGAGAATAAAAAAGCTGCTCTCCGTCTGTCCCTATAGTATCTATCCCATTTTTCGGACACCACGACAATGCTGACAGCGCCACATCCATATACCGAAAATCCATATATAATTCGCTGCGCAAGAGCCCCAGGATTTCCTCGGACATATGCTCCTGCCATTCCTGCTCTGTCTCCGCTTTTCCCATACTGCCCTCCGTCCTCATTTATATCCGGTTTCGTTCCTGACATGGTGCCACTATGCTGAAGCTTGTTTCGCCTTTAATCAAATGAATATCTGCTTTCTCTACGGCTCCTTCCATAACGGAATTTCCAATCCATCAAACCGGCACTGCCCTCACTCCAGTTTGCCGCAACCGCTGCATCGATTACCTGCTCCATTGCCACTCCTGACAGATAGCATTCCCTACAGAGAAATTCCAATGCAGATAGATTCTTTTGTCCCACGTAATAAACCCCTACTTCACCGCTGACCTGCCGTAACCTTTCTTCATATCGGTTTTTTGCCTTCTGAGATAAATCAACCGGATAACGCAGACGCAACAACGCCATTTTCCCAGCCGTCAATGCGGTCTCCTCCGCTGTCACCTTCGGAAAGATTTCATCATAGGAAGCAAGCTGCACTATGCCGTCCGAAAAGAGTTGTCTGGCACGAAATCCTTCCCCTGTGATATTCCTGCCGAAAATATGTGCCGGTGCGATTTCATCATAGCTGTCTGTGTATTCCGGATACAAGACAGATGCGTACTCCCCTTCCAAAAAGTCCACCTGTATCTCCCAAGGAATACGGGAGAGAATGGCTTTTGCCCCTGTTTTCTCACGGATATTTCCCCTGATTTGCAGTACATTCAGCCGCCGGCAATTCATAAATACATCGCTTCCGATTTCTTCTGCAAACTTCCCCAGTTGTATGAGCGTCAATTCCCTGCAATTATAAAATGACAAATCTTCCAGACCGGTCAGCGAATCCGGAAGCGTTATTCTTTCCAAATCATTCCCCGCAACAGGATGCAGGTGTTTCGTCTCCTCCATCCCAATCAATGTGCTACGTACAGTATCTCTATCCGGAATGCGCTCTGTTCCGGCAAAACAATATGCACCGATTTTGGTCACGGGAACCCCCTCTATTGTCTCCGGCACCGTTAATACATTCTGCATTCCATAAACACGCAGTAATCTCGCGCCTGTCTCTATAGGCTCCCATACCAGGCGCATAGGTGTCTGATTGTTCTGAATCATAAATCCCCACATTCCGGCAAGATGGCGCTAATCTGAACCCTATTGCAATTGGCTCCATCTTGCCATAAAGAAAACTAATAGGAAACAAGCAGTTTCCTATACAGCAAAAACCTCCCTGAATCCAAGGTATCCTTGCAGATTCAGGGAGGTTTCCATCATAGACTACATATAAAACATCCGTAACTGCCGTTCGTTCTGTTCTTTTTGCTTATTTTGCATCATAAACCGTGCTGTTTCCAACGTTCTCCGTTTATTTAATTCTATGACTGTTTTCTCAATATCCGTATCCTCTATCCGACTAACTGCATTCGTCAGATTATAAGTTGCTGTTCGATTGTATGCTATGGTAGCATCCAAGGCATTGCTCTGAGCCCCTATACTGCTTCTGGTTCCCGAAATCTGCTTCAGCGCATTGTCAATCGTTTCTACACTGAAATTTCCTGTCAAATCAAAATCTGCAATACCGAGCGCCTCTAATGTGGCATTACCTGTATCAATTGTCTGCCCCTCACCATTAGCACCGGATGCAATGTACATATCCTGATTAGAACCGTCCAAAAGTTTCTTGGTATTGAACTCCGTATTTTTAGCAATATCTGAAATCCCCTGTTTTAACTGCTCTACTTCCTGCTGCATCATCTTACGCTCATCATCAGATACCACTGCAGAATTGGATGCCTGCAGAGCCAGTTCTCTCATACGCTGTAATTGGTCTGCGATGCCACCGGCAGCTCCATCTGCCACCTTCAATGCCGACAGTCCGTCCTCAGCATTGCGTGTCCCAGCCTTGTAGCCGCGAATCTGCGCATTCTCTTTCTGGCTAATTGCCAACTGAGCAGCTCCATCCGCTGCCTTCTGCAGTTTCTTACCACTGGCAATACGGCTGTAATAATCTTCTGTATGTAATCCGGAAATTCTGTTCATAAAATACCTCCTTTCCTGTAAACACAATCTAAATCAGGGTACATAGTGCATGCCCTCGATAGTATAAATAAGCAAAGCATTCTTAAATACATTATATAGGAAATTATCGGAAATATCAAGAGTCAGCATCCTCCAGCACCCAGGTTTGATATCCACTATCTATATCATCTCCCAGATTCTCAGCAGCCAGACGGATTCTCTCACGACCAATATCACATAGCGTCCGAAATCCAGAGCGATACGCTCCGCTGCGCTTACCTATTTCCTCGGGAGTTTGAACCATAATAAAGGTTCGTCTCCCGCCATCTTCTGCATTCTGCTCTATAACTGCCTGTGCCGTTGTGGCACTTCCGGCAAAGAAATCCATAACTATGGAGTCCTCATCTGTTGCATACTGAACCAGTTTCTTGATAAATGCCACCGGCTTAGGATAACTAAACACATCACTGCCGAAAATATTTTTCAGCTCGATGGTTGCCGCCTGATTCATATAGGCATTTTCTGCGCCAAACAGACTGTGAACCGGATTATATAAGCTGATTGCATCTTTCTTGTATCGCTTAAAGATAAATCCCCTTTCCTCATCCTTATGCTGCCTCTTAAATTTTACTTTTCCCTCCCGGATATACTTCTCCAGTGTTTCCTGTGAAAATGCCCAGTATCTTCCCGAAGGAGGAACGTCTTTTTTGTGTGTATACGGATTTTCAATTTCAAAATAAGTAGACGGACCACCGCTGCGCGCACTGGGGTCCCCCGAACACCAATCCCCATTTGGGTCGTTATCCGGATTAGAGTAATTAGAAAATGCCTTGGGTTCCCCCTTTAACGTTAATTTCTCGATTGTTTTGGCATAGATGAACAAACTTTCATGCTGCAAATTAAATCCGCTGCCATGATCCCCGGTCATGGATTTTGTTTTTCTTATGATTTCTCCCACACAATTGGATTCACCAAAGATTTCATCACACATTTTTTTCAGGTTAGCCTGCTCGTTATCGTCAATAGAAATAAAAATAGCACCGTCTTCCGACAAAAGGTTGCGTGCCAGCATAAGCCGTGGATATATCATGGAACACCATTCGGAATGCATAAAATTATCATGGTATACAAATTCGCTGCCGGTATTGTATGGCGGATCGATATATATCATCTTGATTTTTTCAAAGTACTTTTCCTGCAAAAGTTTTAGGACAAATACATTGTCACCTTCTATGTAAAGATTTTTTGTTTCCTCCCAATGGATACTTTTTTCCCTATCTGCCCGAAGTGTCATTTTTATTGCTCTGTTAGCTTCTGCAATCGCTTTTTTCTTGCCCGGCCATGTAAATTCATAACTTTCGGAAGAGTCCGTCTCCTCTTCCGAAAGTAATTGTTTTAACATATCAAAGTTGACACTTTTTACGATATTTCCATCTGCATCTTTCTTTTCCGTAATACAATTAGGAAACAGCTTTCCCAATTCATCCACATAGCCCGCTACACCGGACTGTGTTTCAAATTGCATCCTCTCCATCAATTCCTCCACGCCACCAATACACTGTAAACGATGTCTCTATCCGATTTTTGCCAGCGCCTGTTCCAAATCCGCAATCAAATCATTTTTATCTTCCAGTCCGCAGGAAATACGGACCAATCCGGCTGGAACGCCTGCTGCCACAAGCTGCTCATCCGTCATCTGTCTGTGTGTCGTGGTTGCCGGATTCAGACAACATGTCCTTGCATCTGCCACATGGGTTTCAATCGCCGCTAACTTCAAATGTTTCATAAATGTCTCTGCCGCTGCACGTCCGCCCTTTAACTCAAAGGAAACTACACCGCATCCGCCATTCGGCAAATACTTCTGCGCAATTTCATAATACTTATCCGTGGTGAGCCCGGAATAATTCACGTATGACACTTGTGGATGTTCCTGCAAAAATTCTGCCACTGCCTGAGCATTTTCCACATGGCGCGGCATACGCACATGCAGGGACTCCAACCCTAAATTCAAAATAAAAGCATGCTGCGGAGACTGGATACATCCCAAGTCACGCATCAACTGAGAGGTACATTTGGTAATAAACGCCCCCTCTTTCCCGAATTTTTCAGCATATGTGATACCATGATATGACTCATCCGGTGTACACAGTCCCGGAAATTTGTCTGCGTAAGCCATCCAGTCAAATTTACCGGAATCAACAATCGCTCCACCTACGGCAGCACCGTGTCCGTCCATATACTTTGTCGTAGAATGGGTCACGATATCTGCACCCCACTCAATAGGGCGACAATTTACCGGCGTAGGAAATGTGTTGTCTACAATCAATGGCACGCCATGTTCATGGGCTGCCTTTGCAAATTTTTCGATATCCAGAACCGTCAGTGCCGGATTGGCAATCGTCTCTCCGAAAACAGCACGGGTATTATCCTGAAATGCTGCATTCAGCTCATCCTCTGTACAATCCGGGGATACAAATGTGGCAGTAATACCCATCTTTGCCATTGTAACCTGTATTAAATTGAATGTACCTCCGTAAATGGAAGAGGAGGATACGATATGGCTTCCAGCCTCACATATATTAAAAAGCGCAAAGAAATTTGCCGCCTGACCGGAAGAAGTAAGCATTGCAGCAGTACCGCCCTCCAACTCCGCAATTTTTGCTGCCACATAATCGTTTGTCGGGTTTTGCAAACGGGTATAGAAATATCCCGATGCCTCCAAATCAAACAGTTTTCCCATTTCTTCGCTGGTATCGTACTTAAATGTCGTTGATTGTACAATGGGAATCTGACGCGGTTCACCATTTCCCGGTGTATATCCTCCCTGCACACATTTTGTATTTAACGTATAGTCTCCCATGATTGTTCTCCTTTCTGTTTTTTACCAGTTTACCCCAACTGTTTTTTGGCTGCAAGTACCGCTTCCCGATAAATTTCCCGGTACGGTTTTTCCTTTGCCTTGCAAAGCGTTGTAACACTGTCATACTCCGGATAAAAATGTTTTTCACCATCCAGCATACAACATTTTACCACAACCTCACCGTAGGGTAGCGTCACTTTTTTTGATTCTCTCTCCAGTACACTGCGCTCCATTTTCATGCGTCGGATACCTATAGTCGTAGTGTTCCGGAAAATAATCTGCTCTAATTTTTCTACATCTTCCGGCATGCAAATCACATTAATCTGGTACGCCGGGCGATTTTTTTTCATAAAAGTCGGCATATAATGAACATCTCTTGCCCCTGCTTCCATGAGAAGCTCCATCACATACCCTAATTCCTCACCGGTGCTGTCATCAATATTACTTTCCAGCTTGTATATCATATTTTCCTGTCCGTCTTTTGGCACATATCCTGTTGCCGGTTCCTGTCCTGTTTTTTTCTCAGCCCCGCTGTCGCACTGCAGCAGCATAGCGCGCAAGATGCTTGGTCTTTCATAATTTCTCTTTCCGGCACCCATGCCGATTTTCTTTATGCGCATAGCATCCGGCAGGACGACATCCGTCTGCACTGCTGCCACAATAGCGGCTCCCGTGGGCGTCACAAATTCCCCCCGGACAGGCATGATTTCTACGGGAATCTGATACTTCTCCAATATATTGGCAACGGCAGGTACCGGTACCGGCAGGATGCCATGCTGACAACGCACTGTTCCGCTTCCCTCACAAAGCTTCGGCACGATAACACTTGTAATCTGTAAATTATCCAAGCATACTGCTGCCGCCACAATATCCACAATGGAATCTATCGCACCAACCTCATGAAAATGTACCTCCTCCAGAGGCACTGCATGCGCCTTTGCCTCCGATTCTGCCAGAATTTGAAAAATTTTTTTTGCCAACTGTCTGGCAGCCTCCGTCATATCACAGGCATCCAAAATAGAAATGATTTCAGGAAGACCCCGATGGCTATGACCGTGATGATGATGGTCCTCATGGTGGTGATGATGTCCTTCCTCACCATGACTATGGTGGTGATGTTCGTGATGACCGTTATCCTCATGGTGGTGACCATGAGAATGCTCATGCACAGAATCTCCGTGTAAGTATTCCATATCATGGTCGTGGTTTTCGTGGTGCGCATCTAACTGTACATCAAAATCAGAGCAATCTACACCTGCTTTCTTCACCCGGCTGATTTTAACCCGGAAACCTTCCTGAGGCAGACTTTGGATCGCCTTATCAAGCACAGCCCTGTCTGCGCCTAAATCCAACAATGCAGCCACAGTCATATCTCCGCTAATTCCGCTATTACATTCTAAATACAGCGTCTCACCCATATGTTTTCTCTCCTATTAATCTATCCTGTTTCTATCATTCCCCTGCCAGCCGATTGATCTGTGTCGCCATATACCCTGCACCATATCCGTTATCAATATTCACCACAGCAATCCCATTGGCACAGGAATTAATCATCGTCAACAATGCCGACAATCCATGGAAACTGGCACCGTAGCCTACCGAGGTGGGAACTGCTATAACCGGACGGCTCACCAGCCCGCCAATGACACTGGCAAGCGCCCCCTCCATGCCTGCAACAGCCACCACACAATTTGCCTGCTGGATAACATCCAGCTTTGCCAGCAGTCGATGCAATCCGCTCACTCCCACATCATAAATTCTCTCAACTTTCGAACCGAAATATTCTGCCGTCTGCGCTGCCTCCTCTGCAACGGGAATATCTGCGGTTCCCGCCGTGCACACCACGATATTTCCCTTTCGTTGTTTTCCTTGTTTTTCATATTTCAAAATTCGGGATACACTATCATAGCTGATTTGCGGCAATACCTTCTTCACCAGGGCATACTGCTCCTGTGTCGCCCTGGTACCAAACACTTCTCCATTCGCTTGGAACATACGCTGATAAATTTCCACTAAATATTCATTCGGTTTCCCACTGCAAAAAATCACCTCCGGAAATCCTGAGCGCACTTCCCGATGGGTATCCAGTTTAGCAAACCCATATTCCTCATAGGGCTGCTTACGCAAATATGTCTCCGCTTCTTCCAAAGGCAAAGAGCCCTCTTTTACCTGCTCTAAAAGTTCTCTGATTTCCACCTTTTTATCTTCCTTTCCCGACAGCTTCCTTCAATTGAAATTCGGACGGCAAAATTCCAATTGCCGTCCGAATTATATGATACCATTTATCAAATGTAACTCTAAAAGCTAAAGTCAAAACGAGCACCCGACTGACGGAACGGAGCTGACTTAACCTGCTCCCAATTCACATTCCGGATAGCTTCCATCAATGCCTCAATGGAGTCGGCTTCTACTGTAGTACGCTTCGCATGATTCGCTATACGTTCCTGCAGAGCCTCATCCTTCCTTCGCTTTTCCGCTCGTTTTTCGTTTTCTTTATCCTCTGCCTTCTTTTCCTCTCTGGTAGCCTCAATACGCTCTTTTTGTCGCGCACTAAGCTGCTCCAACTCTGCAAAATATGACACAGAGCCATCATTATGTACAACAATGCCCAGGCGGGTAACTTCCTTTCCATCCTCGCCGAGCTCATCCACCATCTGCCTCAACTGACTGGTCGCGTCATCAATAATTCCCAAATACTTTTCTTTGGTAGCCTCGTCCGCTGCCATAGCCTCCAAAGTTTCCGGATCAATAAGTACACTGTACTCCTTCGTACCTCTGGACAAAAGACGCTGTGCCTCCTCATCAGAATCATAATTCGCAATGATAAAGTCCATATTCGTATACTTTTGTTGCAACTCCTCCAACAAATTTTTCGCTTTATCACTCAATTCCACATTAAACATATTTTGGCTCTTACCGACTCTCCCGTTGTTTACAGCATTTGCCCTGTCGGAATTTACTTTCTGATTGTTATTGCTTTTTTCATTTGTTTTAGAATTCTTTTTCTGCCAATTGTTTCCCCAATACTGCTTTTGCTGCAGTCCAAATTGTTCTACTAAGCTCATAATTTACCTCCATTCCCATGCATAGAAATATGCATTGCATATTCTTATGCATTGTACATCCTTGTACACTCATGAAACGATTTCAATCATTATATCGTCAAAAATATTCTATAAGATAAGTTCTTTCCCAATTATTTTAAAATAATGATGTCAGCTGTGTTCGTATTCTGACAGTCTGCCCCGATATACCATTTTCTGATCCGGCAGCTTCATAAAATTCATGGGGTGCACAATTCCCAAAAATTCATCCTTCTCGATTACCTGAAACTGTTCCAGTACATCTCGGACAAATTCAGAGCAGGTATAATGGTTTTTACCTCTGTATGGTTTGTGAAATAGTGCCAGAAAAAGACCTGCATAATTATAATGATACTGTCCCCGTTCATCATACATTGCTTCCAGTTTTGACTTAATCCCCTCGTATTGGGCATTATTGACTTTGATGGCAAGCACCATCACCTCTGCCTGACGAAAACGCCGGAAGGCGCCATAATTAGGACTTTCTTTCACATATCCACCCCATATAGGGTTATACGCATGTATTCTGCCAAAAGAGTACATAGTGTCCAAAGAAGGGTCTAAACTGATAGATGCGTGATTATATACCGCTCCTGTCACACTACGAATAATGCGTGAAACGATACTTCCCGTCTGACTGATTACAATATATATCTCCTTTTGTGATGACTCATTCTGCATAGCAATCTCCCCTGTATTCGGAAATATGGACATCAAAATCTCCTTTTTTTGTCCGTACCTCCTATAAATTATACTCCCAGTAATGTATGAAATCTTTTTTCCTCTCCCTCAAAATCCCCACTGCTGTGAAATACCACTGTACCAGGCGACAAGTCATTTGTAAGAAGACCTGACTCTTTCAGTCTTCTCCTGGTTTCTTTTGCCGTTCCCAAGGCGCCGTCATAAATCTGTACATCATTTCCCAGAACGTCTAAAATGGTATCCTTGACAAACGGATAATGCGTACAACCCAATACAATAGCGTCTAGTGCTTCGTCTCGAATATCCCAAAACAACTGTGTTAAATACTGGTGCAGCCCCTTTCCACTAGTCTCTCCACGTTCCACATATTCCATGAGTCCCGGGCATGCCAATGGAATAATTTCTGCATTATCCTCATACCTTCCCATCAACTTACAAAATTTTTCCTGGCGCAGCGTCATGGGCGTTGCCATAACAAGCACTTTCCCACCCGGATGTTCCAAAACTGCCGGCTTAATTGCCGGTTCAATGCCGATTAGCGGTACATCAGGATACATTTTTCTGAGTTGCGCCAAAGCAGCACTGGTTGCTGTGTTACATGCAACTACGACAGCTTTTGCATTTTGCTGCAATAAATTTTTCACATGAGTAATGGTCATTTCACGAATGTCATCCAATGCTTTCGTCCCATAAGGGGCGTTCATGGAATCACCAAAATACATGAAATTTTCGTGCGGCATCACCTTGATAAGTTGCTTGAGAACGCTGACACCGCCCAGCCCGGAATCAAATATACCAATCGGCTCATCACACAATCCGTCACCCACTTTTTCCACCTCACACGAATGCACCTCATACCGCATTGTTTCCGATACAAGGTGCAAATATGTCAATCCTTATCAATAATTTCTTTATAAAAACCGGAGTAATCTTTGCGTCCTTCCTTCATTGCCGCTATGGCAGCACGAGGATGCTGATTTAAATGACCGGTGAGCAAATACGGGATGTCAAATCCCCACTGCATGCCGGTTTCCTCCAAAGGTACAACATTTTCCTCAATAAACTTGATGATAGGAAACAGTTTATATTTCGGATTCTTCAAGAAACCAAGCAACAACTCCATGGCGCAGTTCCCCGCACCACGTCCCATGCCACTCATGGTTGCATCCAGATAGGAGACACCACGGGCACAAGATTCAATCGTATTGGCAAATGCCAGCTGCTGGTTATTGTGGGCATGCATACCAATATATTTGTTATATTTCTCCCCCACTTCCATATACTGGTCAGAAATCGCACGAATCTGCTCCGGAAACAAAGAGCCAAAACTATCCACGATATAAATGCCGTCTACACAAGACTTTCCCAGCATTTCCAGTGCAGTTGCAATATCGGACTCCTTGGCATTAGATATCGCCATGATATTACAAGTCGTCTCGTATCCTTTTCGATTTGCATCTTCAATCATATCTATCGCTGCCGGCATCGTATTTACGTATGTAGCAACCCGCACTAAATCCACCGGACTCTCACTGCGGTCATGAATATCCTCTTTATAATTGCAGCGACCCACATCTGCCATAATGGAAATCTTTAAATCTGTGTCGTTTTCTCCCACTATTTCTCTGATTTTATCATCTTCCGCGAATTTCCAAGGACCAAATGCATCCAAATCAAACATTTCTTTATCGGCACGATAGCCAAACTCCATATAGTCAACTCCTGCCTTGACATTTGCCTTGTATAAGTTTTGGATAAATTCATCTGAAAAATAGAAGTCGTTGACTAAACCTCCATCACGAATCGTTGCGTCCAACACTTTGATATCCGGACGAAAAGATAATAAATCACCTTTCTGTGCCACTGCTGCTTCCTCCGCTCTTTTGTTCTCATGAATGGGAGCGTTACTAAGAACGCCCCCAAAACATACAATATACCCCAAAATGCCGGTTCCTGAATTTTGACGCCTAGCTATCAGCTAGGTGGGTATCCGCAAATGACTCTCTGCCTTCCCCTGCAAGGGGGCCTGACATTCTTTCATCAATATAGGATTCCCAATCAAAAAGTGTAGGTTCAAAATATCAGAAATTATCGTACATTTCAGGTACTTTAAGTATATACAATTTTTCAACAAAATACAACTGCCAAATCATACATATTCAGCAAAATTTTATTCATATCCGTCAAAAGACGTAAGTTCTTCAAAAGAAAAAGAAAATATGGTACCTTCCTGCAGTTTGCTGTCCACCTGAATATCTCCACCATGCCGCAGGGCAATCTGCCTGGCAATCATAAGCCCCAGACCGGTTCCCTTCTCATTTTGTTTCATTTTTGACTTATAAAATTTTTCAAAAATATAGGGCAGCTCCTCTTCCGTGATACCTGCACCATAATCTTGTATCTCCACGGTTATTCTGCCGTCTTTTCGCTGCATCCGGACATCAATCCTGCCGGAAACGTTTGAAAACTTTATGGCGTTATCCAATATGATCAAAAACATTTGCCGTAACCGCACATAGTCCCCCAGTATCATACAGGGCTCCTCCTCCGGGACAGACAGCACCAGCTCAATTTCTTTTTCTTTTCCGATCTCACCGGCACTGCGCTCCACATCGGAAAATATTTGAACGAGACTCACCGGCTCCCGCTCAATCTGAAAATCCGGATTTTGCATTTTTGACAAAATAAACAAATCCTCTACCAGCCGCTCCATTCCCCGGCACTCAGCAAGAATCCTCTGATAGACTTCCTGAATTTCACCCGCATTACTAATGATACCGTCTGACAAGGTTTCCGCATATCCCCGCATTACAGTAATGGGAGTACGCAGTTCATGAGATACATTGGCGAAAAAATCCATGCGAACCTGCTCCAAATTCTCCCGCTCCTCCTCACTCTTCGCCAACTGCACGGACAATAAATCCAATTTATCCTCCAGCAAACCGAGCTGGGCACTGCGACTGCGTTTTTTTATCGGGGAGTAATCTCCCTCTGCGATGCGATTAATATCCTTGCCTATTTTGTTAATCGGTCGGGATAAATATCTTGTAAAAACCAGAGAAATGGCATAAGAAACTAAAATCGCCAAAAAAGCACTTATAACAATGAGATAATTGCCCTCTCGAAGTCCCATGGTCTGTTTTTCTATCATGGATATCATCATGACACTGCCTATTACATTCTTGGTTTCCCTATCCCGTATCGGTACTGCCACACGCAGAATCATCATCCCATATGTCTTGTCGTAACTGGAGGAGGATGACACTTTCCCTGCAAATGCATTGTTCAATACCGCATACATTTCTTCCGTCAGATTGTCATCTCCCACCTCTGCATTGGTATATTCCTGAGCTAATGGTGTCTCTGCTTTTTTGTTACTGACAATCCACACATCTGTCTGCTCCCCGCTCTCAATCTCATCTACATAGACAGAATATTTTTCAAACTGTTGTAATTTATTGCTTGCCTCAAAACGTGCCACCCTGCTTGCTATTTTTTTACCTTGCTTTGTAAGAAGCGATGTGTAAGAACGGATATAGTTTCGCTGATACAAATATACGAAAATAAATCCTGTCAGAACCAACGACACTGTCAGCATAATTACAAAAGATAAATATATCTGCACAACAATATCATTTTTCAAGAATGACAATCCGTTTTTTTTCTTGAAAATATTCCGTAATGACTTCAACTTTTTCTGTTCCTCCATTCACACACGCTTTCGCACTGAATTCAAGGCACCGCGCACACATGTACTTATAGGTTGAATATAAATCTTCAACTCTCTTCTTCGTTAATTTCAAATTTATAGCCAACACCCCAAATCGTCTTAATCGCCCATTCCGGATGCTCCACTGTGTCTAATTTCGCCCGAAGCCTCTTGATATGGGAATCCACAGTACGGCTATCTCCATAATAATCATATCCCCACAGACTGTCCAGCAAATTATCTCTCGTAAATACTTTTCCGGGATTGCCTGCTAACGCCCACATGGTCTCAATCTCTTTTTTCGTCAAAGGAATCCTTTTTTCGTCAACCTTAAATGAGTATTCCTCTAAATTAACCACGATATTGGAAACCTTCAGGACATTTTCCGTCTTTTCCAATCCCTCCTGACGATTAATACGGCGCAGTATGGCGCGCAGCCGTGCCATGACCTCACTGGGACTGAAAGGTTTCACAATATAATCATCTGCACCTATATCCAGTCCCATGATCTTATCATAATCCTCTCCCCGTGCTGTAATCAATATAATCGGCACGGAAGACTCCTCACGAATCGTGCGGCATACTTCATACCCATCCTTATATGGCATCATGACATCAAGCAAAATAGCTACCGGATCATACTCATGAAACAATTTTTCCACCTGCGGTCCATCCCCGGCAACTATCGGCTCATAGCCTTCCCTTTTTGCGTAATTGGATAAAATATCCGTAATGTCTTTATTGTCATCTGCTATCAGTATGTATTCCTTCATAAATTGCTCCTCCGTGAAATTGTAATATTGATGAATCCACACCTTGGCATAACGGCTTCTGCCGGAATTCTGTTTAATCCCCAGCCACTATGCTAACCTCAGTCAAAAATAACAATAAACCGTGGCAAACCTTTGACATTTTTCTGCCATTTCCGTACTCTATGATAAGAACATCCCGTTATCGGGTGAGAAAGGAGGCATTTATGAATCACTGCAAAAAAATAATATATATTGCCATGATTATGCTGGCGCTGAACTTCTTTGCACTACCTGACAAAGCAGAGGCCTCCTCCGCACCGAGATTACCAGTGGTTGCACAGGATACGCCGGGAAAATCAGCCGTCAAAACAAATATCAAAAAGCCTAAAAATCAACCAAAGGTACAAAAGAAATATAAAAAAAATATTTTTATCGGAGATTCTTCCAGTTTGATGCTCAAAGGGCAGTTGGATGATTACGAGGTTACTTTTAAAAGTTCTAATTCATCCATACTCAATGTAACTCAAGTATCTCCATATGTATGTGATTACTATGGTTCGACCGCCGGAACAGCCAATATCATTATTCGAATCAAATCCAAAAACGGATTGTTTTTCATGAATAAAACGACCACAATAAAAGCAAAAGTGGTAGTTTCACCATGGGCAGCCAGCGTAAAGTTCCAACGGTCTAAATACAAAATCACTGTCGGCAAATCCAAAAAAATACATACAACGATTCGCCCCAGTATCAGCAAAGAAAAACCGATATATGAATCGCAAAACACACAAATCGCTACAATTAGCAATAAAGGTGTTGTTAAGGCAAGGCGTGAGGGCACTACCTATATTATTGCCACACTCCATAATGGTATTCATGCAAAGTGTAAAATAATTGTAAAAAAAAGCAATCCGAATAAATAATAGTTAATAATAGTTTTTTTACTTAATGGGAAATTTCTCGTTTCCTAATCAAGCAAAAAAGTCTGTGGCAAATGGATTTACATGAGCCACAGACTTCTTTTTTAATAATCCAGGTAAATTGCATCTGAAAACAACGGATGTTTTTCATCTTTCTCTGATATCAACGGTTTCTCACCTTCCGGGATAGGCCATTTGATACCTAATGCCTCGTCATTCCATAGGATACCCGCCTCTGATGCAGGATCATAATAATCCGTACATTTATAGAAGAAAACTGCCATTTCTGACATTACATAAAATCCATGGGCAAAACCTTCCGGAACATAAAACATAGTATGTTGTTCTGCATCCAGCTGAACACCGTACCACTGACCATAGGTTTTGGAACTTTTGCGGATATCCACTACTGCATCATAAATTTGTCCCTGAAGGACCCGCACCAATTTCCCCTGTGTATGTTCCTTTTGATAGTGGAGACCCCGCAATACTCCTCTTGATGAAAGCGACTGGTTATCCTGTACAAAATTGACATCTATACCATGCTTCTTGAATTCACTGCTTTGGAATGTCTCCATAAAATATCCTCTGGAATCCCCATGCACCTTGGGATGAATTAAATACAATCCCTCAAAATCCCCACACTGCTCAAACTCAAAATTTCCCATAACGAGTGACTCCTTTCTTCCACTTCCATATATTAACACTATAATATATTCGTTGTCACTTCGCAAGCTGTGAAATTTGCTAAGTATCTGTAGGTGATTTTCGTGCAGATGCCGGAATACAAAAAAGACATCCCGCAATCATTAAAAGGGCAACCGAAGCCATTTTTTTCCCCTTTGTAATACTTTTTCCGGGCGTTTTGAGTGTACTGCACGAATTTGCGGCTCCTCAGATGCTGCCACTTCTTTTTGTGCAGGACGAAGCTCTGCAAGAATCTGCTGCAGAATCTCTATCTGTTTTTCCTGAAGTTCTTCTTTCTCCCTCATGAGATAATCCATCTCCTTAGTCACCTTTTCTGAGATAGCTTCTGTAATACGCTGCTCTGATGCCTCTTGCGTTTCCTTAACCACACTGGTAATCATATTCCGCATCATCATCTCAAACTGTTTTAATTTTTCCTCCTGTGTCCGGGTATCTGCCAATTGTCTTCCACCATTGTTCCGCACATTCGGCATTGTCATAACTTGTCCCATACGACCTATCCGTCTGGTCTTTTCCTCATCCATCTGAACTTTTTGATTCAGTTCTTCCCGCAGGGCATATAACTCCTGGGCACTCATTAGCTCTATCTGCTCCATGTCCGGCAATAATAATTTGATGGCGCGCAGTTGAAATCCCTGCTCTTTCCATTCTTTTATTTTGTGCAGCATATGTATATCCCGCTCCCTGTAGAAACGATGCCCCTGCCCGTTTCGCGGGATAACGAGACCAAGCTCCTCCTCCCAGTACCTGAGTACATGGGCCTCCACATTTACCTGCCTAGCTGCATCTGAAATACTATATCTTTTCTCCATAAAATTTATTTCCTCCATTTTCTTATATTCATCACATAAATTCTTCCATAATTTCTCCAATCAGTTCCATTCTCTCCTCCGCATCCATTCCTTTTTCAACATTTTCCAATCCTTTTTCTACCCAATCAGGTGGCGACTGTTGCTTTTCCGGATTGTGCCAACTTACATTTGCTGATGCCGCCACGCTGTCCTTCCAGCTTTTCTCGGGCTCCTCATGCTGCAAGGGCGGTTCGGGTATCGTCTCCTCAAAATACGCTCTCTGGTATTCCTCTTGTTCTTCAGGATGCAGGTATTGATTTTCGAGGCGGGGCTGTAATGTATTCTCCAGGTAATCCAACAGATACACCCTGACCATTTTATGTCTGGCACGGAGCTGTAATAGCAATTCCCCTCCGAAAATCATGGAAATAACTACCAATGCATAAATGCAATAAAGTCCATATACCCGTAATGTGGTTTCACTGTATATGCCGATTATGGTACATATTCCAAAATACATTCCTGTCAGCCATGCACCGTAAAGCCCCATACTTCCCCATGTAGCCAGCCGAATCCCGCCGAAACGATATTCCCATAAATACCTGTCCAAAAAACCGCCCACATCTTTTGCAGGAATACGAAGTTGATAACATATTTCAAATTTTCCGATCAAGCTGCGTATCCATGGATTTTTTGTCCCGGCAATCTGTGAACAATCCTCTAAAAGTCTTCCTGTAATCCAACCTGCCACACTTTGCAGAATCACTGTAACAATTCCGATGCCCAACATAACAGTAAGCAAGTCATATCCTTCATACAATTCCTTCATCTGCTCCTCCATCTTCCAGATATTGGTTTAATTTGTCGCAGGGAGAGTTTCCCCCTTGATTCTTCTCATCCATCATACTCCCGTGCCGCTTATACGAACAGAGGCTATCGACTGCCATTTTACGCCCTTGTTCGACGCATCTTTTTTTGTTAAAATGAGGTAATGTAATGGTAAGATTATATTAACGTTGCAGGGGTTGACGTAAATGAAATGCTCTAACCTGTGTACTGTAAACCGAGGTGATCTATGCAAAATATAATTCGTACTGTATTGACAGAGAGAGGATATCAACCGATTTCCTGTAATATTCCGTCAATTTCGTTATATATCATGAACACTGATGATGAAACCACGCAGGTTATCGTTACAATTGACGAAACGCAAGGGGGATACTTCAGCTTAAAACAATTCCAACATATTTCTTGGAAAATACGGGATTTCTTAAAAGAAAAAGAATTATACCATTGCCTCTTTATGTATTTGCTGATATCTGAGGATGATACATCTGCCGATAGGCTTTTCCCGGAATTTAAGAACTTTTGTCGCATCATCCCCTCGCAGGGTGCCGTTATGGCATATGAAGATGCAGACCCTGCCTTTACACCTCTGCAACGGCAACTGGAATCGAAGCTTGCGGTGCAGGCATCTGATGCGTATGACAGTGCCTCCCCAAAAGCAATCAGCGATTATCCCTTCATGACGATTGTAATCGTGGCAATCAACGTGATCATATTCCTGTACTGTGACTTGTTCTCCGGGAATAGCGGAAAAATCATAGACTGGGGTGCCCTGGGCTACACGGAAATTTTAGGGCATCACGACTGGTATCGATTTATCAGTTCAATGTTTCTGCATTTAAATGGGGAACATATTTTTAATAATATGCTGGTACTGTATTTTATCGGTGCTTATCTGGAAAACTATCTGGGACATGGAAAATATCTCTTGCTATATTTTTCTACCGGAATCCTTGCAGGCTGTACGTCAATCGTTTATAATATAATGATAAGCGACCCCACGCCATCTATCGGTGCATCCGGAGCTGTTTTCGGGATAGTGGGCGGATTGATTGTGGCTATTTTACAAAACCGCAAAAAACGACAGGATATTAGTTTACGTCGATTATTTTTCATGATTTTTCTAAGCCTGTACAACGGTTTTACCAGTCAGGGCGTAGACAACGCTGCCCATATAGGCGGTTGTATCAGCGGGATATTACTTTGTATTTTGCTGACTTTACATAGAACAGAGAAAGGAAGACAAATCCATGACCAAAGTTAATATTTATTATGGTGGCAGGGGATTGATTGAAGACCCTACCATTTATGTAATGAACAAAATCACAGAGGTATTAAACGAGCTGAATGTAGTAGTACAGCGTTATAATCTATATGAGGACAAAAAAGGCATTTCTGTTCTACCTAAAACCTTAAAAGAAGCGGATGCCATCATTCTCGCCGCTTCCGTGGAATGGTTTGGCATTGGAGGTTTATTACAACAATTTTTAGATGCCTGTTTCCTGTATGGCGATAAAAAGACACTTCAATCCCTGTATATGATGCCGGTAGTTCTCTCCACAACTTACGGCGAGAGGGACGCGGCACTGCAATTAACGAAGGCGTGGGATTTACTTGGCGGACATCCCTGTGACGGAATCAGTGCCTATGTGGCTGACCATGAGGCCTTTGAGGCAGAACCAAACTACAAGGGATTCATCGAAAAAAGGGTGGAACTTTTTTACCGCACCTTTAGCGGTAAAATCTGTACATTACCCTCCAGTGACAATCTGGTTCAGGACACGGTTTCCCGTCCATCCACCATTGATCTGACACCGCAGGAGAGCGAGCAGTTATCCGAATATGTATCTAACGATAATTACGTTAAAAAACAAAAGGAAGACATTCAGGAATTATCAGAAATATTCCGCAACCTTCTGGGAGATGAACCCATAGAGGCTCCCGATAACAAAGACACTTATATAGACGCTTTTTCCAGACATTTCCACAGTATGTCCGACACTACAGTCTGCTATGCTTTGGATATCATGGACGAAGAACGCACACTGTATCTACTGGCTGCTGACCAGCGTTTAACCTGCAGTTATAAACTTACTGAGGTGAAAGAGCCGGACGTATCTATTAAAATAAAATCTGCCCTGTTAAAACAAATCATTACCGGACGGACAACTCTGCAGACTGCCTTCCGACAGGGTAATTTAGTCGCCAAGGGAGACTTCAAGATATTGCGTACATTTGATGAATTATTCCGATTTGCTTAGGATTCTGAGATATTAAGTTCAAAACGGTGCTTAAATTTAGTTTAGAATTTGGAGGGTTATCATGGAAAAACATATTGATAAGGAATGTATTTTTTGCAAACTGGCAAACGGGGAACTGCCCACGACATCCATTTATGAGGATGATGACTTTAATGTAATCCTGGATATTTCCCCTGCATCACCGGGGCATTGTGTCGTCCTGCCAAAAACCCACGCGGCAAATCTGTTTGAGCTTCCGGAAGATTACTGCAGTAAAATTATGCCGGTTGCCAAAAAATGTGCCGCTGCGATAAAAAAATCAATGGGCTGTGCAGGTTTGAACGTATTGCAAAATAACGGTGAAGCTGCAGGACAAACTGTTTTTCATCTTCATGTTCACTTAATCCCAAGATATGATAATGATGCAGTGCAGATTAGCTGGGATAATAAAGCCTCTCTTGAAAATGCTGAGGAGCTTGCCACAAAAATCAAACAGGGATTTTAGTAGAGTTTTTTATCTTCCGTAAGTCTTACAATACTTTTTTAACCGCTTCACATCTTTTTCCGTAAAGGCTCCAGGTTTCATCCTCCAACGCCAGTTTTTCCCTACCGTGGACGGCTCATTCATGCGCGCTGCATCATCCAGTTCCAAAATATCCTGCATTTGGAAAATAACGGTATCGGCTATACTGCCATATGCTGCCCTGAGCATTGCTTTCGGAATCTGTTCCACATGTTTAATGTGAAGATAGTTCATTAGGAATTTTAAATCTTTTTTCTTTTTGTCACCATAATAGCCCATCAACGTCTGATTGTCATGAGTTCCCCCATAGACAAGGCAATTGGAATTTTCAAATTTATGCGGCAGATACTCATTCTCCGCGTCACCATCAAAGGCAAACTGCAAAATTTTCATACCCGGCCATCCGGTTTCCGTAATCAACTTACGCACAGCGGGACTTACAATTCCCAAGTCTTCCGCAATAATGTCTGAACCTTTAGTCGCCTTACGAATTACCTTTGTCAATTTCTTGCCGGGACCCTTGCGCCATTCCCCTTCTACTGCCGTCGGGCAGGATGCGGGAATAGACCAGTAATGCACGATACCGATGAAATGATCGATTCGAATCACATCATACAATCCGGCATTTGCTTTCATACGCTGATACCACCAATGATAGTTATCCTTACGCATGCGCTTCCAGCGATACAGAGGATTCCCCCAGCGCTGTCCGTCTTCGGAAAAAATATCCGGCGGCACACCTGCAACATGAATCGGCTTTCTTCGCTCATCTAACTCGAATAAATCCGAATGCGTCCATACATCTGCACTATCCAGCGCCACATACAGAGGAATATCACCTATAATGCGAATCCCATTATCGTTTGCATATTTTTTCAGTTTTTTCCACTGCTTAAAGAAGTGATACTGGCAAAACTTCCAAAATCCGATTTCTTCTCCCAGCAATTGACGATATTTCTGTAAAGCATCTTTCTTACGGAAACGAAGCTCCTTCTCCCAAAGGGACCATTCTTTTCCCTGAAAATAGAATTTCAGTGCCATATAAAAGCTATAATCTTCCAGCCAGTATTTACTCTCCTGTTCAAAGAGCGCAAAATCTGCACTCCCCTGATGCCCGCTGCGTTCATACGCCTTGTGGAGAAGGGGAAAACGATTGTCATACAAAATCGCATAATCCACATTTTCCTCGTCATCGCCCCAGCGATAGGCATCAATTTCCTCCTGTAACAGCAATCCTTCTTCCTTTAGGATATCCAAATCAATAAAATAAGGATTTCCCGCAAACGCAGAAAAAGACTGATACGGACTATCACCGAAACTGGTGGGACCCACAGGCAGCACCTGCCAATAACTCTGTCCCGCCTGCTTTAATTGGTCAATAAATTCGTAAGCATTGGCTCCCAATGTACCAATACCATAAGGTGAAGGCAGACTGCTCACCGGCATTAATATACCAGCTGCCCTTTTCTTCTTCATACCTTAATTCCTCCATATCCACTAGAATTGCCATCCAAAGAAACTTCGTTTAATGTTCCTTTACCATAAGTCAGTCCTGCATATATTTGCTGACCATTATCCATCACAGGTCCTGATGTATCCTGTTTCGCCACCTCGGCAAAGCTCTCCATCAGACCCTCTATCACTTCACAGACAGAGTCCAACTGCACCGGCTCCTGACGAATAATGCTGGCGATTAACTGCTCATTCACATAACGATACAATCGACGCAATTGCAAAGATATTTCATACTTTAAATCTAAGCTTCCCATTAATTCCTGCAAGTACGCCTGTGCTTTACGAATATGTTTTTCACCGCCTGTACGGTCTCCGGATTCATATGCACGTTCGCCTTCATGAACAGAATCTAACAGTAACTCATAAATAATGACAACTAACTCCGTGCGGTTTGCCTGAGCCACTCTTGCCGTGTATTCTTTTTTTTCTTCTCCGGTCATGCCTGCCCCCGTTTCCGTGCTCTGTATCCAGACACATTAAATCATTTTCAACCTATTAGCTCTGCATCAAAGCCATAATCTCCTGCGGACGATTGTTTGCCTGTGCCAGCATAGAAGAAGCTGCCTGTGACAAAACGCTGCGCTGTGTATATTCTGTCATCTCTGATGCCATATCTGTATCCATAATTCTCGACATAGAATCTGTCAGGTTCTCGACACTGATATCAAGACTCGCTCTGGTGGAATCCAGACGATTCTGGAATGCTCCCAATGTAGAACGTGCCTCTGAAACTTTACTAATCGCCTCGTCAATCTTAGAAATCATATGTGTTGCTCCTGCCTGTGTACACGCATTAATCTGATTAACGCCGTCTATATCTCTCAGGGAGAGACTCTGACAGGTAAGCTCATAAATATCCATCTCTAAAGTTTGATGCTCATTAGCACCAATCTGTAATACCATATAGCCGGCATCTTCTACCCGGACGATACCTTCTTCGCCACCCTCTGCGTTAGAAGTGTCAATCTGCATTTCAAATCCGCCACTTCCTACGATAGTGATGAGGGCACCTGAAGCTGAATAGCTGAATGAATCCTCCGGAGCAAACTCGTCGCCTAAATTAATTACTGCATCTATTCCGGGATCTCCGAAATCCACCTCTTCCTCTCCGGCTGAGCGCACTGCAATTTGCTGTGCAGAGCCTTTTGCCCTGGTAGTCAGTTCCAAACTGGTTCCGCTAGCTTCCGCATCGATACCCATGGAGTCACATATCTCAATGAGCCTCTTATTAACACTCTGCACCGATTCATCAGGACCAATCTCTATTGTATAGCCATTGATACTTACAACGGATGGTATGTCATAAGAAAGACTGTTTTTAGCCGGCATAGCTATATCTTCTACCGTAATTGTATATTCACCAAGCGGCACATCCATTGATGCCGAAATTGAGCGAATCGCTAATGAATTCGTCATCGTGGTACGAGAGGAAGAACCATCCAAGAGACCCTTGCCGTTAAATTCTGTCGCCCGGGAAATACGGTCAATCTCATCCAACAAGTCATCTACCTCTTTCTGAATTGCCTGACGATCTTCCAGAGCAAGGGTATCATTCGCAGACTGTACTCCCAACTCACGAATACGCTGTAACATATTTTCAATCTCTGTCATGGCTCCCTCAGCTGTCTGGATGATGGAGTCGCCATCCAAGGCATTGCGGCCAGCCCGGTCTAATGCCTTAATCTGTGTACGCATCTTATTGGAAATCGCCATTCCGGCAGAATCGTCTGCTGCTTTGTTAATCTTGTAACCTGAACTCAGTCGCTGCAGACTGGCACTCAATCTTGTGTCTATCTTCTTTAAATTTACGTTTGCTAACTGTGCAGAAATATTGTGGTTAATTTTCATGGTATGTTCCCCTTTCTATTCTTCCATCTTATTTACGGCATTTGATATATAGCTTACCATCACTTTTGCCGCTTGATATAACAACTTCGTGTCTGTCTGTTCCGGACTCTCATCCCGGTTTCCAACATCGTTTTGCATGCGGAAATCCATTCCGTAGGAGATGTTTTTCACGGTACATCCGATTTGTGTAAGAGCATTTTGCAACGCCTCAGAATCGCTCTGCAACGCTTCAAAACCTGCTCGTTCATCACACAACACCAGACCTTTCACCTGACCCTCCTGAATACTGAAATCCATAGAGATTCGTATCGGTTCCTGTATAGACACCTGCACCTTCCCCACATCCTGTGTATTTTCACGAATCGTCAGATTCATGCGGGTAATGGTGTCTCCCGTCTTTATCGGAATCTCATACGTCTGGCTGCGGGTAAGACTTTGCTGTAATTTGAGCAACTGTCCCAATCCTTTCAATTCACGCCGCTCACTATATGTAATATCGGCACGATTGGAAGATTTCAAAAGAATTTCTTCCATGAATTGCTCTGCTTTCTGACAGTTTTCCATCAACTGTTCTCTATCTTCCACGCTTTCCGGTATCTCCTCCAGAAGCTCCTCCAACTCTTCCTGTCGTTCCTCTGACAGTGTCTGACGGCGGTTATAAAGCTCCTTCACGACGGAACCGTCATCCAGCATTTTTTCTGCTGCGCGTATATTTTCCAGCGAATCCGGCAAACCTGCTTCCGCCAGAAATTCCTTGGCGGCATCTGCGTTTGCCAGAGTTTCGCGCAAATCCTCTGCCTGCTCCTCGTAATAATCTTCTAACAGTGCCGGATTGCCTTCTGCATCCTGCAATTCTTCTGCCACACGCTCCAAGGAGTGTGCCAACAGTTCCTCCGTGTTGCCTCCGGTCAATTCCTGTACTTTTGCCGGAGTAAGGCTTTGCAAGGCTTCAGAGGCTTTATTCTGATAATAGGCAGTCTCAATCTGTCGGGTAATACTATTGCCTTCTCTTGCAGTGACACGCTCTCCGTTTTCGTCATCCACTTTGGCATCTATACCATGACCTTTCCGTGTCCTCACTGCAGTAAGAAGATTGCCCAGTGTCATTTCCCTTCCGGACTGTATCACTGCTCCTATTGCTGCTCCGTCACTCTTTTCAATCTGATTCAGCAAACGGTAAATACCAATATAACTTTGTTTTTCTTCCTCTGTTATCTGATTGGATTTTTCTAGCTGCCACAGATACCGGCTAAATCTCTCCTGCTCTGCATCCGGATTCCGGTCGTTCTCTGCCAGTGTTTCATTCAGCACCGGTACCGTGCTTTCCAAAGGATTTTCTCCTCTGCGTATCATATCCAATACGACAGACGGCTTCATCTGTTCAATCAAACGGTTTACCTGAGCATCCCATTGCTTCATCTCCTGAATGTTATCCTCTGTAATTTCCATCTGGTTATAACCAAGAATACGGATAGCACGTTCATTTGCTCTGGTATCCTCCAGATTCATTTCCTTCAGCATCTCCGGAATATTAGCAAAGGCTTTCTTAACATTATCTCCCAAATCAGGACGAACCTGTGTACCCACTGCCTCATAGTCCTGCTGATACTGCCATGCACTGCGGGTAGCACTTACCGCTGCGCTGTGAAGTTCCTGAACCGTCATCAACTCATGCTGACGCAGGCTTGCACCTAAAATTTGTGCCGGTGCCTGAGCGATTTCCCTTACTGCAGTTATTGATTCCTGCATCAGCGAAATATGCTCCGGTTTCACTTCCTGACCGGCATCTGCTGCCTGGCTGGTATAATACTGTTCTTCTATTTGTCTTAATTTCCCGATGAGTTCTTCTAAGCTTTGGGTCTCTATCGTAATTCCCTGTGCCCGCATTGTTAATACAGAGGACATCGTCATGTGCAGGCGAATTTCCTCCAATTGTCTCCATGCGGTAATTTCCTGCAACTGCGCTTCTGTCATACCAGCAGCTACATTGGCTCCCTGCCCCGGAGCACCTGCTCCCGTCATGGCTGCTTTTTCTTGTGCCGCCACAGAAACATTGCCATCCTCAGATGCGCCCTCTCTGTTTTCACGGGCATCCAGTATCTCTTGAAGCGTGACTGCAATATCCTGACTGCCTCTCCGGTCTTGCGCAGCACTGTCACTGCCGGAATCCGTCGATTGCTTTCCCTCTATCGCTTGCCGCACATCCGCTTCTTCAATCTGTGCAATCTGCTGTATGAGTTCGCGCGCCTCCTGCAGGCTCTTGTCGCCGAGTATGGTATCTTCTGCTCGTTTGCCCTGTGCCAGAGTATCCACTATTTTATATAATATCTGCTCCAACGCTGTACCACCGGTCAACTGATCCAGCTCTTTCACGCGCGCCAGCGTCTCCTCTGTGATAGGAAGTTCATTGGCGAACAACCACTTTGCATACTCCAGACTTTCTGCATCTGTGGCTCCCAATTCCGATAAAATATTTTCAATCTGCAGAGCATAACGCTCCCAATCCTCATCTGAAAGCATATCTGTCGATATACCCTCACCGCCGGAATGCATTCCATGATAAATCGTCTCAATAGAAGCAGGGAGTCCGTTCCCTACTATATAGACTTTGGCAGCATCCGTGATTCCTTCTGCCTCCCGACCCATCTGCAAGGCACCAACCACCTTGTCAACAAGCTCCTGTGTCGCCGGGAGATTAGCCTCTTTTAATGCTTCACGAATCTGCGCCTCACTTTTCTGTGAGAGAAATCCCCCTGCCTGAATCTGTTCTAAATCCTCCTGCAACTGACGACGCAGCTCCAGATTTTCTTCCAGACGCTCTGATTTCCACTGCCGTTCTGCACGAATTCTTTCCACAGCACGTTCAAGACTGGATTCCTGATACTTTTCCAGTGCGCTCTCATCCTCTTCCAACTGCTTGTAGTCTTCTCCGGTCAGAATAGCCAGATTTTGTCCGGCATCCTTCTGCGCCTGTACGCCGTCAGCAATCAGCTCTGCTGTCTGCTGTCCGGTATAATTTCCGCTTCCTTCCTCCCGGAATTGCTGTGTGGGTGTGACAGGAACCTCCATGTTCCTAAAATTGGCAGCCGCTTTTCCTGTAGCTTTCAAAAAAACTCCCTGTTCATGGAGATTCTTTTGACCTGCACGGGAATATGCTGCCAGATGGGCATCCTTGCCCAACGTTTGATTTTGTTCCTGTGTTACAACATCCCGAATATTCATGTACTACCTCGCTTTAGTATTAATACGTTATTATGCTAACAATTACTTCGGCTAATATGGCATTTTTCCTTAGCCTTTCCCATAGAGCAAAAAAAGAACCGCAAACACGATTCTTTTCTATCGTTTGAAACAGCATCTCTCCAAAGCCGGAGATACTCCAAGCATTTATACTCTTGCAGCCGTCTCAAATGCCTTTTGATAACTAAGCACCTTATTCACGTAGGATTTGCATTGGGAAGGTATACCGCCTGCACGTCTTACCGCACCGCTTCCGGCATTATATGCTGCCAGAGCCAATTTGACATCACCATTAAATTCCTTTAATTTTTGGGCAATGCACTTCGCTCCACCCATAATATTTTGCTCCGGGTCAAACGGATCATCAACACCAAGACTTCTCGCAGTATCCGGCATGAGCTGCATAACACCCATGGCTCCCGAGCTGGATACATCGCGTTCATTAAAATTAGACTCCGCTTTGGCGATTGCCTTCAAAAGACTCTCCGGAACTCCGTATTTTTTCGCTGCTTTCTTAAAATAACTGTCATACTTCGTCGTCTTCATGGAAGAAGCCGATGTAGTTTTTGTGGAGGATGTAGATTTTTTGGCAGTGCTTGTCTTATCAGCGGACGGGGCTTTGCTGCCAACCTCTACATACTTAACGCGAGTACCTGTTGTAGGATCTCTAAAGTATACACCCGTTTTGGAAGTTTTATCTTCCGTCGTGGTTTTCTCTATCTGCTTTTCCTCTGACGCTTTTTGCGCTTTTAACATATCATCAAAACTGGTAATGGAGGTACGTCTTCCTTTTTCACCTGAATGAGTGACCAGCGGTTTAATCTGCAAAGTGTCCACTCTGGATGTCGTCATGACTGCTCCTCCTTTCTACCAGTTGTAAATAATTCTTCTAAAGTCATTTCTTTCTGTCCGTTTCTGACTTCCATCATATGTGGTTTCACGGAAACAGACTGTACGTTTTGAGTATTTGTCGTCGTTTTTACCGGTTTTATCATCGTCTGCAGCTCTCTTGCATCTACAGGCTCTGTATTGATCGGCATTGGTTCGCTGCCAGACATGGTCTCTGTATGAGCATCTCGCAGTTTTTGAATCCGACAGGGGATTTCTTTTGTCGTCTGTATTTCTGCCGGATGCACTAGCGTCCTCGTGGTCTCCACTTCTGTCGGATGGGTTATTTCTTCCATAATTTGTACTTGTGCCGGACGTGTCACACCTCTCAAAACTTGTACTTCTGTGGGATGGGTTACGCCACGCGTAGTTTGAATTTCTATGGGATTTACCACCTTCGGAGAAGGTTTCGTGTCAGTCGCAATCTGTCTTCCCTCAATCACCCTCATGCCGACACCTCCGTATCTCCCATTGCATTAATCTCTCAACCATCTCAACATACTATAAGATATCCCCACAGTTTTTTATTATAGCATAATTTTAAAAGTTTGTCTAATGTAAATCTGTTTGACATCGACATCACCGCCCCGAATCACCGTTTATTTGCCGGCTCCATATTTACCTTGCGTCCCTTGATTTTGCTGTGGTTCATGGCATCCAACACTGCACCGGCATATTCTTCGGGAACTTCCACAAAAGAAAAGTTGTCATACATGTCAATCGTGCCCACTAAGTCACCTTCCATGCCGCTCTCTCCCGCCACGGCTCCCAGAATATCTCCAATGCGCACACGGTCTTTTTTTCCGATATTCATAAACATACGCACCATACCGGGCTCTGCTCCCGTATCACCAAATTCTTCCTTAGGCAGATTCACTGATGTTCCGTCGCCCATTTGCATGGTCAGCAGTGCCGCCGCCATCTCAATGGCAGAATACTCGCTATTGTCTAAATATTCCTCCAATAAATCTATGGTATGTCCCAGGTTTTCACCGGCAATCAAATCCCCTGCCTGCTCCAGAAGCTTTTCTGATTTGATAGCCGTCACATCATCCGCAGAAGGAATCGGCTGCCTTCGTACTTTCGTTTTGCAATACCTCTGAATGTCTTTTAACTTATATATTTCCTTGCCAACCACCAAGGTAAACGCCCTGCCTGTCCGCCCGGCACGCCCGGTACGACCGATGCGATGCACATAATACTCATCGTCCTGTGGCACATCATAATTAAAGACCGCTTCCACATCATCTACATCAATCCCCCGCGCCGCCACATCCGTCGCAACCAGAATATCCGTACGTCCATTGCGAAATCCGTTCATCACACGGTCTCTCTGGCTCTGCTTCATATCTCCATGCAGCCCTTCCGCAAAATATCCTCTGCCCTTTAAGTCTGCCACCAATTCGTCTACCTTGCGTTTTGTATTGCAAAACACCAAAGAAAGTTCCGGATCGTACATATCCAACAAACGGGACAGCACTTCGTTCTTTTTCCTTAAATTTACCTCATAATAATATTGCTCGATTTTCGGAACCGTCAGCTCCTTTTTCACCACTCTGACGATTTCCGGATTATGTAAATAATTATGGGCAATTTCCATAATAGGTTTGGGCATGGTAGCGGAAAACAACATGGTCTGGCGCTCTATGGGCAATTTGTCCAATATGGTTTCGATATCCTCCCGAAATCCCATATTCAGCATCTCGTCTGCTTCGTCCAGAACAATCATATCCACCGTTTCCATTTTCAGCGTATGACGGCGCATATGATCCATAACCCTTCCCGGAGTTCCGATGATAATCTGAACACCGCCCTTCAAAGAGCGAATCTGCTTACTGATATCCTGCCCGCCATAAATGGGAAGCACTTTGATACCATGCATAAATTTTGCCAGTTTCCGTACCTCACCTGCCGACTGTATTGCCAATTCTCTCGTGGGACACAATACCAACGCCTGCAAATGCCTGTCTTTAGGATTTATACGCTGCAACAGGGGGATTCCGAAAGATGCTGTTTTTCCGGTACCGGTCTGTGCCTGTCCAATCAAATCCCTTCCTTCCATAGCAATAGGAATCGACTGGGACTGAATCGGACTGGGCTGCTCAAATCCCATTTCCGTGACAGCCCGCATAATTCTTGTATCTAAACACATTTCTTCAAAGGTCATTCTGCTCTCCGTTTCTAACTTCTTTACTCGCTAACCAAAACATTGTAGCAGATAATCGGTATACAGGCAATGGTAAGAAATGTCTAGATTAACTTTCCGTCCTGTTCATCCAACACGATTTCCTCTCCCAGATGCACCTCACCGCTGAGGATGCGTCTGGCAAGGAGTGTCTCCACATTTTTTTGGAGATATCGTTTCAGCGGTCTGGCACCAAATGCAGGTTCATAGGCTTCTCCGGCAATAAAGTCTTTCGCTCTGTCACTTAGGGATACACGCAGTTCCTTGTCTGCCAGCCGTGTATTCAACTCTTCCATGAGAATATCTATGATGCCGGCTATGTCCTTTTGTCCCAGCGGTTTGAACAAAATCGTCTCATCCAAACGGTTCAAAAACTCCGGACGGAAATTTACACGCAGCTGTCCCATAACTTCTTCCCGCACGTCATCAGGTATTTCTCCATCCTCTCCAATGCCCTCTAATAAAAATTGGGAGCCGATGTTTGACGTAAGAATTAAAATGGTATTTTTGAAATCTACCGTATGTCCCTGGGAATCGGTAATTCGTCCGTCATCCAATATTTGCAGCAACACATTAAATACGTCCGGATGAGCCTTTTCTATCTCATCAAAAAGAACGACAGAATACGGTTTCCGACGAACTGCTTCTGTGAGCTGTCCGCCCTCCTCATAGCCCACATAACCCGGAGGAGCTCCAATCAGGCGCGCTACAGAATGTTTCTCCATATATTCGCTCATATCAATGCGAACCATGTTGGATTCATCATCAAAAAGGCTTGCCGCCAAGGTCTTGGCAAGTTCCGTCTTTCCCACTCCGGTAGGTCCCAAAAACAGAAAAGAGCCAATGGGTTTGGTAGGATCTTTAATGCCTGCCTTAGAGCGCAAAATCGCCTCCGTCACCAGACGAACTCCCTCCTCCTGACCAATGACACGCTGATGAAGTTCCTCCTCCAGGTGCAGAGTTTTTTCCCGCTCTCCTTCGGTCAGCTTTGCAATAGGAATGCCTGTCCACCGGGAAATAATTTTCGCAATCTCCTCATCGGTAACACTTTCCTGCACCAGCGTCCGCTCCTCGGATTTTACTTTCGCCTCCTCCATTTCCAACTGACGTTGCAATTCCGGTAACTGTCCATACTGAATCTCTGCCGCCCGGTTCAAATCGTAATTTCTCTGAGCGGTTTCCATCTCAGTATGCAGTGCATCAATTTCTTCCTTCAATTTATTGACAGCATCAACGGAAGCTTTTTCACTGTCCCACTGCGCCTTGCGAGTATTGAAATCATCTTTCAGCTCCGCTAAATCTTTCTGCAACTCCTCCAGACGTTCTTCCGAAAGTCGGTCCGTCTCTTTTTTCAGTGCCGCTTCCTCAATCTCCATCTGCATAATGCGACGACGCACCTCGTCCAGCTCTGCCGGCATGCTGTCCAATTCCGTTTTTATCATGGCACAAGCTTCATCCACCAAATCAATTGCCTTATCCGGCAAAAAACGGTCAGAGATATAACGGTTTGATAAAGTAGACGCCGCCACCAGAGATGCATCTGTAATCTTAACACCGTGATACACTTCATAGCGTTCCTTTAAGCCTCGCAAAATAGAAATCGTATCCTCCACCGTAGGCTCATCTACCATGACAGGTTGGAAACGTCTCTCCAATGCCGGGTCCTTTTCTATATACATACGGTACTCATCCAGCGTAGTTGCTCCAATACAATGAAGCTCTCCACGGGCAAGCATGGGCTTTAACATATTCCCTGCATCCATGGCTCCTTCCGACTTTCCCGCACCGACAATTGTATGAAGTTCATCAATAAACAAAATAATCTGACCGTCACTATTTTTCACTTCCTGCAGTACGGCTTTCAATCGTTCCTCAAACTCACCGCGATACTTGGCACCCGCTACGAGAGCTCCCATATCCAGCGCAAAAATCTTTTTATCTTTTAATCCTTCCGGAACATCTCCACGGACAATACGCTGTGCCAGACCTTCCACAACGGCAGTTTTACCTACTCCCGGTTCACCAATGAGCACCGGATTATTTTTGGTCTTGCGGGAAAGAATGCGAATCACATTTCGGATTTCTCCGTCTCTGCCGATAACGGGATCCAGCTTCCCACCCTTGGCACGCTCTACCAAATCAGAACCATATTTTTCCAAGGTATCGTAGGTTGCCTCCGGATTATCAGTGGTTACCCGCTGATTTCCCCGCACTTCTGAAAGAACCTGAAGAAAACGCTCTTTGTCTATCTGACACTGGCGGAACAATTCCTTGATTTCCCTGCTGGGATGTGCCAGAAGACTCAAAAATAAATGCTCCACAGAAACATATTCGTCGCCCATTCGCTTTGCTTCATCTTCTGCATATATCAATGCCTCATTTAAGTACTTGCCAACGCGCAACTCTCCCCCGGAAACTTTAGGACGTTTCTGAAGCAGACTGTCTATCTGCGCCTGAAAAACTTCAGGAGCAATCCCCATCTTTTCAATCAACTTGCGGATTAGGCTGTCATCGACTTCCATCATGGCAGACAGCATATGCTCCTGCTCTATCTCCTGATGACCATAATCTAACGCCACCTTGTCACATCCCTGCACAACCTCCTGGGATTTCTGCGTAAATTTACTGATATTCATAGCGAATCACCTCATTTCTTTGCTGCCGTACTTTAGTTTTTCCTCTTATATGGAATGTTATACAACTTTTTGTTAGCACTGTCAAGAGGTGAGTGCTAATCCAATTTGTTAATTTTCGCAAAGCCTTGATTTTATGGACTTTGCGGGGTGTTGAAATATGAAATTTTATAAATTTTTTTTGGGGGGTGACACCAATTTGACACCAATATTTTATTTATCTCGATAATGTGAGCCGCATTGCCAAATTTCTAATTCATCATTACCAGAGTACTAATTTAACGGTGTACCACCAGACACTGCTACTAACAGTGCCTGGCAAGGCATAGTGATTCAACCATCACCCAATGCAGACCGAAATCCACAATATATACAAATACTATTATAATGGAATCTCTGGTTAATTTCAATGGTTTTTGTGGTTTGTCAGATTATTTTTTGGGAACCTTTTTCCTCCTTAAGATATCTATAATTATAGAGGGAATTGATATCAATTCAAATGCTTGAGTTTTTTGAAGAAACGGAAGCATTTGTGGAGATAAATATAAAGAAAAGAGGAAAGAAAATGAAGCATATGAAAAAAGCAAAGCATCTTTCTGTTCTGCTGGCTTGCTCGCTGGCAATCAGCAGTGCCAGCATGAATGTATCAGCAGCAAAAAAGGTAAGCATTACGAAAACTGTAAAGGTTACCGTAGGAAAGACAGCCAAAATCAAGCTGAAAAACAACAAAAAGAAAGTGACATGGAAGGTTACATCCGGCAAAAAGAACATTACCCTTAAGAATAAAAAGAAAACCGGTGTAACAATTAAAGGAAAGAAGAAGGGAACAGCTAAAGTACAGGCTAAAATCGGCAAGAAGAAGTATACCTGTAAAATCACTGTAAAGGCGAAGCCTAAAACCCCACAGAAGACTTCCACCACAAAGAAAACACCAACACCCGGTACAAATCCAACAGCTTCATCAGGTGTATACCCAACAAGACAACCGGGTCCGCAAATCACACAGGTTCCACCACGACCGGTCTTCACACCTGTCATAACACCATCACCATCACCGACGCCTTACATACCAAAAAATGATGAGGATGTGGCCGCTCTGCAGGCAATCATCGATCAACAAAAAGCATTGGGGGCAAATGTAAGCGAAGATTTAAACAGTAGCCAATATATCTGGGAAAACACCCGACTGGTAGGAATTGACTGGAATAGGCCCGTTTTAATAGATGAATTAGATGTTAGTCAATGTAAATATCTGAAGAGCCTAGACTGCAGCTCCAGTGCCCTATATAGCTTAAAAACAGGCAACAACCCAAACCTGACGTCCATAGACTGTTCTTTTAATTTCCTAGCCAGCTTGGATGTCAGTGGCTGTGAAAATTTATCATACTTAAACTGTTACTATAATGCTCTGACCGAGCTCAATCTTACAAAAAATATGAAATTAACCGAACTTAATTGCAGCCATAACCAGCTCACTAATCCAGACCTGACTGCAAATACATATTTAGCAAAATTAGAATGTTATGATAGCGCAACGGAGAGTCTTGATTTGTCAAGCAATGTCAATTTGATAGAGTTAGACTGCCATGAAAGCAACCTGACCAGCCTGATATTGCCGGATAATAACAAACTGGAATCCATAGATTGTCATTATAATAAACTGACCAGCCTGAACACCGGTAATTGTACGAATCTTAAATCTTTAATTTGCGAAAACAATGAATTGACCGCTCTGGACCTGACAAACAGTGGCAATATGGAAAACTTATCCTGTTACAACAACCCGCTAAGCAGTCTGGATGTGTCAAAGAACCGGAATCTAAAAGAACTAATATGCGGCTCTGACGACCTGACCGTATTGGACCTGACGAACAACAACAAACTGGAATCCCTATACGTATCATACACCCAGCTGACCAGTCTGGATGTGTCAGGCAAAGGGAATCTGACCACCTTAACCTGTGTCAGAAACTATCAACTAACGGAATTAAATGTGAACGGCTGTGTCAATCTGACATCTATTGATTGCCATGACTCCAAACTAACCGGATTAGATTTAAGCAGCTGCACAAATTTGACATCCCTTGATTGCTCTGTCGGTGACTTAACCAGTCTGGATGTGTCAAAGAACGGAAAACTGACCGAATTAGACTGTTCGTCAAATGACCTGAGAAGTCTGGTTTTAGGCAAGAACAATAATCTGATAAATTTAGAATGTGGCCACAATGATTTGACCAGTCTCAAGCTGAGCGGCTGTGAAAGTCTGGAAAGCATATACTGTTTAAGAAATCCTCTGGACAGTCTGGACGTAAGCGGCTGTGTAAATTTGACATCCTTAAATTGCTCTGATTGCCAGCTGACCGGTCTGGACATCAGCAAAAATGTGAAGTTGTCATTCTTGAACTGCAATGAGAACCAACTGACCAGTTTGAATTTATCAAAAAATACCGGAATGAAGAGCCTAGCCTGTGATGAGAACCAACTGACCAGTCTGGATGTGTCAAACTGTGCAGGATTAGAAGTTTTAAGGTGTAACAAGAACCAACTGACCAGCCTGAGCCTGTCAAAAAATGTGAAGTTGGAATTTGTAGAATGCAACGAGAATCAATTGAAAAACCTTGATGTGGGTAGCTGTGAGAATCTGATATCCTTACTGGCTCAATACAACCAGCTGACTAAAATAGATGTCAGTAACTGTCCGAATCTGAGTACTTTACAATGTGGTGCTAACCAGCTGACCAGTCTCGATTTAAGCAAGAATACAAATCTGAGGTTATTATATTGTTCGGCCAGCAAGCTAACCAGTTTGAATTTGAGCGGGTGCGTAAAAATCGCCACTTTAAGTTGCACTAACAACCAGTTGACCAGTTTGGACTTAAGCGAATGTGTCGCACTGGAAACCCTGTCTTGCCATACCAATTCATTGACCAGTCTGAACTTGACAAACAATATAAAATTATGGTCTGTTACCTGTGATGAGGGTGTCACTGTCACAGGCTATACGGGGCATGTTGACTATATTAAACCAAAGTGAGTTAAGCGTACATCGCTCTGCCGGACATGACAATGCAGACAGTACAGGAGAGCACGCTTATAAAATGGCGAAACAAAGATTTTTGTTTCGCCATTTCTATACTCACATTATCGTATGATATTACTTTTTCACTGTCAGTTTCACAGCTTTTTTCTTGCCGCTGCCATCTGTAGCATAAGCGGTAATCTTAACCTTTCCCTTTTTCTTAGCCTTTACAACACCTTTCTGAGTGACCGTTGCCACCTTAGGATTGCTGGATTTCCAATACAAGGTAGCACTCGCCTTCTTCTTGCTCGGATTGGTCTTTGCTTTTAGCTTCACTTTCTTTTTCACTTTAATCTTTTTCTTAGAAGCCTTAAGGGTAATCTTCTTCACCGCTTTTTTCATCACCTGCACGGTGAATTTTTTCTGCAAACCACTGGCAGAAGTTATGGTAATCACTGTCTTTCCTGCTTTTTTGCCGGCAGTCACCTTTCCTGTGGCACTGACCTTTGCGATGGAAGGTTTGCTGCTCTTATAGGTAAGCTTCTGTGCCGCAGCATTTGTCGGCAACAGTGTGACACGTAACTGCATACTCTTCTTCGGTGCCAGTTGATACTTGGACTTCACTGCCAGATTTTTCACATTCTTAACATTGGCAGTTAATTTCATACCGTTAGCTTTTACACCCTGTACCGGGTTGTCGCTATATTGTCCGGAGCCACCACCTGGAATTCCATCGGCAGGGTCTCCCGTGTTTCCTCCTGTATTACCGCCAGTGTTTCCGCCCGTAGAACCTCCTGTATTTCCTCCGGTTGAGCCGCCTGTATTTCCTCCGGTTGAGCCGCCTGTATTTCCTCCGGTTGAGCCGCCTGTAT
>JAFLTA010000006.1:0-53515 GCA_022510685.1 Lachnospiraceae bacterium | reverse complement strand
TTCCTCCGGTTGAGCCTCCTGTACTTCCTCCCGTGGAGCCTCCTGGGTTATCTCCTCCTGTGGAGCCGCCTGTGTTTCCTCCGGTTGAGCCTCCCGGGTTATCTCCTCCTGTGGAACCACCTGTGTTTCCTCCGGTTGAGCCTCCGGTACTTCCTCCGGTGGAACCTCCTGTGTTTCCTCCGGTGGAGCCTCCCGGGTTATCTTCGGCATCCGGTTTTCTAGTATCCGTTCCCAGCTCCTTATCCTGATGGGCACGACAGGTGTTGATCAACCATTTTCCAGTTGTTGTCAAATCAGAAGCTGTCCAGTCACCCTCCGTCTTTGAACAACTGGTTTTGAAATATGCTGACTTCTCATTATTGTTACTTAAATTCCAGCAGGCAAAACTGATATTATATTTATCTAATAATTCTATCCATCTATCTGCTGTAGCAGTGTCATAACTGCCATTTCCGTCAGCAGAACATACGCCAAACTCTGTTACAAAGATTGGAGTGCCCGCCTCCGTTGCCACTTTCACTTTATCGTTCATGTATGAATCTTTGTGGGTCGCCGAATAAAAGTGGAAGGTATACATAATATTATTCTTGTAAGCACCATAATCCTTCATAGAATGTGCTGCAACTTCATTCACATCCTGAGAATAAGTGTTTGTTCCGCATATAATAATTGCATCCTTGTCGTATTGACGAATTGTTTTTATTATCTCATTGCAGTAAGTAAATAAATCATTTCCGCTTCCATCATACCAAACTTGATCTAAAGGCTCGTTACAAATTTCATACAGTACATTGTCTTTATCTGCATATTTCTGGGCATATGTTGCAAAAAATTCCTTAGCCTGAGATAAATATCTGTTCGGATTGTATTTGTGTACATGCCAGTCTACTATTGCATACATACCAAGTTTGCTAGCATAATCTACTCCGTTTTGAATCAATCCATCTAATCTATTTTTTGTAGAACCACTTTTGTCAGTAACATAGCAATTCGGGTCCTTTTCATCTTCCGGATAACACACCAATCGCATCAAATTGATACCCCAGTCATCACGTAACGTATGGAATGATTTTTCATTAATATATGCCGGGAACCAATGCATGCCGTGGGTACTTGCCCCACGAAGCTGAAACGGTTTATCATTCTTATCCACCAAGATTGGAGCCGTATAGCCATTTACTTCCTTCACATTGAGCTTTCCATGCATTCCGAAAGGTGTTTCACTATCCTTTAAGTTCTTAGGTCCTGTGAGTTCATATTGCAGACCACTGCCACCAGGCTCTCCGCAGTTCACAGCTAAAACACTGGCTTCTTCAACTTTGGCACCATTAGGGCTAAAACCTACTTTGTTATTTTCCGTGTCATTGATTGTCTCTCCAGGCTCTATCGTAGCGGAATAGTATACCACTACGCCCCGTTTGGCAGAATCATAGTCAGCAGAGAACCCATTAACATATCCTATACTTACTTCTGCCGAGGTCGGAATCAATATCTGAATCCCGGTAATCGGACTACTGCTCTTGTTTGTAATAATGAAACTGTATTCCGCATAATCCGGCCAGTTGTGTCCACTTGCTGTCACCATTTCGATAGATACATCCGATACATTCCCTGTAGAGCCTCCACTGCTAGGTGGCGTTGTGGCTGTTGAAGCGCTTCCGGAAGTAATCAGTTTGGCAGAATCAATCTTATAATACACGCTGGAACCCTCTGCCAAATTAGCAAAGCGTACACCCCATTTTCCCAGCGTAGTTCCTTTGTTCCAATTCATACCAGAAAAAGAATAGGAAAGTGTTATCTGCTTTCCCTGCTCTAAAACCACACCATCAGTAGCATTCCATTCCCAGCCTCCATCTTCACCCGGCTGAACATAGAGCATAGCAGATGCTTTATCTCCTCCAGAAGCCGATGTAAAACCATTTACTGTCAATGTCACCGCTACAGAAGTAACACCATTAGCGGCAATGGCATCTTTGGTCTTAATTTCATCGGGAATAGCAAAATCAACATCTCCGATATATTCTACCTTCTCTTTGTTATGTTCGTTCCAAATTGCTTTCACTTCCGTACTATTCGGAACAGACACCTTAATCTCCGCAGCCTTCGTAAACTGCACCGGCAAATTCACCATGGTCAATGTCATGGCAATTACCATCAGCCAAGCAAAGACCTGCCTGCTCACCCTTTTTTGTTTCCCCAATTTCATACACTACCTCCTTTACAACTCACGCACCGCATCCACTGCATTTAGCTGATTATTTGCCAAAAGCCATCGATACAGTACACAAAACCTCCTTAGCAGACACACAAATCCCTTCTCTGATATGTAAACACACTAGCCTTTTTGTCATCTGCCCACTATTACTTTTATTATATACAGAAATCCTGACAGATTCAATCATAGAATGGTCAGGATTTCCAATTTTTTGTTTTTATTCTTCTCCCCGCATCTGCTTCTTGACCAACAGCATCTGATCGCGAAGCTCTGCCGCCAACTCAAAGTTCAACTCTGCCGCCGCCGCATGCATATTCTTGGTAAGTTTCTTGTATATTTTCTCCAAATCCTTATAACTCATGGATTCCAAATCTTTCTCAATATTTCCGGAGCCGCCCTCAGCCTTTTTGGAAATACTGATCAAATCCCGGACTGCCTTTTTAATCGTCTGCGGAGTAATGCCATGTTCCTCATTATACTCCATCTGGATTTTTCGCCTGCGGTTCGTTTCATCAATCGCCTTCCTCATGGAGTCGGTTATCATATCACCGTACATGATAACACGTCCCTCCGCATTACGAGCAGCACGTCCCACGGTCTGTATCAGGGAAATTTCCGATCGCAGAAAACCTTCCTTATCCGCATCTAAAATCGCCACCAAGGCAATCTCCGGAATGTCCAATCCTTCCCGCAAAAGATTTATTCCCACAAGCACATCAAAGGCATCCAGACGCATATCACGTATAATTTCCGAACGCTCCAACGTGTCAATATCCGAATGCAGATACTTTACCCGGATACCGATTTCTTTTAGGTAATCGGTCAAATCCTCTGCCATCCTTTTCGTCAGGGTACATACCATCACCTTGTATCCTGCATCTGTAGTTTTTCGGATTTCGCCTACTAAATCATCAATCTGACCTTCCACCGGACGCACGGAAATCTCCGGGTCCAAGAGTCCCGTAGGTCGGATAATCTGCTCAATTCTCGCCAACTCATGCTCCTGCTCATATATGTTCGGTGTGGCGGAGACAAACAGCATTTGATTAATATGGGACTCAAACTCCTCAAAATTTAAGGGGCGGTTGTCCAAAGCTGACGGCAGACGGAATCCATAATCCACCAATGTAGTCTTTCGCGAACGGTCTCCCGCATACATACCCCGCACCTGCGGAATGGTAATATGAGACTCGTCCACCATGATCAAAAAGTCCTCCGGAAAATAATCCATGAGCGTATTAGGTGTCTCCCCCGGTTGTAATCCCGATAAATGTCTGGAATAATTTTCTATGCCAGAACAGAACCCCGTCTCCCGAAGCATCTCAATATCAAAGTTAGTTCTCTCTGCAATTCGCTGTGCCTCCAGCAACTTGTCCTCACTGCGGAAATAATTTACCCGGTCCTCTAACTCTGCCTCAATGGTACGGATTGCCCGCTCCATTGCCTCATGGTCTACCACGTAATGGGATGCTGGGAAAATGACGATATGCTCCAACTCTGCTTTAACCTCTCCCGTCAACACATCTATTTGCACAATACGGTCTACTTCGTCTCCGAAAAATTCCACACGCACCGCCTGGTCCGCCTCCGATATGGGAAAGATTTCCAACACATCCCCCCGCACACGGAAGGTACCACGCTGGAAATCCATGTCGTTTCTGTCGTACTGAATGTCAATCAGCCGTTTAATAACCTCGTCCCTGTCCTTCATCATACCGGGACGCAGTGACACAGTCATATTCTGGTAATCAATAGGACTTCCCAATCCGTATATACAGGAAACACTGGCAACGATAATGACATCCTTGCGCTCCGTGAGAGCTGCCGTGGCAGAGTGGCGCAGCTTGTCAATTTCATCATTGATGGAAGAATCCTTCTCTATATAGGTGTCTGATGAAGGAACATATGCCTCCGGTTGGTAGTAGTCGTAGTAGGACACAAAATATTCCACTGCGTTTTCCGGGAAAAACTCCTTAAACTCACCGTAAAGCTGTGCCGCCAATGTCTTGTTGTGGGCAATGACCAGTGTGGGCTTGTTTAATTTCTCGATAATATTCGCCATGGTAAAGGTCTTGCCGGAACCCGTCACGCCTAGTAAAGTCTGGAATTGGTTGCCTTCCTCAAATCCTTTTACGAGAGCCTCTATCGCTTCCGGCTGGTCACCGGTAGGTTTAAAATCACTGTGTAGTTTGAACGACATATGTTCAAATCACCTCCAAAAGTCATAGTCAAAAAGTTCATCTATTCGCCAGCCCTTCGTACAATTCAAGTATTCAGTTTCACCAAAAATACCCATTACACGAATTTTGGTTACTAAACTGTGATTTCTGAACTATACGAACAGGATGGGATTTATCGGGAAACCGATAAATATAACAATTCTTATTATCAACCCTTCCATTTGAGGAAATTTAATAACTATTATAATCTATCACAGAAAATACCGTCAACCTCTGAAAATACTAAATTTAAGCAAGTTAGCATTACTTTATTCATTACATCATTTTTTTGCATCCAGATAAGCCATAGTAAATTCCATGCCACAAAAATTATTGTATGACAAGAAATTTACCATTACGAGCTACTTAGATTTTATCAGGTATGGAATTCCACACTTTCAAAAAAGTATCATTAACACATTCCTCTGTATCTTCCTTATTACCTAATATTTGAAAAGATAAACGCATCAGTTCCTTCCCGTATTCTATTTGTATTTTTTTTATTGCAACCTCATCCCTATTCCAAAACATGGAAATTATTTCTTTATCATCCACATCTAAAATCCTCCCTTACTACATAAGACACCATTTTCACAAGAATCCTTCAAATTTTTTTGATTTTTTACATGTTATTATGTTGTATTATCCCTTACAATAACCTTCGTATTTTTAATTAAAATAAGGATATTCCACTTGATTTTATGGAATATCCTATTTCTTTAACTGCTATCAACATTATTATGTATATGCATACAATGCATTTTCAACCTCGTGGGTTCTCTGCTCCGTATAACTGCAAGAAATAATGTTTTTATTAGTTATTATACATATTTATCTAAAAATTCATTAGGAAGAATTGCGGGAACCATAGATTTTCTCAAAATATAAAAGAGATTTGGAATAGAGTGAGCTGCAATATATCCATATACCTTTTTATCCGCACACATGGTAAGAATATCAAAGGCAATATCATAATAAGGATTCCTTCCTAATAACAGATCTGCCAGAACATTTGTATCAATCAATATTCGCATATTTTTCCTCCCTGGCTTTTGCCAATTCAGCTTTATAGTCAATTTCTACATCGCTGCGCTTACGAAAACGCTGTAAATCTTCCAAGGCTCTTTGTTCTGGCGTTTTATCCCCTTTTTCAACATTTTCAGACAATTTATCCACACTTTCAAGAAGCTGTACAACATAATACAATTTTTCTTCCGGCATATTGTTTATCATATCCATTGCCCTTTCCTTCAGCATTGTCATAAAACCACTCCTTCTTCTTCAATTTATTTCTCTTTATTATAACAGAAATATTCAGTAATTACACTAACGAATATCTTTTAAGTAAAAAAACAGGCCGATTTTAAAATCGACCTGTTTCGGGTAATGATATAAATGATGTTAGTATAATGATTTTGTAATATCTGGACTATTTCGCTGAATGAATCCAATACACTAGTGTATTGACATACTCACATACCCGTTCTTGTATCCTATGGATAATTTACACACATGCAAAATCGCAAGAGCCGCTTTGGAACAAATTCCCACAATATATTTGCAGTCTTCCTCCGCAGAGTGAGATCCCTGCCGAATATAATTTCGGTGTTCTTCTTTTAAAAAATTACAGATATCTGCCACACTTTGAAAACAACTTAAATCCTCAAGCTGTATGCTTGCTTTCCACTTCTTCATATCCCGCTCATTAAGGTTTCTTATATATTGTCGAAGTTTATGTTTTAGTTCTCCTTCATAAATACAATGCTCCTTTATGTTGCCCGGATATTCTTTGTTGTGAGGAAAGGTGAAATAATCTGCAATGTAATGCATAACCTCACCCAGCCGTGTAAAGTACAGGGTGGATAAATCCTCCATATTCTTATAACCCTTTGTCAATTTTTCAATCCCGTACTCCACTAAATCAAAAGTACCTGAAATCTCATGGCGTTTCGTAAGAAAAGACGGCTTACAGTCCGGTAAAATACTTCCGACATAAAATGCCTTTTTATGTTTATTAAAATTTTGTATATCCGAAATATTTACAATATGTTTTGCTAATGAAATATGTGATTTCTTGCGCATTGCAACCTCCTTAATAAACAGTCAGATTCGGAATATAAATTTGCCAAATCTTCACTTCGAAATGCGGAAGAGCTGTAAAATGAAACAATAAAACCATCTTTACCTATGTTCTCTTACAAACTAACGCTGTTTGATATCCTCTGCAAGTTTTTCAGTGAGAACGCTCATCTCCTCTAAGACGTCCTTAATAGAGTTAATATTGTCCTGTTGTTCCTGTGTAAAATTACCTGCATCTTTAATCGTAGAAATGATTTTTACCAGATGCTCGTTTATTCCGTTCAGTGTAGTTTTGATTTCCGTTGCAGAGGTGCCGCTGTCCTTCGCCAGTTTTCCCATCTCTGTTGCCACTACTGCGAATCCCCGTCCGAACTCACCACTGCGGGCTGATTCGATAGAAGCATTCAGTGCCAGGATATTAGAACGTGACGCATTACTATTAATTTTATTCACTACGCCAACGGCATTATTTACATCACTTTCTACGGTGTTTGCCATTTTATCCATACTCGTCAATAGCTGGAACAAATTTTCAATTCCATCGATCAAAGTGTGGAGTGAGCCAATAATATGATCCACGGATTCCTGAAATTTATTTGTTATGGCGGCCATTTCCTCCTTCATATCCACAGAATATGTACAAGTAATACAACCCACTACTTCGTCGCCTTCTTTAACAGGAATCAATTCCCCCTCGAATGCCTCCCCCAAAGCATCCTTCGGAAGATAATTGTGCTGGGGCATACCTGTTTTTAACACCTTGTCCAGCGCCCCGCTTGGATCATAGAATTTGTCCCCCACATTCAATTTTTGTGCAGTCTCTTCCGGCAGTATAAAGCCCATCACGATTCCATCTGCATCAAGCACAGACAATAATACTTCATGCCCGAACAATGGCTTTATAATTGGTAAATATTCAACTAAACGTTCTAATGTTTCATTCATAAGACTCTACCTCCATTTTTCTTAATGCAACCGGGCGCAATACTCCCTTTGTAAAAAATATTTTCATAATAAAAAATTCTATTTAATTAACATTACCATAAAAACTAACAAAAGAAAATAGGTAATCTAAATTTAATTCAAAGCGGAGGCTTTTGACACCTGAATCCAAATAGGCAAATTGTCCCACTGCAACCGGAATAATTCCTCCATCAACTCCCTCTCCTGCTCTTTATACGGGATATCATAGTTATCTTCCAGAGGCACGGTATTCTTCTATTAGAGTATGCATTTTAGTGCAGGGGAAATCAAATTTTTTTCACTTTTTTAACGCAAAATAAAAACTCAAACTTTGCAACCGAAAACTCTTCCTGTGCAAAGCTTGAGTATGTATATATGCAAGTATGCTATGGCAGATGACGCCATCACGCTAAAACAATACCACAAACATCATCAACCCTCTTTTTTTAATTTCAACAAATTCTTTTGAAACAATATCCGTACCGCTTTTCTGCCAAGCATATAACAGAGTAGGTAGCCAGCCAGCGAAAGAATCATACACATAACCAAGGAATACTGATAATCATAAATTCCAAAATCCAATTTGAACATATAGAAAAAGATGGAAACATCATCATTTTTAGTGCCCAAGAATTTACTAAACGAAGAATAATCATTTCTGTAATGCTGAAAAACAGAACCGACTATCTCCATAATCCCAAATAAACCGTACACAAAATATCTATTCTCTGATGTAAAATCCCAAAGCATAGACAGAATCAAAAACAACGCAATTGACAAAAAAGCAGATAGTATGAAAAATAAGATTCTGTTGTTTTCATACGGATCTCTAAACAAAGCAACCCCTGCTATCAGTAATGCCTGAAACGATACAATCCAAAATGGAATATATATTTTCTTTTCCATCAGAACATTATAACCTTGTACCAATATAATAGATAAGAACAGGCAGCATACCCCCGCAATGATAACATTTTCAGTGATATACAAAGACGGAATCCACCCAAAAAGAACTCCTCCGTATATACATATAACGTAGTCCCTCCACTTCTTACCGGAAAAAAAGAGCATATATATTCCCAATAAATATCCCATAAAGATAACCATGTTTGAAATGATTACGTGATGATTTATTACATTATTAACGATAACCTGCATAAGTATATACCTCCCTGTTCCAATCAAAATGATTATAGCGCTTATGTCGCTATATATCAAGTATTGTTGTAATCGAGAATTAACTATAAATAGCCCATGCGCCTTAACCCCCATTGCATAATATGTGTATCAGTGCTATAGTAACAATTGGAAATTATACTTATATTCAGATGTCAATTATTTTGAGAATGGAGGAGCCCATGACGGAAAATATCAGAGTATTGATTCACAGCAGCATTAAACTTACAGGTAAAACTGTGGTTTATATTGACCCATTTCGCGTTAATGAGAAAAAACCTGATGCAGATATTATTTTAATCACCCATGACCACTTCGACCACTTTTCACCGGAAGATATCGCAAAAATTATTAAGTCAGATACTGTTCTCGTCGTGCCGGAAAAGATGAAAAAGCAAGCCGGTGGCATCTCTTGTGGTAAGTTGCTCACAGTGGCACCGGGAGATATGAAACAGATTGGAGATGTAACAATAGAGACTATTCCTGCCTATAACAAATTAAAGCCTTTCCATCCGAAGAAAAGTGGCTGGGTAGGATATATTGTGACAATAAATGACACAAGAATTTATATTGCCGGCGATACCGATATCACGGAGGAAAATCGCGCTGTATCCTGCGATGTGGCGATGGTTCCCATTGGCGGAACTTATACTATGAATGCAAAAGATGCTGCAGAACTTGTCAATACCATAAAACCACAGGTGGCAATTCCTATCCACTACGGAAGTGTATCCGGCAGCAAAAAGGATGCTGACGTATTTCAAGCAAATGTCGATTCCGGTATCACAGTGGAAATTAAGATGGAAGCATAAACCGGAGAATATTTATAATAGTAACGCAAAAAGGCATGTGGTGACATCAAACCATATGCTTTTTTATGTATACCCTTCTTATGTATGTCTCTTATTCCATTCAGTTAGAGAATTTCTCTCCCAAAACACACCACCATGATAACCCTGAATAGAGGAATCTTCTTCTGCCATCTCCAAACGTTTCTGCGCCCATGCCCCATATAATGCATTCTTCTCGATAGCAACAAATTGCCGGTTCAGTTTCTTTGCGGTAACTGCTGTCGTTCCGGAACCTGCAAAAGGGTCAAACACCACATCTTCCTCATTGCTACTTGCCAGTATCAATTTCGCCATGAGTTTTTCCGGCTTTTGTGTGGGATGTGCAGTATTTTCAGACATAGACCAGTATGGTATGGATATATCATCCCAAAAATTGGATGGACAGGTATTTCTAAATTTACCCTCCGCCGTATTTTCCCAGTCTTTCGGCTTCCCATCTTCTTTATATGGCGCAACCACTTTTTTTCTAATCTTAACATTATCTAAGTTAAATGTATATTTCTTCCCCATTGTTGCGTACCAGATGTCTTCCATTCCGTTTTTCCAGTTTGCCTTGGCTCCACGACCCTTTTCTCTCTGCCAGGTTATACGATTCCGCACATGAAAATACTGATACAAAACATCCCCAATCACAAGACTGGATTTCCAGTCGCAGCAAACGTAGATAGATGCAGATTCTTTGAGAAGCGGAACTACCTTTTCCAGCCAGTCTATCGTGTACTCCCGATAGGAAGTCTGGCTTTGCGCGTTAAACTTGTTGCCGTGATAATCTTTCGCCAGATTATACGGGGGGTCAACTATCAACAAATCTACAAATTTTGCAGGCAGTTTATCCATCACCTTCAAGCTGTCACCAATGATATACTTATTGATAAATGAATCCGGATTATCCGCTTTTACTTCCTTAATACCAATACATCTTTCAGCATACTCTTTTCCTTCTTGCAATGTGAAATCTATGGTTTTATTTCGTGCTGCTTTCTCTTTCATTGCAACTCCTCTCCACAAATTCTCAACTTTTTTATCCGCCCAGCGTGACATCCTGTTTTTGATACCAGTTCAGGGCATCCTCAAACTGTTCTTCCTGAAAATCCGGCCATAGCTCTTTTACAATATAAAAATCCGAATACACAGTCTGAATCGGAAGAAATCCGGACAGGCGACACATGCCTCCCCAACGTATTACCATATCTACTCTTGGAATTTCCTTTGAAATCCAATCGTTTTTCATATCCCATTCCCATCCGTAATTGACTAAAAAATTAATCTTCATCTTATCCGACTCATTGCGATGGCGATTCTCCGGATTTGTGTACGGCAACAGTTCCTTAGGAAAGCAGGAAGACTTTGTATTTCCCACCACAAACAGACTGACATTTTCCTGCTCTATCATTTTCACCGCCTGAATGCAGGCATCAGAAAAAGCTATCACCTGTTCCTTAGGTCGCTTACAATTATCCACCGTAAAACCATAGTAAGTCAACTCCTGAACACCGTTTTTTCTCGCTGCACGCAAAAGTTTCAGTCCCGGCTCCAAACCAAATGCATAGCCTTCTTCTTTTTTCAAGCCGTTTTCTTTTGCCCACCTTCGATTACCATCCGGAATCACTCCGATATGCTTTGGGATACGATACATATATTTTCTCCTAACATTTTGCTATGGAACAAGGTGCAAAAAGACACCTTCCCGCACCTGACTTCTTATCCCCATTAGCTTTCCCGGATTTGGTAATATTATGCAAAATGCCCCTTCTCTAACTCTAATAAATACTTTTTTATTTCCGTTCCATATGTAAAGCCGTCAATATTCCCGTTTTTTCGAATGACTCTGTGACAAGGCACCATAATCAGAATGGGATTTCTGTTATTTGCCTGTCCCACTGCACGAACCGCCTGTTTGTTTCCGATGGCAATAGCAATATCTTCGTAACTGCGGGTTTCTCCGTAAGGAATCTCTCGCAGTGCATTCCATACCCGTTCCTGAAACGGTGTACCTGAATAATGCAATGGCAAGTCAAATCGCATCCGTTTTCCGGCAAAGTATTCGTTTAACTGTGTATACGCCTCATAAAGTAAGTCTGAGTGCGGCTTAGCATGCTGCACCTCAAAATTTCCCAATTCCTTCTGCTGTATACGTATCGTTGCTATTTTATCATTTTTCTCCCTAATTTCCAGTACACCGATTGGAGTACGGAATGCATATGTATCTGTCATTTTTATCACCTTGCCTATGTGGATTATATGTTATGATGCCGGAGGCTGAGGACGGGAATGGTGCCGGGGGCAAAAGCCCCTTCGGTGCTAAACCGAACACAGTATTATGATACCGATGCACCAAAGGGCATCAGAGACAATTTCGCTATTTTAAAAAACTGCAGCCCAAAGGGGATTCCAATGATTGTAATGCAGAATACGCAGCCATATATCGCATTTTCAAGAGCCATCGGTATCCCACATACAAGAAGCCAGATAATATTTGCCAATAGAGAAACGGCTCCTCCACCATACTCGATTTCCTTTCCAAATGGAAAGAATGCTAATGTAGCAAACTTAAAACACTGTACTCCGAGGGGAATTCCCACTACCGTACAGCAGCAAAGAATCCCGGAGAAAATCCATGATAAGCCGCTCAAAAATCCTCCGAAAATAAACCATATACAATTTCCTAAACAACCCATAATTTGCCTCCTAAGTCAAGATATTCGTATATTTATTATACAACAGAACAAAATGGCAATCATTAGGCTTACATTAGAATTTGATTAAAATGTTTATTTTTCATCGTCAGCAAGATGTTTTCGCAATACATCAAAAAGCGTATCGATATCCAAAGGTTTTGCAATATGATCATTCATACCACTTTCCATTGCATTTTGCTTATCTTCGTCAAAAGCATTGGCTGTCATAGCAATAATCGGGATATTGGCAAGCTTTGGGTTTTCAAGCTTTCTAATTGCTCTGGTAGCGTCATAGCCGTTCATGATTGGCATCTGCACATCCATGAGAATCAAATCAAAATATCCCTCCTCTGCATTTCCGACAATCTCCACAGCTTCCGTGCCATCTGTCGCTGTTTCTATCAAGAAACCATTCTCTGTAAGAATTTCTTCCGCAATTTCCCTATTTAGTTCATTATCCTCAACAAGAAGAAGCCTCTTGCCTTTAACATTTTCAGATATATCAGAGAATACAACAGGTTCAGCCGATTCTGATTCGTCACAAAGAGATGAAATCAGCGTATCGCGTAGCGTTGAAACAAAAATCGGCTTATGGCAAAATGCGGTCACTCCCGCTTCACGTGCCTCATTCTCAATATTGCTCCAATCATACGCTGTAAGAATAATAATCGGTACATCATCACCAATTGCATCCCTTATCTCTTTCACAACCCGAAGACCACCTAAGTCAGGCATATACAAATCAATGATATACACATTAAAATCGTCAGCAAGCTCCACTGCCTGTTTCGCGTGAAGAACAGCCTCCCTGCCAGACATCGTCCAGTCAGTACGCAATCCAAGCTGCACCAGCATCTTCGTAACACTATCGCAAATGTTATAGTCGTCGTCAACTACCAATGCCCGCATGCCTTCCAACTCTTTAATAACCTCAATCTTCTTGCTTTCTGATTGGAGTCTGAACTCCAAGGATAGCACAAATTCCGTACCTTTCCCCTGCTCACTGAACACCTCTATATTTCCACCCATCATGTCCACGATATTTTTAGCAATCGCCATTCCCAAACCGGTTCCCTGGATACCGCTAACCGTGGAAGTGGACTCTCTCTCAAAGGGCTCAAAAATATTATTTACAAACTCCTCACTCATACCAATACCGGTATCCTTAACCCTGATTTCGTAAGACGCATAGCCTTTCGGCGCCCCATGTTTCTGTTTGATGATCAGGGAAATCGTCCCTCCTGCCGGAGTAAACTTAATGGCGTTACTCAAAAGATTTAAAAGTACCTGATTCAAATGCAGTTTGTCACAATAAATATCTTCGTCAACCACATCAATGGTATCTATATAGAAATCCAACTGTTTGGAATTCATCTGATGAATTAAAATGTTCCGCAAATCAAATAAAATATCCGGCAGGCTGCATTCTGTCTCCTCTATATAAACCTTTCCGCTCTCAATACGGCTCATATCCAAAATATCGTTGATAAGGCTCAACAAATGATTGCTGGAAGAAAGTATCTTTGAAATATAATCCTGCACACGCTCTTTCATGTCAATATTGGTTGCAGCTAAAGTAGCATAGCCGATAATCGCATTCATAGGCGTACGGATATCATGGGACATATTGGACAAAAACATCGTCTTTGCCCGCTCAGCATTTTCTGCTTTAATCAACCTTTCTTCAAGAATTGCTTTCTCCATGGTGACAGTCGTATTCCGCAGAGTCCACACAAAATAAACAAACAACAGAATACCCTCTAATAGAACCATCATGTAGTAAATATGTCTAATTTTATATACACTCGCCATAACTTCCTTTTCAGGCACTGCAACAGCAACAGCCCAGCGGTTAAGATCTCCAGACTCTCCCAGTTGGCGCCATTCGTTTTCACTAATCGGAGCGTAATAATAATATAAATATTCACCCAGTACATCAGATTTCAATATATTATAGCCTGTTTTTCCGTCCATCAGCTCTTGATTGCTTTTTTTCATGGGTTTATCAATCTTGGATTCGAAGTCATCAAATTCGTTAATATTACCCAACTGTTCATGCAAAGTGTCCATAAGCAAGTCTCCGTTTTTGCGATCGACCAGATAAACACTTGCTGTCCCATTATAGATATAGTCGATACTAAGAGATTTTGGTAAATCCTCTAAATTTGTAGTGCTATAGAGCATACCTATTACTTCACCATGTTTTTCAATGGGAACAAAGTGCCGGATTACCATCCTGTTTTCATCCAAAACACTGGGCATTCTGTCTGTGACATGCTCACCAAGGGCAGCTTCCTGTTCAAAAGAAATTGCCCCTGTGACATCCATTTTCTCTCCTGTTCGTGAAATAATGACATCCCCGGGCAGTAATAAATTAATTTGTCTGGCAACCGTCAACGGTGCAAACTGCTGGATGATTTTTTGCATGGAATCACTATCGGTATTGTCCTGCATGGTAATAATTTCAGCCATGGCATTAAGAATAACACTATCGCGAGATAATTTGGCACTTATGTCAGACATAACAGTGTCAGCGCCCTCTTGCATACGATCTAAACATCGTTTTTCAGCCATATCATTGATACATAAATAAGAAATAAGCGTAATGATTGCTGTCAAAATAATGACCATGACTGTGACAAAAATATTTTTTTCTTTTAATACACTTTGTTTACCATCCTTTTGCATGACCGTACAATCTCCCTCATATCATAGGTATATATTCAAAAACGCTAAATATGCACAATAATTATATCTACAGGCAATTTCTTTGTCAAGCTTGTGTCATTGTCTATGCTACATATTTTATGAATGAATATTATAGAAAATTGATATTGAATATTTACAAACCTGTTTTTATCGTTTAAAATCAAATCATAGAGTCATAAATAGATCTCGTATTTGATGTCACGAACTATCTGTCATGTACACCGCATTATTTTGTGAAATAAACAGAAAGGAAGCTCTTCCATGAACATTTTAGTTATTGATGCACAAGGCGGGGGCATTGGCAGGCAAGTCGTTTCTGCCATCCGCGATAAATTGCCTGACTTGACAATCACAGCAGTGGGAACGAATACCACCGCCACCTCTGCCATGCTAAAAGCCGGTGCAAATGCCGGTGCTACAGGCGAAAACGCGGTTATTGTAGGAGCGCGAAAAGCAGATATTATTATTGGTCCCATTGGAATCGTGGTGGCTGATTCCCTGTTTGGCGAAATCACTCCCAATATGGCAAAGGCAGTAGGACAAAGTGATGCAAAGCGTATACTGATTCCCGTCAATCACTGTGATAACGTCGTGGTGGGAATTCAGGATATCGGTATAAAAGGACTTGTAGAGGAAGTTGTGACGGAACTGCTGAACTCTGTTGAACACTAAAATAAGAAATGCAAGTATTGTCATTTTATGACCCAAAAATAAAGTATAATATATAAAGATATAGGAGGGGTACATATATGAGCAAAAACGATCCTAAAAAAAATCAAAAGAATAATTCTAAGAACAAAAAACGCAGCCTGATCCTTTCCATAATGTTGATGAGTGCCGTTATTGTAGTACTGACAGCACTTGCCATTGGCGGGAATGCTGTAATGTCTCTCCGTTCCATGACCGGAACAGCCAACCAGATTTACGATTATGCAATGAACCAAGGTTATAATACGGAAATCAAGTCCCAGGTGCAAAGTACCATTGCCGTTATGCAGGCGGAGTATGACAAATTTCAAGCCGGCGAAAAAACAGAGGAACAGGCAAAGTACGATGCGAAGGAGACCATTCGTATTATGCGATATCGTGACGACCAAAGCGGATATTTCTGGATTGATGACACAGACTATAATCTGATAATGCATCCAATTCTGGTGGAAAATGAGGGAACTAACCGCTACGACCTGAAAGATCCTAACGGCGTTATGATTATCCAAGAGGTTGTAAAGGTATGCCAGACACCGGAAAAGGGCGGTTTTAATGAATTCTATTTTACAAAATCCGACGGTGTCACCGTGGCACCCAAAATCGCATACTCCCAGATTTTTGAACCTTGGGGATGGATTGTTTCTACCGGAAACTACATCGATGACATCGATCAGGCACGGGAAGAAACCAGTTCCTATTTGAAAGGTATCTATCAAAAAGTATTGATGAGAGTTGATATTGTCTTCATTATTTCCATTTTAATCGCCCTTATAATTGCCTACGTTGTAGCTCAGAGAATTATTAATCCGCTAAAAAGGATTCAGGAATTTGCGAATCGCATTTCAAAGGGTGATTTAACTACGGACATCGATGTAAAGCAAAATAATGAAATCGGGCAGACTGCAGATGCCCTGAGAACAGCCCAAGACAATATCCGCGAACTGCTAAGAGGTATCACGGATGTAGCAAACGGCGTAAACAATATTTTGAGTCAGTTTGATTCTTCGTTTACTAATATGAGGGAATCGATTTCCCAGGTGAGTGTGGCTGTCGATTCGATTGCAAACAACGTAAACCTGCAGGCAGGCTCCACGGATTCGGCTAACGGGGACGTCAGCGTCATGGCGGATAAGATTAAGCTGACGGAATCCGAAGTGGAAAGCCTGAACAAAAATTCCATGGATATGAACAACATCAGTGAACAATCTATGGAAACTCTGAAACAGCTGATTCAGATAAATGATGCCACCCGTGAAAACATATCAAATATGACGGAGCAGATTAATTCCACACATAAGTCCGTTCAGCAAATACATATGGCGGCTAACCTGATTAATGAAATTTCCGACCAGACCAGCTTGTTAGCACTCAATGCAAGTATTGAGGCAGCCAGGGCAGGAGAAGCCGGAAAGGGATTTGCCGTTGTGGCTGGCGAGATTGCTAAGTTGGCAAATCAGTCAACCGAATCAGTAGAGGAAATCAACAAAGTAGTAGAAGAATTACAAAGTAATGCTACCAAATCGGTAGAGGGCATGAAAGAAATAAATGTTTCGGTGGAAAAACAGGTGGAATCCTTAACCGAAACACACAAAATATTTATGGAATTCCAGAGAGAATTGGACAACTGCGAATCTTCTGTACAATCCATTGACGATTTGACAGTAGAAGTAGAAAAACAACGCTCCAATGTAATCGAGTCTTTGGCACTTCTAAATGATTTAGCCCAGGACAATGCTGCGGTGGCGCAAGAAACTTCTGCTATGTCCACCGACTTGTCCAAAGTTGTGGATGATTCCAATTCCATTGTTGAGGATCTGGAAAGCACAGTAACTGTTCTTATGGATAGCATCCATAAGTTCAAAATATAATTTGACAGTACCGCAAATCACAGGTATAATGTTCCGTAGTTGGCACGAAGCCGCTAAACACGCTGAAGCGTTTGTATTTGTAAAACTATTTATGTATGCTATGAAAGCACACGATTTCCAGAAGGGAAGCCGTGTGCTTTTTATGCAAAAATAGTTCAAACAACATTTTGTGATGCAGGTAAAGCACCTACATCAAACTAATATTTTAAGGATTTTAGGAGGTAAAAATTATGGCTTGTTTCGTAGTACCCGCAGCAGAGGCAGTAGTTACCACTGTTGTATCAAAAGTAATGGAATCTAAGGAGTCTGCACAGGAGACAATACATACCGAAGAAAACAGCGTAACAACTGCTGAAACAGGGAGAATCCCATTCTCGAGAAAACTGAAATGGTTGAACAATCTTTTATGGGGTGGTTCCGCACTTCTGGCTTTTGAGCATGTATGGCATGGAGAAATTGTACCGTGGCTTCCGTTCCTGTCAGCGGCAAACAACCCTGCCGATATGATTGAAGTTCTCCATGAAATGTCTACTGCCGGCGTGGCAATGGCACTTGTAGTTACCGCTGTATGGGGCTGCATGGTTGGTGTTACCAATCTTTTGGAGAAAAAAATGGAAGAGTCGGCTTCACCTGTATCATCCGATAAGTAGGAGGACACGCGATGACGTTATTAACCACTGTGTTTGCGGCAATTATATCTACTATCGTTTGGTATGTGAAAGCTCCGAAAAGTCAGATGAAAATCGGCATTTTGTGTTGGATGTATTGGGGCGCATCTCTTATGTGGTTTGTGGACGCTGTGTTTGAGTACATGGAAATCCACGAGAAGTATTTCACTCCCTCTCCTGCAGAAATGCTCAATGATTTTTATCTCGGTCTTTCTGTCGTGGCACTGGGTTTGGTGATATGGCTTGTAATACTGCTTATTAAAGACCCTAAAGGGGTGGTGAAGGATGCACTTTTTAAGAAGGAGAAATGATGAAATAAACCCCGGTTCTGTATTTATACGGAACCGGGGTTATATTTGAGATATTTATTAGCCGACTTTTAGAAGGCTGATGTGCATTCAAGGTTTTTACTAATTTCCTTACATCTTCCTATAATGTCCTCGTCCATTAAACTCAATGATTCCCTTATCTCTCAGCACTTGTAGCTGCTGTCGTATCTTATCCTTTACATGATGATTCTTAGGATGATTCATAGATAACTCTTGTTCAAACTGATACATCTGTTCTAATGTAAAATCTTTGCCTTCTATCTTGTTCACACAATTAAGGATATCCAGAATCCACCCCCTGGCATCCATTTTATATTGGCTGATAAATTCCGTCTTTTCAACTTTAGATAGGATATTTTCTATTGGCTGTTCTATTTCATCTTTCACAATATAAATCCTTCCATTTTCAGGAACCTGTTTTAATACAATATTACAGCCAATCCATCCGGCGCGTTTTGCGGTATCGGCTAACGGTTTCCTTTTCTCGATAATCTCAGGAACAAAAAAGTATTTTGGAACCATAATAAAGTTTTTGACTCTAAGATCATCTTTACCATAGTGCATAAAGAAAAAATTGGGATTATTGATGGAATTAATTCTTTCAATCATTGTATCATAGGCACCATCTGAAACTTTGTTACCAATTGAATTATGCTTACTTTTCAATTCATATTCTTCACAACAGTGTGGGCAATAGAAATCTGCCACCGGTCTATTGTTTTCAAAATGACAAATATTCATATTACCACAATAAGGACAAAATAAATTTTGGTTTACCCAGTTTTCAGTAATCACACGTATTTTTTGAGAATTGCTATGGTACTGATCAGCAATCCTGTCATCTAACTGTAAATTCATATTATCACCATGTCTATTTCTAAAAAAACCCACAAATATAACATTTGTGGGTTTTTGATACAGTAAAAATATAACTTGCTTATCTCTTTGAGAACTGCGGAGCTCTACGGGCTTTCTTAAGACCGTATTTCTTACGCTCTTTCATACGTGGGTCACGAGTCAAGTAACCGGCCTTCTTCAATGTAGGACGGAAATCTGCATCCACCGTCAGAAGAGCTCTTGCAATACCATGACGAATTGCACCAGCCTGACCGGTAAATCCACCACCACGAACAGTAACTTTTACGTCGTACTTATCTGTTGTACCAGTAGCCTCCAACGGCTGACGAACGATAATCTTCAGAGTTTCCAGACCAAAATACTCGTCCATGTCTCTCTTATTAATCGTAACCTTACCGGTACCCGGTACTAAATATACTCTAGCAATACTGCTTTTTCTTCTACCTGTTCCATAAAACTTTGTATTTGCCACGATGATTTCCTCCTCTCTTAGTTAGCTCTCTCTACGATTTCTAATGCTTCCGGTTTCTGTGCTGCCTGCTCATGCTCCGGTCCTGCGTATACATGAAGTTTTTTCAGCATCTGGCGTCCCAAAGGTCCCTTTGGAAGCATACCCTTCACTGCATGAGTAATTACATATTCAGGCTTCTTAGCTAACATATCTTTCAGAGTAGTCTCTTTCATACCACCAACATAATCTGAGTGGTTATAGTAAATCTTCTGCTCTAATTTCTTACCTGTCACTTTAATCTTTTCTGCATTAACAATGATAACATAATCACCTGTATCAATGTGTGGTGTATAAATCGGCTTATTTTTGCCTCTCAATACATTTGCAACCTCAGATGCGAGGCGTCCTAATGTATGTCCTGTAGCGTCAACTACATACCATTTTCTTTCAACCGTGGATGGGCTTGCCATATAACTTTTCATCCCAGTACCTCCTAACTAAATTCACTATCATAATCTCTTTTCGTCTGCAACAACCGCGGAATGTCCGAACCGCCTTGTTGACTGTAGAAGCGTTGTTCTGCCGGTTTCCGGGGCTATGGTCACCTGGCACACGCCACACTGACCAATTATATTACGAAAAAATGGAAAAGTCAAGCATTTTTTCCACGAATATCCACCAATATCAACATCTTGAATGAAAATGTTTGCTTCCCGCTTCTAAATTTAATGAGTAAAAACAGGTGTATTGCGGCATACTATGAAATGCTACAAGTAACTAATAACAGATTCAAATTATTTGATTCAATATGCATTATAAACAAATCGGAGGTTATTATGAAAAGAAAACTAGCTATCCTTTTAGGTGCAACCATTTTATGTTCTGCTTTTCTGACAGGCTGCGGAGATGCAACTTCATCGGGTGATGCCACATCTGCTGAGTCCCCTTCTTCTGATGATTCCGGCAAGATCACAGAAAAGCCAAGTACCGATGAAACGAAAAAAGTCGACGCAGACACATCTACCAGTGACCAGGCACGGACGAATGCGGTTGATGACTCCTCAACAAAAAATAATGCTCTCTCCGGGAAGACGAATACCACTTCCGACGAAAATACTGTAACCGGAGAGGACTATGATACTGCCATCTCTGAGGAAGACGCAAAAAAAATCGCCTTAAAAGATGCAAGAGTAAAAGAAGCTGATGTAAAACGCATGAGCGTCCGCAAAGAGCGTGACGATAATCGTCTGGAATACGAAGTTGAATTTTATGTGGGCAAAAAGGAATACGAATATGAAATTGACGCAACAGACGGAACAATTATCAGCAAAGATATTGATTAATGACACGAAGCAAATTGAATAGGAAGTATGGAGTACAATACCATGTTAGGGGTCGGCAATATAATCCGACCTCTTTTTATAGGAACATTTATGGGAACACTCTGTAAAACTAACATGTCAAAAATATAAATCATCACAATTGTCAACCCTTTCAAAAATATGGTTTACATTTCTGCGTAGACTTGTTATAATATACTTCGCTGGCAGTATTATCAATATATTGTTCATGCATGAAAAGAATGCTTTGCACCAACTAAACATAGATACTGATGTTGCAAGCATACTTAAATTTAATAAAAGAAAAGAGGTAAACACTGATGACAAAAAAAAGTAAAACATTGGATATGGCGTACATTGCTATGTTTGCCGTTATCATGGCAGTCTGCTCATGGATTTCCATCCCGACATCCATACCTTTTACCCTTCAAACCTTTGGCGTATTTTTCACTGTAGCACTTTTAGGAGGCAGACGGGGCACCCTCTCTATCCTTGTGTACATATTGCTAGGATTTGTAGGTGTTCCGGTTTTTGCAGGCTTTACCGGAGGTCCCGGAATCATTTTAGGCACTACAGGAGGATATATTGTAGGATTTCTTTTCTCTGCACTGTTTATGTGGGCAATGGAACATCTGCTGGGTAAAAAAACATGGGTATTAGGGATATCTATGGTTATCGGACTATTGATACTTTATGCATTCGGAACCGTCTGGTTCATGTTAGTGTATGCAAAAACCACCGGTGCAATCGGAATATGGACTGCTTTGGGATGGTGTGTATTCCCGTATATCATTCCGGATTTAATAAAAATTGCATTGGCAATAGTGCTATGCAAAAGGTTCTCTACAAGTATGGTTTTAAAAACAGAACAAGGCTAAGTCTATGAAAGAGTATACCTATAAAATAAGACCACACCACGGATTATGTCTCGGCTATTTTAGGGGAAAAGGCTATAACGATGCCTTTACAAAAAACATGGCAAACATAAAGATAATACTGGAAGAAAATCCTCTGATCTGTATTACCGCACAGACAGATGCCATTTGTGAGAAATGCCCTAATAATATAGATGGAATATGCACGACAGAAGAAAAGGTTGTGGAATACGATCGACAGGTATTGCAAAGATGCCATATATCTGACGGAGAGATACTGCATTACCACGATTTCAACGAATTGGTACAGAAAAATATATTACAATGCAACCAAAGAAAAGAGATTTGTCCTGATTGCCAGTGGAATTCCTTATGCACAAATTAAGTTTTGCATTTATTAAGTAACGAGAAGTTTCTATTAATTAAAAAGAGTTTCGCTTGCGAAACTCTTTTTTTAGCATAACGATCCCTATCTGAACCCTGTTTAGTCCCCGGCTAGAGCGAAACTCTTAGTTTTATAATATAATAATATTCGCACAGTTAAGATCGTCTGCCAGTTCAAACACAGTACCTGAGTCCAACCCCACCACTGTAGGTCGGAGAACCGAGGCTTCATTGTTTTTCACTACTCTTGCCCTCTCACCGTTACTCAACTCTACGGTAGAGTCCACCGGATACAAAATAACACTGGCAAGAAAGCTTTTCATGGCAGTAATATCCATTTCTTCCGTCATGGACATAATCATTTCCACCGCAGTACGCTGGGAAAATGCCTTTTTATACGGACGCTCTGTCACTAATGCATCATAAACATCTGCCACCGCCAGAATTTTCGCATAATGAACAATCTTGTCTTCCTTTACCCCCATCGGATAGCCCCGTCCGTTCATTTTCTCATGATGCTGAAGAACCGCTAATGAAATGGCGGGTGAAAAATCATCTTTTTCTTTGAGAATCTCATATCCAAACACCGGATGTTGTTTCATAACGGCAAACTCTTCATCATCAAGCTTGCCGGGTTTATTCAGAATCTCCAATGGAATTTTGGACTTGCCCATATCATGCAGCAGCCCCGCTATACCAATATTGTAGATATCATCTTTATTCATTCCCTGTTTCTTTGCGATGATCATTGACATAGTCGCCACATCTACACTGTGCTTAAATGTATATTCATCACTAGTCTTTAGAGTATTAATATCTACGGCAATGGCAGAATTGTCATTGATTGCTTTCATCAAATCGTTAGTAATACTGGTGGTAGTGTTAGCAAACTGTTCCGAATCGGAATTGTTATACAAATATTGAATTCCCTCTGATACACGCTTCTTAACACTCTCAGACAATTTCACTTTAGACGGATCATCGGTACGCAGCTTAGAAATATTATTGCGGGCAAGCGCACAAGTAGGCTCGTCAGGTTTCTCCGGCTCCGGATCGTCCTCTCCTTCACTGACATATACGCCATTAATACCCAATTTCTGTAGGGATTCGATCAGGTATGCATCAAGAATAGTACGCTTTGCGATCAGCGTCCGGTCCATGCGGTCCACAATAGCCTGGTCAATCCGCATCCCCTCCTGCAGAGAACGGGTTCTGACGAAATACCTCTTAAACAATGCGCTCACCTCCTTCGTATGATGTATCATTCTGCAAACACCCTATTACTACGACATTTAACCACCGTAGTAATATCATGCAGAACTTTTGTGATGTCAAAAATCAAACTATTACTTTATTATAACGTATTTTGGAACTTTTTCCAATCACTCTTTGCGATATTTCCTCATGATTCCCAATTCGTATATAACCATCATGGCAATTGTCCAAATCATAGCTCCGACTACTGAAAGCAATACAAACGGTGAATTTTGTCCGTCAAGCAGCGGTATACCCATGAAAATAAAAATTATGCCGAATACGCACCACAATTTTCCTACTGCATGGTTGTATGCCTTCATATCCGTCACTGCGGGAATCTTACCTCCTGCCCAAAATCCAACGACCCTTTTAGAGTAAAAGCTCGCAACACCAAAGCCGAAAAACATGCATCCTACGACACACCAAATAATAAAGCCCAACATATTGACACCTCCCTAAATCATCTATAATTGAAGTACCCTCTTTCAAACTGATACTATAAAGAAAAAAACACTGTTTCATGCTTTTTACAAATGTCATTTGCTAATAAAATGATAGCATAACTCCACATAAAAAGCCACTGAAACAGTGGTATTGTAAATCAAACCTATTGTACCGGAAAGCGCACAGTAAACCGCGTGCCGATATCCGGTCTGCTTAAGACTTCGATGTTACCATCATGGGCATCAACAATCCACTTGGCAATGGAAAGTCCCAGCCCCACTCCTCCGGTTTCGCTGCCTCTGGCTACATCAGAACGATAAAATCGCTCAAAAATATGCACTACTTCACTGTCTGCCATACCAATTCCCTCATCCTGAACCACATAGCACACAGCATCGTCTTCACGTCTGGCATATATCTGGATGGTATCACCCTCCTGCGAATACTTGGCAGCGTTCTGGACAAAAACACGCATGGACTGCTTTATCATCGCCACATCACCCGTCATCCATGCCGCCTCCTCTCCGGCAAAAACATAAGTGTGCTTCTCATCAATCATCATAGATTCTTCCCAAACATCCTGCACCAAAGCAGTCAGATCAAAACGTTTCCGCTGTAATGCATTTCTGCCACTGTCCCCACGGGCAAGAAACAGTAACTGCTCTACTAACTCTTTCATATGCTGGGATTCATTTTTGAGAGCTTCAATAGATTCTGTCAATACACTTTCGTCTTCTTTGCCCCAGCGGTCCAACATATTCACATACCCCTGGATGACAGAGATGGGTGTACGGAGTTCGTGGGAGGCATCCGACACAAAACGCACCTGTCTGCGCTCGCTCTCCTTCATATTTCGCAGTAAGTTATTCAGCGCAACTTCGATGCTCTCCAATTCTTTATCTCCAGTATGAATCTGCACATCCTCTTCCGTGGGAGACGCATGGAGAATTTCTTCTTCCAGATTTCTCAGCTTTTCCGGCTCATAGGTGATTCGACTCATCTGCTCCGCCTTAATCGCCAAATCATTCAACGGCTTCATTCGCTTACGAATCATGCGAACCTGTCCCAGGGCAAAAAATAACTGAATCGCCTCTACGGAAAGCAGAATAATAGCCGGAAGCAAAAGAGGCTTGGCATATTCCCGCAAAGAATTATCGTATCGCATCCCATCATATGTACGCAGCACATAAATTATATCATGTTCTAAACCGGGTGCCTCACGGCAAAATGTTCTGTCTGATATAATTCCCTTCTTTGATACTGTATTTTCCGCCTGCCATAAAAAGCATCCCAGGAAAAGCAATACCAATACGATATTAAGCCACAGCATATCGAACATCCTCCGAAACCATATGCCGGAATTGATTTTTCTGGCTATCGAAGACATTCTCCGCGTTTCTTTCCCCTGCATACCAATCACCTTCTATCCCTTTACCGAATAGCTCATCACACCCTCTGTCTTAGCATAACGGTCCCTATCTGAACCCTGTTTAGTCCCCGGCTAGAGAGAAATAGCGTCGTTGCTTTCAATCGACGATGCCACCGCATCGCCTCTTTCAAGCGCCTAGCTATTTTGCTCTATCACAATCCGAAATCCTTGACCTCAACTTGAAATTTAGCGATTTACAAGGAAACGGATAGAGACGTACTGGACGTACGTCGATTGACGTTAACACAGTAAATCGTTAAATTTCAAGATTGAGGCAGGGTTCAAATAGGTACCGTTATGCTAAATAAAAGTTTATTTCGATGTATCCGTATTATCCTTAATAACATAACCCACACCGCGTACCGTATGAATCAATTTTATACCATATCGGTCATCAATTTTCGTGCGCAGGTATCGGATATATACATCAATGATATTGGTCTCTCCGATATAATCGTATCCGCAAACCGTATTGATGAGTTTTTCCCGGTCCATAACAATCCCTTTATTTTCCATAAGACAGGACAAAAGCTCAAACTCCCGGTTCGTCAACTCCACATTCTCTCCACGAACAGTCACTTCATGACGGTCACTGTCCAGCTCCACATCACCAACGACCAGAGTATGTGTCTCCTGGTTACTCATCCTGCGCCGTTTCAAAGCAACACGGATCCTCGCCAATAGTTCTTCGATAGCAAAGGGTTTCGTTAAATAATCGTCTGCCCCTGCATCCAATCCGGCTACTTTATCCATTACAGAGTCTCTTGCCGTCAGAAGAATGATTGGTACATTACTCTCTTTACGCACACGTCGTAATATCTCCAGTCCATTTAACGACGGCAGCATTACATCCAACACAATCAAGTCAAAAGTTTCTTCAAGAGCCGCTGTCAAACCTGCTCTGCCGTCCTTTTTTTTCACTACCTCATACCCCTCATGCAATAACTCCAGTTCCACGAACCGGGCTATCTTCTCCTCATCCTCAACAAGTAAAATCCGATTTCCCATTCTGTTTCTCCATATTCGTCATACTAATATAATGATTTTAATTCTTTTCAGAAAAAGACTGCTTTACCTTATCACATGTATCCGATGCCTTATTACACACATCATTCACATTTACACGAATCTCCTCTACATTCTCAAACTGAAAACGACATCCGGTAAACAGACCGATTAACAATAATAAAATAACAAGCCAAAATGCCAGTATAAATGCCAATATAAGCGCCAGAACAGGTATGCGCATGACCCTTTCCCCACGCTTATTCGTCACGCAAAACATAACATCCATGCTCTTTTGAAAAAGGTCACCACAAAATTTAAAGAAACTGTTTACCATATCTCCAATCGTATTGCCTTTTTTACAGGAGTCCTGATAATTTTTCTGCGCTCTCTCAAATTCCCCGGATTGTTCTTCATAGTCGTTCTTCGTTGTAAACACTTCTACATCCGGTTTTGGCACCTTGCCTTGCTGCTCCAGATGAATGACTGCATCCAGCAAATCATAATTGCAGGCTTCTAACGCTTCCTTTGCCTCCTCATAGGAGACACCGGACTTTTCCCGGATTTTTTCTACCTTTTCTAAATTGTCCATATCCATCTTCCTTTCTGATTCGTCTTTTTCCTCATGTTTCCTCCCAATCTGCTGACACCCACCATCAAAACAAACTGCAATACCGAATCTCCGCATGCCGTCTGCTTCGATAAAGAGTATACACAAGCAAAATTAATCTCCTATAGAAGAAAAATTAAAATCAGATTAATATTTCATCTTTTCTCTTAGCATAACGGTACCTATTTGAACCCTGCCTCAATCTTGAAATTTAACGATTTACTGTGTTAACGTCAATACCATCACAAAAAAACCACTACATATCCCACCTGTTTTTTACTTTTTTATTTTTTCTATTACCAATGTACCAATCAACATCACCAAAGTGCTCCACAAATAATGGACACCAATTATAATGCAATAAAGTATTTGAAAAGTATAACGCGGAAAAGAAAATGGTTCATAGGGGTCTTCATTGGAAGGTCCTGCAGAAAGAAAAAGTATAAACATGATAGCATCAATTCCTAAAAAAATACCGAAAGACACCACATAATTCAATATGCGTTCATCGGAAAACCACAATTTTTTCCCACAAATATAATGCTGCAAACAAGATACTAAGAAAATAATTGCATAAAATGGTAATAGCAATTGTTCTTCATCATCCAAAAAATAATAATCTTCAATATAATGATATGGATAGTAAACAATCCATAATATTGCCATTAATACTACTACAGAAATAATCCCTTTGAATTTATCACTCATTCTCGTCCCCCTCACTTTCCACGAAAGTACCTTTATTTAACAGATAATCTGCTTACTACTAATGAATTTTTGCTTTGTATAAGATAAATCATATCATATTTTTCAGCATTTTTCTATACTTCACGGAATTTTGCTATTTCTGAAATATAATTTTGTCTCCTCAAATTTTGCCATACTAGATTTATATATCATACTGGATATGGTACGATATTCCTTTGTCTTACCACATGGAATTCCGGAATATGACTTTATTTCTAATGTCTATTTCACTTACTCCTCTTAACAACAAACAAATCGACTGAAAATCCTGATTTTCAGTCGATTTGCTACTCTGTGATATCATAATGATGATAAAATGAATCTCGTAATTTTTTTCAGCTATTATTAGTCTTTAATTTTCTTCAACTGCTCTTTTCTGTTATCTTCTCTTATCAACGAAAATATAAACATCACAAAAGTGCTCAGACCATAGCAGAAACCAATTATAATACAATATAAAATTTCCTCGCCATAAGCAACATAGAGGCCTTCACCCGGAAGACCGCTTGGCTGCATATCTAAAAAATGTCCCAGTATTATTAAATCCATCACATAAAATATGACAGCCTGCACTATATAATCCACTACTATATGTTTATATGGATTTTCATCAGGATAACGGAGAATTTTTCCACAAACCAAATGATATAAAATTGACAATACTATTGCATATATGGCAAGTTCTCTAATTTTAGCAGCCCACTCTCCTGAATGATAAATTGTCTGAACCCCAATAACATGTTGATTCAAATGAAAGCCAAGCCAAAAAAGTGCCATTAATATTACTACCGCAATGATTCTCTTAAACATATTACTCATTTTCTTTACCTCACTTTTTTATCGCTTTTTTATTTTCTCTATTACCAATGTCGCAATCACTATCACTAAAGTGCTCATCCAATAACAGAAACCAATTACCATACAATAATCCATTTGAGATAAATTTGGAAAATAGAGACCTGAATAGGGGTCATCGGGATGCTTATCTCCAACAGCCAAAAAAAGTATGAACATAATAGCATCAAATACTAAAAAAAATGCGACCGGTATCACATAATTCAATAGGCGTTCATTGGAAAACCACAATTTACAGCCACAAATATAAAGATGCAAAAGGGATAATATTATTGCATAAATGAATAAAAATTTAAAATCAGGTTCTCCAAAATAACAAACTGAGCGCATCGGATACCAACCAATCCATAACAATGCCATTAATACTACTATTGAAAGGATTCCTTTTAGTTTATTACGCATTTTCGTTTTCCTCACTTTCTTTCAACTAATAGACGATTTCATAATGCCAAGCCCCATATATACAGTGATTTTGTCAAAAAAAAGTTACCCGACATGGTATGTTTTTCTTGTATAATAAAAAATAATATCACATTATCCAGCATTTATCTATACTTCACAGATTTCTGCTATATCTGAAATATGATTTTAAATATTCTCCCCTCCCAACCTTAGACCAGAATATATCATTCCAACTCTGCCAAATATATTCCACTTTCCCCCAAACTGTGCTATACTGTTGGCGAATCAAAAAATGGAGGTTGTTATGTACAAAACAAAAAGAAATTTATCAGTATTGCTACTTTGTTTGCTCCTCTGTTTGGCAGGCGGATTATTCCTGACGAATCGTTCTGCCAAAGCGAACGGAGAAACACAATTTATTGTAGGGTTCGATGCCGAATTTCCACCCTACGGCTATCTGGACGAAAACGGCGAGTATATCGGTTTCGACCTGAGCCTCGCAGAGGAAGTCTGTAAACGCAATGGATGGACATTGGTAAAGCGTCCTATCGCATGGGAATCAAAGGATTCCGAACTTGCTTCCGGTGCTATTTCCTGTATATGGAACGGATTTACCATGAACGGTCGCGAAAACGATTATACTTGGTCCACCCCTTACATTGATAACTCACAGGTTGTCATAGTACGCAAAGGAGGCAGTATCACATCCCTCTCGGATTTAAAAGGAAAAATTCTGGTAGTACAGAGTGATTCCTCTGCACTGGCTGCACTGACCGGCGAGGACGCCACGGATGAAAACAAAGAAATTGCTGCAGCACTGAAAGAACTGCAACAGGTAGGCGACTATAATTCCGCTTTTATGAATCTGGAGAGTGGTATGGTTGATGCCATTGCCATGGACTATGGTGTGGCAGCCTACCAGCTATCCGGCAAAGACGATACATTTACCCTATTAGAGGAACGGCTTTCCACAGAAAAGTATGGTGTGGGATTTAAGTTAGGTAACACCGAACTCCGTGACAAAGTACAGACCACACTGTTAGAAATGCTTTATGATGGCACATTTGAGTTGATTGCAGAGGAGTGGGGGCTTGCCGACAGTGCCTGCCTCAGTTTTGACGACACGACATATATTGACGGCTCACAGGTTCCTGCCGTGGACACCAGCAATTTAACAAAAATAACCCAAACGGCAAAAACAGGCTCCAAAGGTACCGGTGCCAAGGTGAAAAGACTGACAGTTCCTCAGATTGCCAAACAGCTTGGCAGCGGGATACTTGCCACACTATCCATCTTCTGCCTGACCATCCTTTTCTCCATGCCATTGGGATTAGGCATCTGTGCAATTCGTATGTCACATTTCCGGATACTTCAGGCAATTGCTAAAATATATATTTCCATTATGCGCGGAACTCCGTTGATGCTGCAGCTTTTGGTAGTGTTCTTCGCACCATATTATGCGTTCCATATCAACACACCATATTCCTACCGTTTCATTGCGGTTATCATCGGATTTTCGCTAAACTATGCAGCATATTTTGCCGAGATTTACCGCTCCGGTTTTCAGGGTATTCCGGTGGGGCAACGAGAAGCTGCTATGATTATGGGATATAACCGCAGACAGACTTTCGTGCACATTTTATTCCCACAGATGGTAAAACGTGTCATGCCGCCAGTGACGAATGAAATCATCACACTGGTCAAGGATACTTCCCTTGCATTCGCTCTTGCCTACACGGAAATGTTTACTCTGGCGAAACAGATTGCCGCATCCCAGGCATCCCTCATGCCACTGTTTATCGCCGGTGTATTCTACTATGTATTTAACTTCATAGTGGCGTATGTGATGGAGCGCATCGAGAAGAAACTGGATTATTATCATTAATAAGAAACGAGGTTTTTTATGAAAATATTAGATATGAAACACATTAAAAAAAGTTTTGGGGACAAGACCGTGTTACAAGACATTGATTTGTCTGTCTCTACCGGAGAAGTTGTCTCCATTCTGGGACCATCCGGCTCCGGAAAATCTACACTGCTTCGCTGCGCCACTTTTCTGGAAACGATAGACAGCGGAGAAATCTCCTACGGTGGACAGGCAGTTATCGCAAACGATGCGGAGGGCAAAGCCGTTTACCCAAAACGGAGAGAACTACAGGAAGCGCAGTCCAATTTCGGACTGGTATTCCAAAACTTTAATCTGTTTCCGCACTTTACAGTTCTCAAAAACGTAACCCATGCACCGATTACGATTCAAAAGCGGGACAAGGAAGAAGCTCTTACGGAAGCAAAACAGCTTCTTGAAAAAGTAGGACTCACTGACAGAGCTAATGCCTATCCATGCGAACTGTCCGGCGGACAGCAACAGCGTGTAGCGATCGCCAGAGCCTTGGCGCTGCATCCTAAGATTTTATATTTTGATGAGCCCACATCAGCACTGGATCCGGAAATCACAGCAGAAATCCTTCGGGTCATGAAACAGCTTGCCGCAGAAAAAATGACGATGGTGGTAGTCACCCACGAAATTGATTTTGCCAAAGCGGTATCTGACCGTGTAGTCTTTATGGACAATGGATTTGTGGTGGAAGACGGAAAACCGGAAGATGTAATAGACAACCCTAAAAATGAACGTACAAAAGCATTTTTGAAGAAGCTACATGTATAAATCTATTAAATGAATTGTGATGCAGGCAAATGTCAAGCGCACCTCCCGTACTTCTTGCACTGTCACGTCTAGCATTCAGATGCCCTTTACAGGATATCTGGTCTGCTTACATGACAGCAGTTTACGATGAGAGGTGCGCTAATCATTTGCTCTGATTTACTGTTTATTTGACGCTCCCTTTCCTCTTGCCAGGAAGAAAATAAAACCTGCAAACACTACTGCCACACCCATCCAGATGGCAAATTCCTGAGGTTGCCTATCCTTAAACATATCATAGTATCCCTTGAAATAAATAACCAGTATGATAACAGGCAATACATATTGCATATATACCTTGAGTGCCTTCGGGAAATCGCGTCCTTGTCCTGTATTAACTTCCTTTAGAAAACCATCAAATCCCCAACCATTTTTCTGCACGCAGAACAGGACAAACAACAGACTGCCCAACGGTAAAATATTATAAGAAACCAAAAAATCTTCCATATCCATTATCGTGGTTTCCTGTCCTAAAAGCTGTACATTTGACCAAAGATTGTACCCCAGCACAGCCGGCATGGAAAGCACTCCTATCCCCAGCAAATTGCATATTAATGCCTTGCCGCGCTCCCATTCAAACAACTCCATGCTGATGCATATGATATTTTCAAACACGGCAATTACTGTAGATAATGCCGCAAAGGACATGAAGACAAAGAACAATACACCCCAAATTTGTCCTCCTTGCATCTGATTAAATACATTCGGCAGTGTAATGAACAAGAGAGAAGGTCCTGCATCCGGTCGGATTCCAAAGGAAATACATGACGGAATAATGATAATACCGGCAACCAGCGCAATCACCGTGTCCAGTATCATTACATTGAGTGCCTCACCCGTCAGCTTTCTCTCACGCCCCAAATAACTACCAAATATTTCCATGGCTCCAACACCTACGCTCAGCGTAAAAAATGCATGTGTCATTGCATCGAATATTACATTTCCCAGTCCCCGTTCCTGCACATGCGACCAGTCCGGAATCAGATAAAATGCTAATCCCTTGCCACTTCCTTTCAAAAAAACGGAATGGAGAGCCATGACAAGCATTAATACAATCAATGCTATCATCATGATTTTGGTGATTTTTTCAACTCCCTTTTGTAATCCCAGACCACAAATCCCAATACAGAGAGCTACGACAAGCAGTGTCCAGAAAATCATGGTTTTCGGACTTCCTAACATACTCCCAAAGTATTCCTCAATCTGACTTACGCCTTTTCCCCATACATTACCGCTTGCCATCACATACACATAGTAAAGCATCCATCCTGCCACCATGGTATAAAACATCATGAGCAGATAATTACCGCAAAAACCAAACCAACGGAAGAAGTGCCACCTTGTTCCCTCCGGCGCTAATTCTTTTAACGATTTACCAATACTTGTGCCGCTTCCACGACCAATAGCAAACTCACATATCAATATCGGTAAGCCCAGGCATACGAGGCAAAGCAGATAAATTAATATAAAAATTGCCCCTCCGTTATTACCACAAATATAGGGAAACTTCCACACATTTCCCAGACCAACTGCACAACCCGCCGATACTAATATAAATCCCAAGCGGGACGAAAATTTTTCTCTCTTTTTTTCCATATTTTACTCCATAAAATTATAAATGTATGATTCCTAAGGATTGCAACAAAAGGACGAAAAGAAGCAACGGTGCTACCACCTTAATCATAGCAATATACAACTTCTTCCTGCCAAAACGCTGCCCTCCCAATGTCACCTCATCAATGATTATTTTGGGTTTCACAACCCAGCCAATCATTATACAGGTCAGCAATGCCACTAACGGCATGAAACAGTTGTTGCTGATGTAATCCATGATATCCAGAATCTGACCTACCGCATCATTTGGCAATTTGACCTCGAAATATAATACATTATATCCCAGACAGACGATTACTCCTGCAATCACCGCATAAACAGCAGCCAATGTTGTAGCCTTCCGACGGGTCATGCCTATACCATCCATCAGACCGGATACAATTGCCTCCATCACAGAAACGGAAGAAGTGATGGCCGCGAAAATAACCATGAGGAAAAACAAAACACCCACAGCCGTCCCGGCTACACCCATTCCCTGAAATACTTTAGGAAGAGATACAAACATCAGCCCCGGTCCCGTTGCCATGCCATCCATTCCCATAAATACATACACTGCCGGAACAATCATGAGTCCTGCCAAAAATGCCACCACCGTATCAAATATTTCTATCTGGTTAATAGAACTCATCAGATTGACATCTTTTTTCACATAGGAACCATATGTAATCATGATTCCCATGGCAACACTAATGGAATAGAACAACTGTCCCATGGCATCCATTAGCACAACTAAAACATCTCGAACTTTCATTCCCGAAAAATCCGGAATCATATACACTTTTAGCCCTTGCAGACCGGTACGTGTAACCCCCTCTGCGTCCGTATGTGATATTGTCAGGGAATATATCCCTATTCCCACGATAAGCAACAATAACGCCGGCATCACCATCTTACTGTATTTTTCAATTCCCTTATTAACACCACAGAAAACCACAAAGGCTGTGAGTGCCAAAAATATCAACATCCATATAATCGGCTCATACTGCTTTGATATAAAGTCCGTAAAGTAACCGTCTGCTGCCGCCTCACTTCCTCCGCCACTGATAAACGTATAAAAATACTTTATCACCCAGCCTCCAATGGCACAGTAGTACGGCAAAATAATGACGGGCACCATGCTTGCCAACACACCGATTCCTTTCCATTTTGGCTGTATGATACCATATGCGGTCAATGCACTCTGTCCCGTTTTTCGACCAATAGCAATCTCTGTAGTCAGAAGTGTAAAACCAAAGGTCGATGCCAGAATCACATAGCACAAAATAAAAACGCCACCATGATCCTTCGCAGCCAAATAGGGAAATCGCCATATATTCCCCAGTCCCACAGCACTTCCTGCTGCCGCCATCACAAAACCTATCGTTCCGGTAAAACTTCCTCTTTTTTTCTCCATGCTCCCTCCTAGGACATTTTATTTTTCAACCACAGTTTCAACTGCATCTCTCAATTCCAGAATATACTGCAATTGCTGTTTTTTGAGATAGAGCTTCACGAAAGGTTTCATGAAAAACTTTTTGACCGTCACATCCTCCGTGAAATCAATCTCCACAGTATTTCCATGTACAGAAAAAATACCTGTCCAATGTCCTGACATATTTTTGTTGTCCATATCAAATTCGTACCGTTTATACTTTTCAAAAGCAGTAATCGTAAATGTCGTTACAAATCCGTCTTCTGTGTGTTCCTCAAACTGTTCTCCGGGTTTGGTGACAACTATTTTACTGATATCACTGCGCCATGAATAGTCCGTTAGCGATGTAACTTTATCCCAGATAGTTTCAATGTCGCACTGAAATTCTGCCTGTATATTGGATGTCGCCATATAGATTCTCTCCTTTGCAAGATTTCGCCCATTATATCATATTGTATAGATGGTGACAATTTTTTAAATTACACTTTTATCGTTCTTACCTTTCTTCGGTTTATCTTATCCCCTTCCATAATCTCTCCACACAATAATGGCGATTTCGGATTATATTTGTTGCAGTTATTTATTACACTCTCCTCATTACAAATATAAAAAACTATACCACTGATTATATCTCTATTAATTAGCATTTTCAACACATCTCACAGACTATATTGCTATAATCAGAAAAGGTATGCTATATTATTTTTTTATTGAATTTTTATGTATTTTTGTGTATAACAATACCATAAGGAGGAAAGTCATGAAATATATTTATACTACTATATTTGTCCCTGACGAAACCGGCACAATACCAGGCATGCACAATAAAAGTAAAACCTAATAACTTCAAGCGAGGGAAATATGATTTATTTAATGATAGCATTGTTACTACTTGTACTTCTGTATTTATATTTACTAAAGCCAAATAGCGGGCGCGGAGAGAGGTTACGTCCTTTTGAGGAGACATATATCGCACATCGGGGCTTGTTCCGTCCGGAGAATATACCGGAAAATTCCTGTGCTGCCTTTGCAAGTGCCGTGAAACAGGGTTATGGCATAGAGCTGGATGTGCAGTTGACAAAAGACGGAAAGCTGGTGGTGTTTCATGATGCCACGCTCACACGTATGTGCGGAGTGAAGCGGGAATTGAGGGAATGTACTTATCAGGAATTGTGTGAGTATACTTTGGGAAAATCCACGGAAAAGATTCCTTTGTTTCAAGATGTATTAAATATTGTGGCAGGGAAGGTTCCAATGGTTATTGAGGTCAAGGCAGAGGGAAACTGGCTTGCTACCACGGAAAAATTGTTTGAAGTTTTGGGAGACTATTCCGGAATTTTTTGTGTGGAGTCTTTCCATCCTTCGGTTCTTGCATGGTGTAGGAAGAACAAACCGGAGATTTTGCGAGGACAGCTCTCTACGAATTATTGGAAGAACAATATAAAGCAAATGTGGATTGTCAAGTTTGTCCTATCGAATCTGCTGTTGAACTTCTATGGGTGTCCGGATTTTATTGCCTATAATTATAAATATGCCCATGCATTTTCCTATACCCTTTGCCGGAAACTGTATCGAGTAAAAAATGCCGCATGGACAGTGCGCTCTGAAGAGGCACTGACAGAGTCGAAGAAAATCTTCAGCATTTTTATTTTTGATAGTTTTATTCCAAAATAAGATTTAAGTGTCAAAATAATAAAGGTAGTACTACCGGCATGGAATGGTGTCGATTGTGGTACTACCTTTCCATATTTAAAAATACTACCTAATTTTCCTAAAAGTAGTATAGACAGTTTTTCGTGGAAAGAGTATTTTAATTGCATAGGATACACATAGCAGGTTCGCGCTGTGAGTCACATAAATATTGGAGGATTAGTCGCAGCAAGACGCAGGTGTAAAAGCAACTTTATGATATGAAAGGAAGGTAACTGAGTATGAAAAAAAGAGCGGGAAATTTGATTTTGGTACAGTTGATCAGCGTAATAGGAATTCTGTGTCTGACAGCCCTGTTCTCACGCCAGGGAGTCATAGAGGAGATACCCCAAATATTTTCTTACTTATTTGACGCTGTTGCATTGGTACTATTGCTTATTATAGCATTACCATCTATGTTGGTGCATGGAATATGGAGGGATTTTTTTCGGGTATTTCAATTAGGAAAAAAAGACAGGCATTTTTCGCTCTGTGAAATTAAGAGGACTTTACTGGCAATCAAACTGCTGCAAAAACAGATTATCTATGGAACGATTATGGTTGTGGGGATATATACCATAGTTATACTGAGGAACCTGGATGAACTCAGTATGATTGGACCCAATATGTCAGTAGATTTTATTTCGTTGCTATATATGGCCATTGTATTATTGTTTATTGAACCGTTAAAAGTATATGTACAGAGGTATCTGGAAGATTATCTGGCGGAGGAAGAGGATTGAAAAAGAGATGGATATGGATTCTACTGTATATCGTTTATGCGCTTCTGCTGGTAGCATTGCTCCTTCTTCAATGGAAGACTATGGGGAGCGCTATGCTACGCTTATTTGCAAATATACTGGTACTTTTGCTGGCTTGTCCGGTGATATTGCCGGCATTTGCAAGACATGCTGATTCGGAAGAAAGGATTTCCAAGAAGGATGCAATTTCCGGAAAGAATGTAGTTTCGGAAGAGAAAAATGCAGGAGGAGAGCAAATAAGTGAAAGCGGGGGGCAGATAGAAGGCGAAATACAGGATTCTCAGGCAGAGTCAAAGATAAAGACTATGGAAGATTTCTGTGAGTGGGCAGAGCAATGGAATTTCAGTGCCAGAGAACAGGAAGTAGGATGGCTCATTTATAAGGGGTATACGAATCGACAGATTTCACAGGAATTATATATTGCGGAGACAACCGTTAAGAAACATGCCGGACATATCTATGAAAAGGCAGGTGTCTCCGGACGAAAAGAGTTTTCCGCCCTATCGCGGAACTAAACAGAACTTAAATTGATACAGAGAGGAGAGGATGGATATGCTGCAGTTGGAGCTGTATAAAATTATGAAACGGAAGTTGGTTTGGATTGTTTTGCTGGGAATCCTTTTGTTAAGCTTGTTACAACTATTTGGATACCTTCGTTATCAGTATTTTGACCAAAAGTCTCATGAAGAGTTGAAACGGGAGGTACAGACTTTGGAGAAACACAAGGGAATATTGACGGATGAGCGCCTGGCAGATTTTTTTAAGGATTATCAACTTAAGGAATATGATTATATGAATGATTGGATAGCAGATGGGAAGCTGGTGCCGGTGGAAGAATTGTTCGCTGATGTAAATTTTAAGATTCATTTTGGCTACTTTGAACAATGGTTGTTTTCATGGGAGGACTTATCCTCTTATATTGCATATATCCCTATTTTTGTAGCAATCGCATTTTCCTCGATTTTTACTTACGAGAAAGAATGTGGCATGCAGGAAATTTTGCTCAGTACCAGACGGGGAAGGCGTGAATGTACCAGGGCAAAGGTGGCAGCGGCTTTTCTGATTACTAATATACTGTATTTGCTGCTAATATTTCTGGCAATACTTCCTGTGATTCTGCTGACCGGAGGACGGGGCTGGGACACTAGTATTCAAATGACTCCATGGATGAGGGATAGTCTCTTGGATATGAATTATGGAGAGGCATATTTACATACATTTTATCTGGGATTTATTGCGGTGAATGTGATTCTGCTCATTACTTTAAGTGCTTCTTTTCTGGTAAAAAGTCCGGTAGTTGCTATGTGTGTCAGTTTGGGAGTATTGTTTGTGTGGAGACCTGATGCCATAGCTGTACACGTAGGTACAAAGATTGCAAACCGTATTACAGCGATGACGCCGTTAAATGTGATTAATACCAAGAATTTGGCGCAGCAAGTTCCCGTCACTATCGCCGGGATGCGGCTACAGTGGTTGTTTTTGGCGGAGTTATTGTATACCGTTTTGCTGGTAGGTGGAGGAATCTTTTTCTTTCGGGTGTTGACGCGGCATCAGAAATATTATGCTTCTTGAATTTCTGACCGATTTCACACAAGAGAAACGAAGAATTAGCTTTTTTTATTGCTGTTTGTGCTGTCAGCGAAGGTGGCGGAATGGAGGTTAGTATGAAACTAGAGTTAAAAAATATCTGTCAGGCTTATGACGGAAAATCAGTAATACAGGATATGAATCTGGAATTTGAGCCGGGAATTTATGGGTTTTTGGGACCGAATGGTGCGGGAAAGTCAACAACGATTCGTATGATTTGTACGGTGGAGAATCCATTCTCCGGAGAGATTTGTTACGGCGGGAAGGATATTTATGGCATGGGTGCTGATTATAGGGGTAAGTTGGGCTATGTACCGCAAAAAGCGGGATATTATCCAGATTATACAGCGGAGGCTTTTTTGCGCTATGTTGCCCGCTTAAAGGATATTGCTGAGGAGGAGAAGAGGATTGAGGAGTGTTTGAACTTAGTGAATTTATGGGATGTTCGCAAAAAGAAAATCAGAACCTTTTCGGGAGGTATGAAGCAGCGAATCAACATTGCACAAGCACTTTTAAATGAACCGGAAATTTTGATATTGGATGAACCCACAGTAGGTTTAGACCCTAATGAAAGAATGAGACTCAAGAATTTATTGACGGAGATGGCTGGTGAGAAAATTATTATTTTTGCCACTCATATAGTGTCGGATGTGGAGGATATTGCTGACCGGGTTATGATTCTCGCCAAAGGAAAAATCCGATTGAATGAATATACGGAAGATGCTTTGCAACAGGTGACAGATACCGTATGGGAATGTAAACTGAGTGATATAGAGAAAATTAAATATATCAGGGAGCATTATAAGATCAGTAAAATGCAGAGGCATAAGGGTAGTGTGGATTTGCGGGTAATCAGCGATACGCAGCCTTGTGAGGAAGCCGTGCCGGTGCAGGGGAGTTTGGAAGAGCTATATATGCAGATGGTTGGCTAAATTTTCTCAACAAAAAAGGATAATAAAAAGAAGATGATATAAACATCTTCTTTTTTTATCCTTATATAGTATTTATTTCCCTACCGGACTGGTATTCAGCAAAATCGCATCCCCCTTTTCATTAATAAACTTATAAATAATCGTTCCGTATTTCGTCTCCGTCGCAACATTTCCCGCTGAATACTCGCACAACTGCACTTGTCCGTCAATCCACTCATACACTTTCACCGTAGTGGAATTTTCCCCGATGATATAAGAGTGAAAAACCACCTCTTTTACATGTACCAGCTTTCTCCCCTGTCGTCTGAGGTTCCGTTTGCCAAGGGTAGTAATAATGAGAATAAACAAAGTATAACCACCCCAAGAGAGCCCCGCAATAGGAGCTGTCTTTTCCAGAGGGAGCCCGCCTTCTAAATTATCTAAAAGGACACAGATAAATGCAGCCACAATTGCAAGTACAATGACACCGATTTTTATGGTGCGCAAGGATACACTACGAATTACTTTAACATATAAATCTGCATATTTTTCTTTCTCACCGGCGGTAAGATCATGTCCGTCCTTGTCCACATTCGCCATATTAGGATGTGGCAGACGGGTATACTCACTGTACTCACCTGTCAAAGGATAAAAAGGAGAATCATCCGGAATCAGTCCACGCAATTCCTCATTTAATCTTACTAGCTGAAAACGGGAATCACTGTCATATAATACAATGAATCTTTTCCCCTCGTCCTCTGCGGACATCTCAAAAACACGGGAAGGATACTCCATCAAAATCGGTTTACCCTTCTCATCTAATAAATCATCCTCTATGTATACAAAGCAATTGTCCGCTTCTATCTTAACCAGAGTTGCTCCGTTTATCATCAGATTATTTTGCCTGAAAAAAGCTTTCTTCCCTTTATTGATTCTTATGGTATTTAGAATTGCAAAAAAGACCGCATAGTAGAAGAAAAACAGAAAGGTCATCGAAAACGTCAACACTATTTTTATCACCTTAAATTTAAATATGGCAAAAAAACCAATGGTCGTTGCAAGCATTGCAATCGCTGATAAAAATATCACTATAAAGATAATACCTAACGTACTTTTTGATGCTGTCTGGTATATCCCTTCCAACATCTGACCTCTGTTTTTATACAGCAGCGTTTTCTCTGATTCCGTACATGTTCGTTTCATATTTACTCCTTAATATATGTATTAATGCAACCACATTTCATCTATCTTCTATTCCCCATCAACAATTCCCTTAAATCTCTTATCGTGACATCCTGCCCAAAGTCATTCCCTCTGGTCTCCCTGTCTATCAATATAGAGCGACACCCAAACCGTTTCGCCGTCATAATATCCTTTTCTTCATCACCCACAAAAATCATATTTTCCACTGGCATCTGAAAATAGCCTGATATATCCTGCAAGCCTTTTGGATTTGGCTTGCGATACCCGCAGGATAACGAGGATACATACAGATCAAAATATGGCTGAAGTTCCTCAAAATAACTTTTATGGAGTTCATCCGGCATCCCCGCTGCAACATCGGTGAGAGTTGCAATATATATACCCTGCTCTCTCAAATATTCCAATACAGATATTGTTTCCGGATATATGTACGGTGTCAGTTCCATAGAATCAAAAAACTCCCGGATAATGTCCTGCAATGTACATTCCACATTCCAATCAGTTGTCACAGCCTCAAATATCTTCTCCGGGGAATACTCTTCCTCACGATAATTCACGCGGGGATTGAGCGACTTCATTATTTCGACAGATTTTGCAATATCCTCATCCGATAAATCTAAATGTAAAGACTCCCGTATATGCTTAAATGCAGTCGGATAATACTCAGTCCACACATTGGGCATATTTCTGTACTCCATCAGTGTGCCACCTATATCAAACACGATAATTTTTGTGTTGGCAAGATTTGAATCCATAAGATACCTCTCTAAAATATCTACCTTTACTCCTCATACAATTCTTTTCGCAGACTTTCACAGATTTCTGCCATTTCCCGCATGTCCTCCTCGTCACACATTTCGCTCAAATCGTACTCGAGGGGTGAAGACACGAAATCCTTTAACGTCTCATTTATCAATTCATGCTCCTCCGGTGTAGCTGTAATACAAACATTCGGAGTGTCAGTTTCCAAGTCGTCACCAAATAATTCGCACAAATTAACACTTCCGTTTACCCTGCATTCCAATATGAGAGCCGCTAAGTCAGTGATAAGATCTATGGCATAGTAAAAATCAAACTCCATACCATTTTTGTCTGTGTATTCCAATCCCGAATCAGTGGTACGGAAGTCTCCATCCAGTTTATCCAGCCCGGTATCAGCAAAAATCTCGCCCAAGGAAATTTCTTTTTTCTGCTTACCCGCCAAATACTCTACCAGTGTTAAACTGTCGTCAGTGCCACCGATGTAATCATTCCAATATTTTTCTTCAATGTACATTTTGTTGCCCTCCTTTTACCATAATTTCTTTACCAGCAAAACACCTTTTCCCCAATCATTTTCCTGTTCTACCGGCACATAAGAGTCTCCAATCATTTCATTCCCCAGCCTGGACACCTGCAATAATCCATCCCGCACATCTACCGTGATCACACTGTCATAATCCAATATCTTTTCTTTCTGACCCGTAGCTAAATCTATACAATATATAGCATCAACCGTATGCGTTACGGCACATTTCCCATCTGCATAAATCAATTCTGCATCTTCGTATTCCCCCAATTTATCCAAAGTGTCTGTACTTTCGTTATAGCAGAAGGAAATACTATAGTCAATACTACTCGTATCCATCTGTGTCAGATAGATTGGTTTGTCCTGGTAGATATTACAAACACCATATAAAGTCCCCTCTACTTCCCACGCATAGGTGACCCAGTTTTTTTCTTTCTTCATCATCATGGAATACATTTGTTTCAAATAACGTTCTTTCATCTTTCGATCAGAATTAACCGCTAATTCTCCGTCTACATATTCCGTAAAATAAAACTGCTGAATCTCATTTAGGTATTTGTCATCACAATAATATGTTCTTTTGTGCATATTTCCATCTGCCGGATATTGATAAAATGTTTTGGAGCCAAACTGCATCGTGTCGCCTTCCATTTCATTCCAATCAGAAATATAACTTGGAAAATCTGTCAAGAATTTTTCTTCACTTAAATAATGAGTTGCCTCAATATGCGCTTCCTTACGCTCATAGTCACCCAGGCTATCCGGCTGCCAATACCCATATACCATCCCATCCGAAACATACATGCGTTGAAACGGCACAGGCACTTCCTTGTACAGGGAACCATCCGGACGATACAACCTCAGATAGAAGTCTCCCGGAAGTTCCGAAATGTCATCAACTGCTTTTTCCTGAATTATTAAAACATAAAAAAATTCTTTTCCCGCTGAAATCCCATAAGTTCCTTCATTTTTCGGCGTGCGTATTTTCACAATCTTCTCTTCCGCAGTATCATAAAAACATAAATAGCCCTCAATGGGATATACTATTGTATTATCCATACAGGCAATATTACGATGCTCAAACGCTCCTGCAAGCTGACTGCCCCATTTCCCCATATCCTCAGAATATCCCTGTCCATTTTGCACCCAGAGTCCGCTCGAACAAGCGCAAAATGATAATAAAATAACACATATACCGGTAAATATACACGCAATCCTCTTCATAAATGCCCCCTATATTAATCCCAACGTAATTTCATTATCAAATCCCCATAATACCTACATATCAATCCACTGAATAAAAGCCGTCTTATCTGCACAGTTATATCCGGCATTCTTATAAAAATTTAATGTTTTTTCTTCCTTGGAACCCGTAAGGAGCATCATCTTATAGCAGTTTTCCTTTTCTGCCACAGTCTTAGCAAACTTCAAACATTCTGTCGCATATCCCTTTCCCCTGTACTCTGAATGTGTTACTACATTTTCCACAAAAGCATATGGGCGGACATTTCTGGTCAAGTTAGGAATAATTACGCAAACACACGAAGAGATGATTTTTCCTTCCACCTCATTGACAATAAGATGATGATTTTCATCCTGTATAATCTGATTCCATGTATCTGTTAAATGCCCCGATAACTCAGGTATGGAATCTTCATGAAGATAAAGATACAATTCTAATACCCCATTCAAATCTTCCTGTCGCGCTTCCCTTACCATATTCTTCACCCCTTTTATTTCAGCATACATAACCACTAACTTCTTTAATGCATCTATAAATTTATCGAGATATAGTATAATTCTGCGATATATGTATGTCAAGGGATTTTAAGCTTATGACCTGTGTTTGGGTTTCCTTGATTTCAGCATTAAAGAAATTGATTTTGTTAGAGGATATGATATAATAAACGCACACTGTGCGTTTATCTTATGAGAACTTTGTTCTCAATATGCGCAGAAATCATGAGCAGTAAATATGATATAATAAACGCACACTGTGCGTTTATCTTATGAGAACTTCGTTCTCAATTTGCGCAGAAATCATGCGCAGTAAATATGATATAATCGAAAAAACAGATTGAACGAAAGGATAATCCGTATGAATGTACACGTATCTTATTTTGATGAGTTGGAAAAACAGGAGTGGAATTATCCAAGTTATGAGGATGGCGCAAAAGAAACACAGTTAATTCTCTGCCCTCCTGATGCGGATGTAAGCGGTGGCAAAATACAAATCCGTGATATAGATAAACTGGCGAATTATCCGGAAGTTAAATCCGTTACTATTTTAGGGCTACGCCAAGATACTTTTGAATATTTTATTCAAACTTATGGCAAGCAACTTCGTTATATTAAGTTTTTCAAAAACAAAGCAGTAGAGGATTGGTCTTTACTCGGAACATTACCGGAATTAGAATGTGTTTATTGGTTTCATAACCAAAGAATTACAAAATTGTGGGATATGAGCCAAAACCATGCTTTAAGAGCTGTAGAGTTAAATGATTTTACAAGGCTTCATGACTTATCCGGCGTGGAGAAAGCACCTGCCTTAGAATGGTTCGGATTTGGTGACGCTGTGTGTTACACATCAGAACTTGAAAGCCTGAAACCTTTTATTAATACAAAGATAAAACGTATAGATTTTTATGGTAATAAAATCAGGGATATGGACATTTCGTTTATTCCCGATATGCCTAATTTAGAGGTGTTTAATTTCCCATCCAACCATTATACAACCGAGCAGGTTGCGTGGCTGGTAGCAAAATGTCCAAATCTAAAAGGCAGATTCCTGAAATCTCATACGGAGCATATGCGTTGGAATGACCAGACAAATGAACCGGATATTCCGGGAGTTATCATTGTCGGAAAGAGAAAACCTATGCTTGCCATCGAAGGAAATGAAAAGAAAATCGCAAACTATATTGCTAAGTTTGAAAAATTGGTTGAGCAGTATCGAAAGGAATAGTTTTTTATACATCTACCTACATTGAAACATTGTATACAACGGAAGCAAGGAAAACTTGCCTGCAAAATCAAATCCCATTGCCGTCAATACCAAAGGGAGCACCAGCACCAAAGCAGAAATAAAGGCTACCTGCAACCATGTTTTCATCTGTCTTGAAAACAAGAAAACAACGACCATTACAATCAATGATGCCAAAAACTCCACAAATACCATTATCACAAACCAGCCGATAATGGAAACATGAATGCCAGACTTCATATATTCCGGAATGCTCTGTAAGGAAGTTAAGAGCCCATGCATGGGATAATTTTTTCTGATGCTGATGAATCTGCAGATTAGTGGTACACTAGTCAGTAGTATTGTTCCGATTATACTCACAATAATTTTTCCGGCAACAATAGCGCTTTTTCCTTTTTTCGTAACAGCGATAAGATTCCATGACTGCCTCCCTCGCTCCATCGCCATCACGTTTCCGAACGCGAGAATAATACATATCGTAATCAGCATAAAATCCCATAGCAAATCGGTATCTATGACTCCAAATAAATATAAGTAACCGGTATCATAAATAAATTTTCCATTGGTTTCTTTCACAAATTCATACTGTTTCAATATTCTCTTAAATTGCGGATAAAAAACCACTTCACTATAATATGGCTCTTTCATCATATCTCCGGCTTTTTTCTCCAGTTCCCCAGCAACAACCAGGGCATCTATTTCATCTATTTTTTGAAAGGCTTTTTCATATCGTGCATTCTCAGCCTCAATCATTGTCCTTTTATCCGCAGTCAGTTTTCCTTCCAACTCTAACATCATGCTCCGATAATAGGTTTCTCTCGGTGTGAGTATGTACTGTGCTGTCAGATTACGGTATCCAAGTAACAACATAAACAGAAGTAATACGAGAAGAGCTTTATTCATTATCAATATTTTATAACTTTCATGCCTCAGCAGATTGGAATGGGGTTTCAGATTTATGCGAAACCCTATCTGAATTTTTTTATTCTCAAACCTTCCCCATTTCAAAAAAGCAACCACGGAAAGGATGACTCCCACCACCCCGCATAATAAAATTACCACCAAAGACAAAACCATTCTTGACGCCGCATGACCAAGCAGATTAAAGTTCAGATAACCTCCATAAATATTTTCTGTTCGTGACAGTCCGATAAAATTTACGTATTTCAGCCAGTTTACCGTGGCATAGGCAGGGATATAACAATATAGCAGGACTCCCGCAACAAGCATTCCAAAGCCTGCAAGCCAGGGAATAAAACTTTGTCTTGAGATAACCGCTACAAAGACTAAAAATGCGCCAAAGCAGAAAAATACCATTGCTTTTGTGAACATGGAAATCAGACAATATTCCATTACGTTTAAGTGCAGGTTACTTTCCATAAGCGGAGCTATGGATTGAATGCTACGGAACAAGTCTCCTATGCCGGTTGTCGCACCAAAAAACATGAGATTTGCACCGTATATGAGTACGGTAATCACGATACAATGAAAAAATGTTGCCAGAAGTTTTGAAATAATACATTTCAATCTTCCCCCTGCCGTGGCTCTTATAATATAAAAGAGTCTTTTTTCCTTTTCCTCATACATTAAATAACCGGCAAACAGCATAACAGACAACACCAATAGCATGTCTGAAATTACATTTTCCGTCGCAATCACAATGCCTTTTGACGGATAAAATCTGGTCTTAATATCTTTAAGATTCTCATAGTCCTTTGCACTCTTTTCAATATTACGGCTGGAAAAATTATCCTCAGCTTGAGCAAAAATAGAAATCATTCCAAGATTATTTTTGTTTTCCTGGACACTATCCAGATAATCATCATAGGAATAAACTTTCTGCATTTCTTCATATATTTCCCGGATAAATGCTTCCTCCTGCTCTAGCGTTTTGGTGTATTTCAGATAACTCCCCTCTTGAAAGGTTTCATAATACTGTTCAAACACATGGGAATATTCCTGCATTTTCTGCTCTTCCAATGCCTGCCCCATCTCCCCACCTAGAGACCTGTACATTAGGACTTCATTTACTATTTGGATTCCCTGTATGTCCTCGTAAAGTTTTTCAACGTATTGGTATTTTTCTTCCTCGGACATGTGTTTAATATCTGTTTCCAAGGCTTTATAGGAGTATAACTCCGGCTCGGTACCGTCCGAAAGGTTGATATACCACAAAAGAAAAATATTGACAATGATAATCAATACAACGGAAACTAAAAATTTTTTTTGGCTCCAAATTTTATATATCTCAAAAAAAGTCATTCTAATCATTCTCTACCTCATCCTGAAAAATGTGCATATATACATCTTCCAACCCATTTACATCACCATACCTTTTACACAGTTCCGACACCGGAGCCTTAGCAATCAAATCTCCCTTTTTCAGAATAACAATCTCCTTTGCGATAGATTCAATATCCGAGACAACGTGCGTAGCAATCACGATGATTTTTCCCTCAGAAAGCTCCTTTATTTTTTCCCTGATTCGGATACGCTCCTTGGGGTCCAGCCCCGCTGTAGGTTCATCCATGATTAACAGCTTAGGATTTCCCATAATCGACTGGGCAATCAAAAGTCTTTGTTTCATGCCACCGGAATATGTACGAATCGGCTTATCGAGCACCTGCATCAAATTTACATAACCTGCCACCCGTTCAATCTCATTCCTCATTTCCTTTTTGGGAATTTCTTTCAAAGTTCCCATATAATTCAAAAATCGTTTTCCGGTAAATGTATCATAAAGTCCCTGCTGTTGTGGTGCATAACCAAGAATACTCCGATACTCCTTTTTCCACTTGTTAATGTTTCTCCCATCCCAGAATACCTCTCCACCGTCCGGTTTTAAGTTTTCAGTAATAACGTTCATTAAAGTAGACTTCCCTGCGCCATTCGGTCCAAGCAGACCATATACCCCTTCTGTCAGACGCATAGATACGTCTGACAGTGCCACCTTCTCCCCATATTTCTTTGTAATATTTTTAAGTTCCAACATCGTATATTCCTTTCCCTCACTCTGCCCCACTGCTGCTTGCTACAACGCTTGCCACACCTGCTTCCGCACCACCGGAGCCTACCATAGCAATCGGCTTATAGTTTGCTTTATTATTGTAATAATCCTCTTTGCTCAACAACGCCATTTTATTCTGTTCTACATTATAGGCATCATCGCCGGTATCTCTGGGATCACGCTCTGCTTTCTGAGCCTTATAGTCGTAAATCACTAAAAACTGATTTTTTGTTTCTGCCATGTATTCAATGGGCCATCCTGTCGTTTTTGCCTTCAGGTCTATCGTCTTTTTCTCTATTTTCCCGTTATCCGGATTGACATAATATTTTGTTTTCTGCTTTTCCTCGTCCCAGGAAACACACTCTAATTTCCCGTCAAAGACCGAGCATACACCCACACCATCTATTTCTGCCAGAATACTTTCCTGACCACTGGTGAGATCTATTTTCCTGACCTTATTCTCTCCTTCTATGATCATATATAAAAATTCATCTTTTTGAGTGTAGGAGTTGGATACTTTATTAGCAAAAGAACATATCTTTTTAAATTGCCCGGTAGTAATATCAACTACCGCAAATTCTATCTTGGAATTTTTTGCCATTTCCCTATCAAAATCGGCATCTTCAATAGTTCTTATCTGTTCCTCCTCTGACAACTTGCGATTCATCACATATGCTTCCATGACCAGATAAGAATCAAAACAGCCCATCACAGACCATGCGGTATTTTTTTTGTCAGCAAATTTCAAATCACAGACCGTTTCTTTTTTCCCTGTCTTATCATTTAGTTTCACCAGCTTTTTCTTCGTAGCAACCGAACGTTCCAACTTTGAGCCCTGTTTTTTACTTTCTATTTTTTTCTCTATAAAGTAGAGCCCTTTATCATCCTCCAGCACATTACTGTCAAGCGTAATCCCTTTTTCAAACTCCAGTACTTTCTCTCTGTCCGTCCCATCAGGATTCATACGGTATAAACTCTGCTTAGCATCATTATTATGCGTTTGGAACTCTATTCCGGGATAATCTTCTGAATCACTCATATTGTATAAACTTGCCCCCTCATCATCCGGAGCTTTATCTAACAGATACAGTTTCCCATTGTGTAAAAATAGAATACCGGATTCAAAATTTTCACCTGTAAACACCGATGTACATGCTTCTGAATTGTGCTTACATCCCGCATTATTGCATAAGAACACTTCTTTCCTCGTAGCATAATCAATATACATAATGTGGTATGCAATTTTTCCGTTCTTTAATTCAAATTCATCACCATGGGTGTCCATGTAATAATATCCATTTTCATTAGAACAATCATGCTCCCCCACGCTTACCATCCTAAGGGAATTTTTTGAACTTTTTTTATCTGCTTTTTTATCGCTGTCGCTATCGGGACTGTCTGTGGCAGTATTCTCTGCTGCCATATTGTTCGGATTAGAACTATCCGTCACGATTTCTTCATTTGATGTTTCCCTCTTGTCAGTCTGACTGCATCCGGACATTCCTGCCAAAAAGACTGACAATGCTACTATCGCAATTACTTTCCTCACCGTTTTCACTCCTCCGTTTACGATTATTTCTGCTAAGGTTAAATATCAGTATTTAACCACCGTAGAAATAATCATATATTGGAAAAGTCAAAAAAACGTCAAGGTGTTTCCTGTTACGAAAAAAGACTGCCTGCATCACACAGACAGTCCAAATCATTTTAAAACGCCAAGAAGTATAAATCACTTTACTTCTACCACAATGGTAACCCGGGCTCCTCCCTGCTCCCCATTCTCTATTCGCAGTTCTCCCCCATGCTTTTTACACAGAATATTACTTATCACCAAGCCCATTCCCAAATGCTCACCGGACTGGTCCATGGATGGGGTATATCTATTCTTGCTATTCAATATCTTTTCAGGAAAACCAACCCCATCATCCCATACCTTTATCGTCAATAAATGCTCCTTTAGAGAAAAGTCTATTAGGATTTTCTCTCTTGCAAAACGCAACGAATTGGAAAATATATTTTCAAGGACGCGGTACAAAATCTGTGCATCCATCTTCCCATTGATTTCAGGAACAGTATTAGAAATCTGCAAATCAATATGTTTATTCTCTGCCATAATGGTAAAGTCATCCGACATTTCCCTCAATACTGACTGTAAATTACAGTCCGAAAAATGGGGCTCCAATTCCTCCAATTTACTAATATCCCTCATGGAATCGGTATAGTATTCTAACCGCTTTGCCGACTCCGCAAGATTATCTATTATATTCAGTATTTCTTGCTGTTCCAGTCTGCCCTCCGGAATATTTAGCTGCAGGTATTCTGCATAACCTTCGATAATGGCTATGGGATTGCGCAGGTCATGCGCCACGGATGCCTGAAGTATTTTTCTCTCCTCCAACATCCGCCATAGCATTTTACTGTTTTCATATAACTCCTGCCTCATTTCCTCAAAAGAATCACACAGCATCCCCATTTCATCTTTACTGTGATATTCTATAGAAAAATCCAAATCCTGTTTTGCAATATTTTCCGTGGCATCTGCCAACACTTCAATCGGCTTTTGCAGCTTCTTGTTGTAAAACCAAAATCCGCAAATCAAAATCCCTGCCACAGAATATATAAACGGCAACCCTACCATAGCGACAGACGCTGCGGTATAAGCTATTTTTCTTTTCGGCGACAACGCCTCATAACTGTTTTCAATCTTATCTATGGAGTATTTGACTTTTTTCTCATTTGGTTCTGTTTCTTCAAGTTCTTTTTCTTTAGGTTCTAGTTCTTTTTCTTTAAGCTGTTGCTCTTTTTCTTTCTCTTTAGATTCTTTTTTTCTAATTCCGTTATCTTTCGATTCCTCTTCTGAATCAGACGAAAGTATAAAATATACGCTGCCATCTTCAACCAGTTCCACCTTGGCTATCGTCTCCGACATATTTTTCTCCTCGTTTTGCTCCTCATTTTTCTCCTCTGTTTTTTTCTCTGCCACATGCTCTTTTTCTTTTGACCCTGTTTCCTGCTCTTTTTCTTTTCCCAATCCCATGACCATACTCATTTGCGTTTTTGTACCATCATCAAATGTTTTGGTGACCTTTAAACTCACCTCATTAGAATCCGGCAGGAGCATTTTACGACATTTCAAACATCCCCATATGGTAATTCCGGAAAGTATTACCACAGTTATTACCGAATACAAAACTGCAAAAATAAACGTTCTTCTTAAAGAAGATTTGTGATTCTCTTTTTTATTATCTTTCTTTTTCTCGTGAGCTATTTTTTCCATTTATAACCAACACCCCATACTGTTTCGATATACTCTTTTCCTGTGACCTTATACAGCTTCGCTCTGATTTTCCGTATGTGTTCTTTTATAACACTGCTGTCCCCATCTGCATCCAATCCCCATACTGCCTCATAAATGCGCTCTTTATCAAATACCTGATTGGCATTGGATATGAGAAATTCCATAATGTCAAATTCTCTTTTAGACAACTCCACTTCCAAGCCTTCATAAAAAACAGTTCTCTCTGATATATTCACAATCAGTCCCCCGGAAGACACAATATCTGGTTCCGTGCGGCTTCGTAAGTCTCTCCGCAGATGTGCCTCCACCCGTGCTGTCAACTCCAACAAACTAAAAGGCTTCGTGATATAGTCATCTCCGCCAATCCTTAATCCATTAATCTTATCCTGCTCTGTAATACGCGCCGTCAGAAAAATAATCGGGCAGACAACATGATTTCTGATATTTTTACACAACGTCAAACCATCCACATCCGGCATATTAATATCCATCAAAACGATGTCCGGCTTTTCGCCAAGTTGCGCTATGGCTTCACCGGCATTGTTTGCAATGTATGTCAGATAACCGTTATCCCTGAAATGTTGCGCCAGTAAATCGGTCAACATCTTTTCATCATCAATGATTAAAATTTTTTGTTTCATAGTATTCCCCATTTGGTAACTACAGCTTTTACAATAGCTCATCTCCTGCACAAAAGCTCTGCATGTGCCAAGAACATTTTTCTCATAGGACAAACGCACCTATTGCGTTTAATATATCAACAAAAAGTCAATTTTTTGTCAAATCTTATTCTTCATACTGGTATCTTTTCATATCCACACATCCGTTATCCTTAAATTCCACACCTTCCTCAATCAACAGCCGTCTCTGTTCTGTGAAATGAGGCGCCGTTCTTCCCACGCTATTTACGACACGGTGGCAGGGGTAATCTCCATAATACTCCGCCATGCTCAATACTTTTCCCACAAGCCTCGCATTTTTATCTCTGCCAATCAGCCTTGCAATCTGTCCATAAGAAGCCACTTTTCCCACGGGTATTTCCTCAACGACGGAAAGTATCTCATATATTAAATCTTCGTTCATTATTTTGTGCATATTGTCACTAGCCTACTATCCTCTCTGATTATTATTTAATTCCATCAGCCAATTTGTTTACTTTATTTGTACACAACCCACTTTCCCTTCTTTGTTGAACCTTTATGCTCAATTAGTCCTAATTTCTTCATTTTATTAATATGGTATCTTACTCCACCTACTGATATATTCAAAACATCAGCAATTTTATTTACAGTAATCTCCGGTTGTGATATCAATATGTCGATAATCTGCTTAGTAATTTCTTTGTTAGTTTTTTTGGTTTCTTTGTTGGTTTCTTTGTTAGTTTCTTTGTTAGTTTTTTGGGTTTCTTTGTTAGTTTCTTTATTAGTTTTTTTGGTTTCTTTATTAGTTTCTTCCGGTCCCACTTGTAATTCAGCAACATTTTCCATCGGTATCAATATTTCAAATATGCTATCCTCCATAAAGATTGGCGTACCACCAGAATATAATTTTGTATATTTATTGGTATTACGCATTCCAGAACCCAATTCATCTGCATAACCAATCTCCCTAAATATTTTAGAAATTGGTGGATTTTTAGGAAATGGTTCAAACTCGTTTAGTCGTAATTCACCATGACCATGTGGCAAATTGCTATTTTTTGTATATATCTTATCTTTCTCTATAACAAATTGGGCAGTATATGCGCTAGAATAATCTCTATGTGCCAAAATATTAGATACAATTTCTCTTAATATTTTGTCTCTTGCACTGACACTCTGATCTCCATCCAAAACAAATGAATCATTTAAATGTTTTTTTCCAAATTCCATCAACTTCCTGTAACTATCAATAAGATTCGTAATGATAACTTCTCTGTCATCATAACGATCCATGTTTTTCA
>JAFLTA010000059.1 GCA_022510685.1 Lachnospiraceae bacterium | reverse complement strand
TACTGCGCAAGGTTTCTGCGCATATTGAGAACGAAGTTCTCACAAGATAAACGCCACTTTTGCATTTATTATATCACAAAATTTGCATTTCGTCAGCAAAGTATTTTTTAAACTGAAGAATTGGGAGCAATCTGTATACCGCCAAAATAGTTATTGATATCTGCAGTAATATCCCCGTCCAACTGACCTTTATCCACCATTTCTTCAAGAATTTCCATTGCTTTCGCGTGAGGCATGCCGTTTTTATATGGTCGTTTTTCGACTAATGCCTGATAGATATCCAGACATGCCAGCAATCGCTCTTTATGACCTAACTCACTTGCAGTCAGTCCGAAAGGATAGCCGCTGCCGTCCAGTTTTTCATGATGCAGAGATGCCCATCTTGTAATTTCTTCCAGCCCCTTCACGTTAGATAAAATCTGAAATGTTCCCATAGCATGATTCTGAATTTCTGTAAATTCTTCTTTTGTCAGTTTGCCGGGTTTTTCTAAAATATCACTGCGTATCATCAGTTTGCCGATATCATGGAGCGCACCGGTAAAGTACAACTGTCCGGCAATATCTTCTCCCCAGTTATAATATCCTGCCATTGCGTAAGCTTTCCTGGCAATCCCAAGGGAATGCTCATAAGTGAACTCTGATTTGATATCGGTAATCCGAGCAAAAATATCCGAAAACTTCATCAATTCATCGCCTGTCATATCCCATTCCTGCCGGGGGATGATTTCATCCAGAGCCGTCTTAATATTGTCTCCGGTAATACATGCGAGCACATCATAAGAGATTACCCGGGTAAATGCATCAATACACTCCCCGTCAAAGCAGGAATCACGCTGTTCTTCAAGATACTGTATGAGCTTATGATATTTTTCCTCTGACATCTCGCTCAGATTGAACTCGATATCCAGTGTATCGGAAATGTGGATTAGCTTGGCAAATAATGGTATCTCGTCAGAAGTTTTTCCGAATAACCCTTTCCCGTCTGCCCGTTCATGATGGTATAGGATGGCATGCTCAATCTGTGGATAAAAAGGCAATCCCTTTACGTTTTCTTCCCCTTTCGAACAATGTTCCGTCAATTCTTTTTCTACCCAGTTGTTTGCACTCACATCCTCTTTTCCCTCAAAGAACTCATACAGGGCATTGTCGTGCAGGAGTGCCGCAGCCATCAGATATACGAGCTCATCGCCTTTCAGTCCGAATACTTTGCCTGTAAGTGCAGAGAGATATGCGATGCGCTGTCCGTGATATGTAGTTACTCCAACTACCTGTGCTTCCACGTAGTCCAAGGCAGTAGAAACCGCACGCAATAAATCAGTTATTGCTATGTTCATTTATCCTTCCTCCTTTATAGCTTCCGGCAATATATGTTTTCTTAAATGATACGGATTCGAGCATTACAAGTACAATAACTCTATTCTCTATATTCTATCAAAATGTCACATATATTTCCAGTACAACCAGATACTGATATTTTCAGAAGTGAGTATGTGCTGCGATGCCTGCTCCCCGCGTCAAAATGGGTACAACGAAAATTAGTAAAGCATGGACAAAAAGAATATTATTATGCTAAAATAGAAGATGAAAAAGAATAATTTCGTTAAATAGCTGCTTGATAACGCTATCTATGCAGTTATAAAATAGCAAAGCAAAAGAAAGGATATGATTATGAGTAGTTGGATATTAGTGGTAGATGACGATGCTGCAAATCTTCGAATGGCTAGTCAGATATTAAGCGGGGAAAAAATGCGTGTAAGTTGTATGAAGTCAGGGGAGGATGCTATTAAATTTCTGCAGGGAAATAAACCGGATCTCATCTTACTCGATATACATATGCCGGGAATTGACGGTTTTGAGACATTGGCTGCTATTAAAAAGAATGAAGACACAGCAGATATTCCTGTTATTTTCTTATCGGCGGATGATGACAGCGAAGCGGAGAGCAGAGGGCTAAAAGAAGGGGCTATGGATTTTATTAAGAAGCCATTTGTTCCGGGAGTGCTTTTGCTCCGTGTCAAGCATATTATTGAGTTGGTCCGTCTTCAAACGGATTTATCGACAGAGGTGGAAAAAAAGACACAGCAGGTAGTAGAGCAACATCAACGACTGGAGAAGATGCTTATACAGATTGTGATGACACTATCCAGTGCCATTGATGCGAAGGATACCTACACCAATGGACATTCCACCAGAGTGGCGGACTATTCACGGGAAATTGCAAAACGGGCAGGGCTTTCCGAAGAACAACAGAATGATATCTATATGATGGGTCTCCTTCATGATGTGGGTAAAATAGGTGTGCCGGATACTATTATCAATAAACCGTCAAAACTTACGGATGATGAGTATGATGTGATGAAGAGCCATCCTGTCAAGGGAGAGACAATATTAAAAACGATAACAGAGTTTCCACAACTTTTAATAGGTGCCAGATCCCATCATGAGCGTTACGATGGCAAAGGTTATCCCGATGGCATTGCCGGGGAGGATATTCCTATGGAGGCACGCATTATAGCTATTGCAGATGCCTATGATGCCATGACTTCCAAGAGAAGTTACCGAGATGCACTGGCGCAGTCGACGGCTCGCTCTGAGGTGGAGAAGGGGAGCGGTTCACAATTTGATCCTGAATTCGCGGGCATTATGCTGGATATGATTGATGAGGATGAGGATTATCAGATGAGAGAAAGGTAGGGGAATATGTACGAGCAGGAGAAGCAAAGACAGACACATCTTATGATTTTGCTTTGCTATACCATTTATACACTTGCGTTGATACCGCATTCGGTTTTTAATGGATGGGATACGGGAGCTGTGGCGCTGATCATACTTGGTCTCATTGGCAGCTGGGTGATGCACATTACGGAAAAAATGCCGATGGCTACCAGACTATGGCTGTATATTACTTTAATGATGCTGACATTTTTTTTCTATGGCATCCATGAGACCAGTATTTTTAACCTGGCTCCGGTGATGACAGCACTCATCATTGTGTATTCGCCCACGAATGATTGTCGCTTTGTCAGAGTTTGCGCTATTTCTTATTATCTGACCGTGTTCTATGATCTCGTGTTTGTGGTAGATGCTTCTAAAATATCAATAGATGAGGCAGAGAGACTCGGTCTGCATTTTGTGATTGTTTTGATTGCAGAGCGTTTGATAGAAACGATGATCCGGTGGCGTTGGAAGGATAGTGTACTAATAGGTGAAAAGATATCATTACTGGAAGAAAATAACCGGAGAGCGGAAGATTTTCTGGCAAATATGTCTCATGAATTGCGTACACCCATCAATGCGGTAATGGGAATTACGACAGTCATGATGAAAAATGAAGAAGATAATGAAAAAAAGAAAGATATCCATTCCATCCAGATGGCGGGAAACAGATTGTTTAATCAGATTGAAGATATTTTGGATTTTACGGAAATAGATACGGGCAGTATCATCGTTACGGAAGAATCGTATTCGATTTCTTCGTTGATTAATGATTTTATTGCGAAGAATCGTATGATGATGAATGATAAAGGTATAGAATTGATTTTTGATATTGATGCCAAACTTCCTTCGGTACTGGTGGGAGATGAAGGAAAAATCAAGAAAATCATTAAGCATCTGGTTGACAATGCAGTCAAGTTTACCAAAAAAGGAGGAGTTTATGTCAGAGTCTATGCTCTGCATAAGCCTTATGGCATCAACCTGTGTATCAAGGTAAGTGACACGGGAGTTGGCATTACTGGAGAAGAAATGGGAAAAATCAAGGAGAGATTTTTCCAGGCAAATGGGGGGAGAAATCGAAAAAACAGTGGTCTTGGTCTGGGAATCTGTATCGTATACGGAATGGTCTCTGCCATGAATGGATTTATGCAGATTGAGAGTACAGAGGGAAAAGGGACGACAGTATCCTTAAGTATTCCCCAGAAAATTGCAGATAAGTCTCCTTGTATAGAGTTAAATAAACCGGATGACTTGTGCATGGCATGCTATCTGCGGCAGGAGAAGTATGGTGTTCCGGAAGTCAGAGATTATTATAATACAATGATTTCCCACATGGTTCGTGAGTTGGGGCTTACAATTTACAGAGTTTTCTATTTGGATGAACTAAAGAAACTGATTTCTATGTATCAGTTGACGCATCTGGTCATCGGAAAGGAAGAATACGAGGAGGCTGCGTCTTATTATGAGGAGCTGGATAAGGAAATAGAGGTTATCGTGGTAGCAGAGGACCATTTTCGACTGCCGGAAAACAGCAGGGCAAATCTTGTGAAAAAACCATTTTATTGTCTGCCGTTCGTAAATATATTAAATTCCCAATACTCCTTAAATGCGGTTGGGTATGATAAGGGATACATGGTATGTCCGGGTGTGCGTGTCCTCGTTGTAGATGATGAGCCGATGAACCTGATGGTGGCAGAAGGTGTTTTCAGATCTTATCAGATGGAAGTAAAAACTGCATGGAGCGGCATGGAGGCGATTGAAATCTGTGACACGGAGGATTTTGATCTGGTATTTCTCGATCATATGATGCCGGAAATGGATGGAGTGGAAACCCTTAAGAGACTTCAGAAAAAACGCACGGATGCACAACATACACCTACTTATATTGCTTTTACCGCAAACGCAGTGAGTGGGGCAAGGGAAATGTTCTTACAGGAGGGATTTGATGAATTTATTTCCAAGCCGATTGAAGATCAGGAGTTAAAGAGGCTGCTGAGAAAAGTATTGCCGAAGACATCTATTTCCTATATAGAGGTAGAGGACAAGAAAAAGAAGTCTGAGAAAAATAAGAATAGTGAATCAAAACAGACGGAGAAGGAGCAGGCAGATACCACTGAGCCAATTCCGGTAGATGCTGCTGAAGGCGGAGCGGATAGTGAATCTGAAAAGGGTATGTTAGCCCGTCTGGAAGATAAAGGAATTCACACGGAGGCGGGTCTCGTATACTGTCGCAGTGACGAAGAATATTATGAGAAAGTGCTTCTTCTGTTTGCGGAGAGTTCGGAAAATAAGATAGCGGATCTTGAAAAATTTTATGAAAAAGAGGATTATAAAAATTATCAGATAGCTATTCATGCTTTGAAAAGTTCAGCGAAAACTTTAGGTGCTGATACACTTTCAGAGATGGCAAAGCAGGCAGAAGCGGCTGCTAAGAATCAGGATGGTGATTATATCAGAGAGAATCACCGGGATATTATGGAGAAATACCAGTACACTGTCCGTGGTATACTTGAGGTGCTGGAACCCGATAAGTCTGATGAGAAGATAGTCGTTGCCGGTGAGAATGTATCGAAAGAGGAGCTTTTTGAGCATCTGAAGGAATTAAAGGAGCGTTTGGATACTTTTGAGGCAAATGAAGCGGAAGAACAGCTTGTACTCATGCGTGAATTTTCATATCATGATACGTCTGTCAGTGACTTGTTGCGCGATGTCAACAAGGATGTGGAAAATTTTGATTTGATGGCGGCATCCGAGAAAGTGGATGCAATCATCAATAGCGTGGAAGGGGGTGAAATATAAATGGGTATAAAGAATTTTTTTCAACCTATAGAAGACCGTAATCTGTCTCTGCAAGAGCGGTTGTTCCGCCTTGTTGTGCTTTTGGGAATCGGTGGACTGTTGGCGGGTGTTATAACTGGACTTGTAACCGGAGGAAATATGGGAAGTATTCTCTTGCTGGTTGCTGTAGTTGTTTTTTTCTGTATCGTTTATTTTTGTTCGATTCATTTTCAAAAAATACAACAGGGAGCAGTTGTCATAGCTATCGTTCTTATTTTTTTGGTAATGCCCACTATTTTTTTGAATGTGGGAGGTTCTTCCGGAGGGGGAGCACTCTGGCTTCTCTTTGGTATGGTCTATGTGTGTCTCGTAGTTGAGGGCAAGATGAAATATATATTACTGATTAGCAGTTGTATCGTGAATGCATTCTGTTATTATATTGTCTATAATCATATGGCACAAGTGGATCAGCTTACGACGGAAGTGACCTATATCAATTCTATCGTATCACTGTTGGTTGTTGCAGCGCTGGTGTGCTGTATGATACTCTTTCAAAATGCGATGTATCGCTCAGAAAATGCGATTGCAAGGGAAAAAAAGCGAAAAATTGACGAGTTGAATCGGGCACAAAGTCGTTTTTTCTCCAGTATGAGTCACGAAATCCGAACTCCTATCAATACGATTATCGGTTTGAATGAGATGATTCTGCGAGAAGATGTGTCAGAGGAAGTGGCAACGGATGCGATTAATATTCAGGGAGCAAGTAAGATGCTGCTGTCGCTGATCAATGACTTTCTGGATATGTCAAAAATTGAATCCGGGAAAATGGATATCGTGCCGGTAGAATATGATGTGGGAGCCATGTTGTCAGAACTGGTGAATATGATTTGGGTACGTGCGAAAGAAAAGGGACTGGAGTTTCATGTGGACGTGGATGGGGGAGTCCCCGCACGGCTGATTGGTGATGAGGTGCGGATTAAGCAGGTTCTGGTAAACGTGTTGAACAATTCTATAAAATATACAGAGTCCGGTTCTGTTACCCTGTCAATCCAAAGTAAAGGTAATGAGGACGGGGAGGAGCAAATTTCCTATTCTGTCACGGATACCGGTATAGGAATAAAAAAGGAAAGCATCCCCCATTTATTTAGTGCATTTAAGAGGGTGGATCAGCAGAAAAACCGCCATATTGAAGGAACGGGTCTGGGACTTTCCATTGTAAAGCAATTGGTGGATTTGATGGGTGGTGATATTGCAGTAAACAGTGTCTATACAAAAGGTTCTACTTTTGTGATTACTCTGCCTCAGAAAGTAGTTGGTGAAGACAAGATTGGGGAGATTAATCTGGAAGCAAAACGGAATATCGGTGCGAGAACACGTTACAAACAGAGCTTTGAGGCGCCGGAAGCAAATGTGCTGCTCGTTGATGATAATGAGACAAATCTTATGGTGGCGGAAAAGCTTCTGCGGGATACAAAAGTGCAGGTTGATTCGGTTACAAGTGGTGAGAAGTGTCTGAATCAAACGCTCAACAAACGATATGATGTTATTCTGATGGATCATCTCATGCCCGGCATGGATGGTATTGAATGTCTGCATCAGATTCGTTCACAGCTGGGTGGTCTCAACAAAAATACCCGCGTCGTGATATTGACAGCCAATGCCGGTAAAGAAAATCAGGCACTTTATCGAAAAGAGGGATTTGACGGTTATTTGCCGAAACCGATTACCGGAGCGCAATTGGAGAGAGAACTTTTAAAGCATCTTCCTAAGGAAATCGTGAGCAGACATATGGTAGATGGTACTGTGGGTATAGTAGAGACGCCTGTCCTTACGCATAATAAGAAATTACCTGTTTTGATTTCTACGGAGAGTTTATGTGATATGCCGGAAGAAATACTGGAGGAACATCAAGTTGCCGTTATGCCGTACCGGGTAGTGACAGACAAAGGTGAATTTCTGGATGGTATCGAGGTTGAAGCGGAGGGTGTCCTTTCCTATATCAGAGAGAAAGGCAGATTTGCCCAATCCAAACAGCCCTTGGTATCAGATTATGAGGAGTTTTTTGCAAATCAGTTGACAAAGGCTCAGTATATTATTCACATTGCCGTATCGCAAAACATCAGCCGGGGCTATGCAAATGCTCTGGAGGCAGCAAAAGCCTTTGATAATGTTATTGTAGTGGATTCGGGACATGTATCCAGCGTGTTAGGTCTCATGGCACTACAAGCGGCAAGATATGCAGAGGAAGATATGAGTGTCGATGAAATCATACAGGAAATAGAAGTTATGAAAAAGAGGTTTAAGACCAGCTTTGTCATAAGAAGTACAGAGTATCTGAACTTGTCAGGAAGGCTTTCGTCCATAGTCAACGCACTCTGTAAGGCGCTTATGCTTCATCCGGTACTTGTTTTAAGAAATGGTGCTATGAAAGTGGGGACTGTCCATATGGGGGCAGAAGAGCATGTGAGGAAGAAGTATATTAATTCCATGCTTAGTGTCAAGAGTGATATCAATACGGAAATTTTGTTTATTGCTCATGCAGGGTTGACAAAAGAAGAACTAGAAGACATTGAAGAACAGGTGAGACAGAAGGTGAAATTTGATAAAGTCATTCGCCAAAAAGTATCGCCGGCAATTTCTACCAACTGTGGTCCGGGAAGCCTGGGACTGTTCTTCATGACGAAATAGCAAGTTGTGGTGGCGCTATCACTGTGGAGGATGGGAAGATTTCCTATGCAAAATAGAAAGATGTTTTATTGTGTTTGCTATATTACATGATATTCTTTCCATTTTCCACTGCGCCAACGCATTGCAATTAAAAAAGCTTTAATTGCCCAGTCGCAGATCATCGCCAGAGTAATTCCGATGACTCCGAGATGCAGCTTTATTCCAAACAGTACAGAGAGAGCCGTTCTGCAAATTACCGTGGCAAAAATCGAGGCATACATAGTATACTGTACATCTCCCGCTGCGCGCATTCCGTTGGACACAGAGAATCCCACCGGGCAGAGCAGGGAATTGAAGATATTATGCAACAGTACCAAAATCATTACCAAGTGTATTGCTTCATTGCTCAGACTGTATAATTTAAGTATGAGTGGAGTAAGCATGAAAAAAACGAGGTTCCATAAGATTCCCCCCACATAGGTCATGCGGAGCAGTTTCCGCATATAGTATTCTGCCCCTTCCCGGTCTCCGGCACCCATGTACTGTCCGATTACGGTAATAAATGCAGGACCCATGGCAATACAAAACAGTGCTGCCATCGCCCAAAAGCTCTGCGCTACACCGTTTGCGGCAATCTGCACGGTACCGAACATAGCAACGATAGAACTCAACGCCACCTTGGCAACCTGAAACAATCCGCTTTCAATGCTGTTAGGAATCGCGATATAAAATATACGGGAAATCATTTTCGCTTTCCAGGCGAATACTAATTTTGCTCGAACACAAATCTCATTGCGTGGATTTGATGCGAGAATCAACATTACGATTGCTGCAAAAGTGCGGGAGATTAGCGAAGGATATGCTACGCCCGCTACGCCTGCATGCAGAACAAATACTCCGATGGCATTTCCTGCCACATTAATAGCATTCATGGCAATGGAAACTTTCATTAAAATTTTTGTCTTTCCCATGCTGCGATATAAGCCAGCGCAAGCATTATATAGAGAAAGAACCGGAAAGGAGTATGCGGATATTCGCAGATATGTCAGTCCGGAGTCCAGTACGTCTGCTTCCACTTTTCCAAACAGCATACCGAAAATAGAGCGTCCCCACAACAGTAGAATTACCATCATGAAAATGGAAATCAGAGCAGTTATCATCACAAGCTGACTGGCAGCCAAAGTTCCGCTTTTCCTGTCTCTTTTTCCGATATACTGGCTTGCAACCACAGCGCCACCGGATGCCAATGCCGCAAACACCATAATAAACACATTATTCAGCTGATTGACCAGTGCTACACCGGACACTGCTGCTTCTCCGACATAACTGATCATAAGAGTGTCTGCCATTCCCACAAGCAGCGCCAGAAACTGTTCAATGATAATAGGAAATATCAGATTTTTTAATTCTCTATTGGAAAATCGTTTTCTTTCTTCCGGAATTTGAATTTTCGGCTCCATTAGGCGATTCAATAATTTCTTCATTGTCATCCCTCCATCGTATTTCAATCTCTTATATTACTCTTTTTTGGAAAAATTGTCCATAGGGCGAAAAATGGGACAGCTATCCGGCATAATGGCGCCGATATGTTAGCATATGGCGCAAGAATAAACAGGGTTCAAATAGGTTAACCATTGACATTTTGGTTATTGATTGTCATGCCATAAAAATGCCATATGAATGACTGATTTTTTTGAATATTTTGACAAGTATACTATCTATAATGTACGTATAGAATAAGGTGTCAATAATCTCTTTGGATTATCATCGTCACTTCATTCTAATAAAGTGATGTTAGTGCAAAACACCGTTTTAGGTCCGCATCATGAATTGTAAAGGAGAGGCATTATGGGTTGTTTGTATTTACACATTGGAACACCAAAAACAGGAACGACATCTATCCAGTTCTTTCTAAACAAGAATAAAAATGTTTTCTTGGAAAAAGGTTATGCTATACCGGATCCGGGATACCGGTTTGACAAGGTTCACAAAAACAGAAACGGACATTTTTTAGTTCAGCAATATTATGATGAAAATAAAAAACGATTGCGCGAAGAAGAAGATCAGCTTCGAAGTGAAGGAGTGGAAAAGGTTCTTGAGTGTCTGAAAGAGCATGATAACGTGATATTATCGGATGAATCTATTTATATTCATTCCCACAAGATAAAAAACTTTTGGCCGAATTTAGTGCAGGCGATGACAGAGAAGAATCATACTCTAAAAGTTATCGTTTATATCAGACGCCAGGACTCGTATATCCGTTCTTTTTGGACACAGTCTGTCAAGGCTATGAGCCAGCAAAAGGAATTTGCAGAATATATTGAAACAGATGCAACGGAGCGTCTTCGTGCTGATTATTCGAAAGAATTAGATAAGATTGCTTCTTTTGTGGGACAGGAAAATCTAATCGTTCGTCCATTTGAGCGTGGTCAGCTTATGAACGAAGATTTATATACGGATTTTCTGGATTGCTTGGATCTTGCCATGACAGAGGAATTTAATTGCGCAGACCAGGTAAAAAATGACACGGTTGCCGGCGATTATATAAAAGCAAAACAAATCCTCAATGCCAGACCGGAATTTTCAGAGAGAAAAGGATTTTTACTGCATGTGATACAGAATGCGACAGCTCATCGCGAAGAAAAAGCCGATTACCGCCGTGCCGCAATGTTTCCGGATAATGATCCGGCACAATATTTAGAGCGTTTTAGAGAAGGGAACGAATCTGTTGCCAGAAAATATCTAAATCGTGAGGATGGTATTTTATTCCGGGAATCTACTAAGAGTGAAAAAGAATTGGAACCATATAGTACAGATGAGTTAGTATTGGCGTGTGGGGATATGATACTTGAATTAAAGAGGGAGTTGGACCAAATAAAAGCAGATAAACAAAGCTTGAAGCTCCAGTTGAAGGTGCTGAAAAAAATGATAAAACGTAGAGTGCGTTTTTTTAAGAAAAAATCATAATGAACTAATAATTTATCAGTGAATTGTATTTACGGGAGGAGAGTTTTATGGGTTGTTTATATTTACACATTGGAACACCGAAAACAGGAACGACATCTATTCAGATTTTTCTGGCAAAGAACAGGGAGCTTCTCAGTAGCAAGAACTTTTGTTATCCGGATTTAGGATATCGCTTTGATAATGTCGGTAAACACAGAAACGCACATTTTTTGATACAACGCTACTATGACGAGAAAAAACAACGATTATATGAACAGGAAGAAGCACTTCGAAACGAAGGGATGCAAAAAGTATTGGAGTTATTTCAAACATCTGACAATATAATTTTATCGGATGAATCAATCTGGAATCAGTCTTATTTTGTAGATGATTTTTGGCTCAATCTAAAAGAGATTCTTGCTGAGCATGGACATAGGATAAAGGTAATTGCGTATTTGAGGCGCCAGGATGCCTATATTAGATCATACTGGGCAGAGTCCGCAAAGGCTGACCTGCAGGTGAAAAGTTTTACGAAATATGTTGATTCCAACCCTCAGGAGCGTCTTCATGCAGATTATTTTAGGGCAATGGATTTGATTGCTTCATGCATCGGAACGGAAAATATTATCATTCGACCTTTTGAGAAGGGGCAGTTTGTGAATAACAATCTCCTGGATGATTTTTTGGATTGTGTGGGACTGACACTGACAGATGAGTATGTACTGGATGAATTTTCAAGAAATCCGGCTGTAGCCGGTGAATTTATACAAAGCAAGCAGATTCTCAACACCAACCCGGCGTTTGCTGAGAGAAAGAGTTTTATGCTTCCCTTGATAATAAAGGCTACTAGGCACCGGGGGGGCAATATGGATTATCGACGTGCCGCACTGTTTACTGATATGGAACCGTCAGAATACAATGAACAATTTAGAGAAGGAAATGAACAGGTAGCCAGAAAATTTTTAAATAGAGAAGACGGAGTCCTTTTTTATGAAGAACCGGAGAGTGAAAAAGATTTGGAACCATATAGTGCACAGGAATTAGTGAATGCATGTGGAGACATCATTCTGGAACTTAAAAATCAGATAGATGAGGCTTTATTGCCACCGGAGAGCATTTTGAAACAACTGAAATTGATAAAAAAATTGATAAAGCGCAGAATAAGAGTGCGGTTAAGAGGGCAGGCTTGATATGACAAATGTGGTATATGGCATTGTATGCATTGATAAAAGTAAAATAGGGTGGAGATAGTTTTCTCATAGTAAAGGCGTTAAGTTGATTCTTGACGCCTTTGTTTGTTTTTAAAATCTTATTGACAGAAGTTACATAAATATATATAATATTAAAAGGCGTATATTCCTATTGGTTTACTAGGAAATATTATTTTGCGGATTTTTTCAGATTATTATGAGTGATAAGATGCTGTGGCCGTTGGAATGGCATAGGTTTGCAAAACTGAAGTTGGTGGTTCGAATCCGCCCAGCATCATTTTGTATAAGCAGCAAGGGGGTGCATATGAGAATATCAACAAGAGGAAAGAATGCTATCAAACTCATGTTAGATTTGGCTACCTATAACAATGGGGAACCTATCCGGCTGAAAGATATTGCAAGAAGACAGAATATATCGGATAAGTATTTAGAGCAGATTGTTGCGGTGTTGAATAAGGCTTCTTTGGTGAAAAGTATCCGGGGGATTCATGGAGGATATCTCCT